>CADCUK010000130.1 GCA_902805865.1 uncultured Nocardioidaceae bacterium | reverse complement strand
AACGACCACCGCGAGGTCGTTGTCCTGCGGTACTACGCGCAGATGACCGAGTCCCAGTGCGCGCTCTTCCTCGGGGTCTCGCCCGGAACCGTGAAGAGCCGTCACGCACGAGCGATGGCAAACCTCGCCCGCAGCCCACATCTCTCAGACGTCTCCGAAGGACATCAGTCATGAGTCAACTCCCACCGTCGTTGCTGGACGACCTCGACGAGTCCTCCCTGAAGGTGCCGACCGTTGACGACCTGCTTTCTTGCGGGCGCGCCGCCAAGCGACGCAGGGACCGTCGCCTGGCTGCTGGGGCGACCGTCATGACCGCACTCGTTGTTGTCGGCAGTGCGCTCACCTTTCAGGGCACCACCGAAGACCAAGACCCAGACCGCGACAGCGATGCCCCCCTGGTCGCTGACTCGACCGCCCCTTCGACCGCTCCGTCGACCGCCCCCTCACTCGAGGTGAACGTCGGGGCAGGTCTGTCGAAGGACCTCGCAACCCTGTCGGAGGAGCAGCTCGGCAAGTTCGCCGTTTGGAACCCGCAGCGCAGCACCCTCGCGTTCGCTCCCGCCATCATTTGGCCGTCGGGTTGCCTTCCTCTGGCTGCGGCTGACACGAGGGTCGCTGAAACCGTCAAGCTGGTCATTGAGGACGATCTGAACAGTGGGCCGTGCCGACCCGAAGCCACAATTGTCACCGTCACCATAAAGGGCCTCACCTCTGCACCGTCGGAGCTGACGGTGGAGGCCAATGGCGTGACCAGCACCATCCCGATAGAGCGAGGTCGGGTCAGCTAGGTGCTGATGCACTTGTGCGTTGCCTCGCGGTCAGCACCCCGGACGGAGGGTGCACGTGCTGTCCACCACGAGAGCGTGTCGGGGGTCGTCGACACGATCACCGGTCACGAGCAGGAAGGCGGCTTGCACTTCATCGACTTCCAGAACCGCACCGTCCCCTGGTGATCGAGCGGTATGACCCGGCGGGGGGTCTGGCCCCTGCTGCGCGCCGATGTCAAACGGTGAGAACTCGCGTACGGTCGACGGATGGAACGCACCGCACCTCTCACCTGGACAGACCCGACGGTCCGCCGTCTCGTCGTCACCGTCGTCGCCCTCCTGCTGGCCGTCGGCGCGCTGACGACGTTCGGAGGATCGGCGCAAGGTGACGCGTCCTTGCGGGGAGCGACGCCCCAGGCGCCGTGCAACGGGCCTGACGACCGTCCGGAGACCGGGCGGCAGGGTCGGGTCCCGACGGAGGAGTACGCCAACCAGCGCTACGCGCGTGGGTACCAGTGCAACACCGTGCAGGTCGCGCACCAGGGCGTCGCGGGTGGTTTCAAGGTGCAGCGCTACACCGACCAGCAGGGCCACACCTGTGCCTTCTACGACTCCACGCTGCTCTTCCCCCGCGACGTGCTGTTCACCGCCGCCGAAGGGCGTGGCGTGATCGTGCTGAACATGGACGACCCCTCCCGCCCGCGGAAGACCGCCGAGCTCACGACGCCGGCGATGCTCAGCCCGCACGAGTCGCTGCTGGTGAACAAGAAGCGTGGGCTGCTCGCGGCCGTGCTCGGCAACCCGGACACCAACATCGGCGTCGTCGACATCTACGACGTCAGCAAGGACTGCCGGCACCCGGAGCTGCTCTCGACCGAGCAGAACGCGTCGTACGGCCACGAGAGCGGCTTCTCCCCGGACGGGCGCACGTTCTGGGTCGCAGGCGCAGGCGGCGGGAACCTCACCGCCGTCGACCTGACCGACCCCAGCAACCCCGAGATGATCTTCGAGCAGGAGGGGGTCACCTACCACGGGTTGCGCCTCTCCCACGACGGCCGCACCATGTTCGTCGCCAACCTCGGCACCGACACCGGAGGCGTGAACACCATCGGTCTCCGCGTGCTGGACGTGAGCGAGGTCCAGGAGCGGCAACCCGACCCCGAGGTCCGCATCGTCTCGGACCTCACCTGGCCCCAGGTGTCGATCCCCCAGGTGGCCGAGCCGTTCACGCGCAACGGCAAGAAGTACCTGCTCGAGGTCGACGAGTTCGAGAACTTCGACGGCAGCGGCGCCGTGGGCGCGGCGCGCATCATCGACCGCAGCGACCGTCGCAACCCGACCGTCGTGTCCAACATGCGGCTCGAGGTGCACCAGCCCAAGGTGCACGAGGGCGAGCAGCGCACCGACCCGGGCGGCTCCGTCCCCGTCCAGGGGTACGCCGCCCACTACTGCTCCGTGCCCTACCGGGAGGACCCGAAGATCGTCGCCTGCTCGATGATCCTGTCCGGGCTGCGGCTCTTCGACATCAGCGACCTGAGGAACCCCGTCGAGGTGGGCTACTTCAACCGTCCGGTCCTGCCCGGCAGCAGGACCCTGAACCCCACCGCCGCAGGAGCCTTCGCAATGTCCCAACCCGAGTGGGACCTGAGGCGCAGGCAGGTCTGGTACTCCGACGGGAACTCCGGGTTCTACGTCGTCGGACTGCGCGGAGGCATCGGCCAGCTGATCGAGCGACGCTGAGGGCAGACCGAGGTCGGGCCGAACACCCTCACGAACCAGTACGTCGTACGGAGGCCAGCCCAGCCGCGAGGTACGCACCCAGGCAGCCGACGGCGCACACGTACATGAGCACTGTGCTCACCGCGAAGAGGTCGTTGGTGTACGTCTCGCCTTGGTAGGTCTCGAACGAGAACCACCAGACGACCCAGTGGGTGCCGATGAGCAAGCCGAGGGTGAGAGCGAATCGGGTCATCGCACGTTTGAACCTGACCGAGGCACGTGCGTTGTTGACCACTACCCACGCCATGGGCACGAGGATGACTCCGCCGAGCGGTCCCAACAGGAACGCCCAGTCCCACAACGCCTCCATCGGTTCAGGCTAGACGCCGCGAGGGCGGGAACGCGTCAGGTCAGTCCACCGACGACCCAACGGTCTCGATGATCGGGCGGGTGACCGCTGAGACGATGCGTTGGTCTGACTACTCAGACCCTTCTGACCTGCGTGTTCACCGGTCGGGCTGACAGGATTTGAACCTGCGACCCCTTGACCCCCAGTCAAGTGCGCTACCAAGCTGCGCCACAGCCCGTGGCAGTCGCTCCCAGCGGAAGCGAACCGTGGAAGACCTTATCTCACAGCCGCCGGTGGTCCGAAGCCGACTCAGTGCTCCCGCAGCGCCGGGTGCATGCGCTTGAGGATCTCGAGCAGCAGTCGGTGCGGAGCAACCCGGGAGAACCGCGCACCGACGCGGTTCGCCAGTCCGGGGATCGCCACCAGGCTGCCGCGATCGAGCTCCTGGACGGCGTACCTCGCGACCTGCTCCGAGGTCACCCACATCACCTTCGGCAGCGCCGAGTCGAAGTCGTTCGGCTCGAAGCCCGCACGGTCCGCGAACCCCGTCTTCACCGGCCCCGGGCACAGGCAGGTCGCGGTCACACCGGTCCCGGCCAGCTCACCGGCGAGCGACAGCGTGTAGGACAGCACGAACGACTTCGCCGCCCCGTAGCTCGCCTGGCCCGGCAACGGCTGGAAGGCCGCGGTGGACGCGACATTGAGCACCCCGCCCCGACCGCGCTCGACCATCCCCGGCAGCACCCGGGTGCACAGGTCCTGGATGGCTACGACGTCGACCTCCACCATCGCCATCTCGTCGTCCGGATCGGCGTCGACGACCTTGCCCAGCGTGGAGTACCCGGCGTTGTTGACCAGGACGTCGACCGTCAGGCCGAGCTCGGCCACCCGTCCGAGCAGCCCGGCGCGGGCGGAGCGATCCGAGAGGTCCGTGGCCAGGACGTGCGCGGGCGCCGCATCCGACCCGATCTCCGCAGCGAGCTCGCGCAGCGGTTCCTCCGAACGGGCCACCAGGACGACCTGGTGGCCGCGGGCGGCCAGCTCCCGGGCGATGTCGGAACCGATTCCCGACGAGGCACCGGTGACGAGGCACGCGCGGTCAGGGGCAGGGCTCGGTAGCGACATGCTGGCGACACTAATGGGTCGCAGGCTGTTCGATCGTCTCGGTGGGCGCCCGACGGTCCCGCTGAGACGCACCGCGTCAGTCGGGTCGTGGTGGTGGGTCGTGGGTGACGTCGCGGGTGCCGGTGTGGTCACGGTGGAACTGGTAGCCGTGGGGGCTGGACCACAGGTAGCTGCCGGGGTCGAGCACTGTATAGCTCCAGCCCGCGGCATGGGTCTTGAGGCGGTGGTGGCGGCGGCAGAGCGGCGCGATGTTGCAGGAACAGGTGGTGCCGCCGTCCCCGTGCGGGACGACGTGGTCGTGGTCGCAGCGGCGGGCGGCGCGGTTGCACCAGGGGAAGACGCAGGTCGCAGCGCGGAGGTCGGCCTGCTCGGCGAGCCGGTCGGGGACCTCGGAGGACGTGACGTGGATGTGCTCGTCGAGGTCGATGACCGGCTTGACGACCACGTGGGCGAACGGGTTGGCGCACCACTCGCGAACCTGGTCGGCGGTGACCAATGACCGGGTGTTCTCCACCCGTCCCACCACTGCGTCCCCGGTGAAGGCGTCATGATGCAGGTGGAGGTACAGCACTGTCTCGCGTCGGCCGCTCCTGCCTGTCTCAGTGGTGAGGTCGAGGGTGAGCTCGTGGCGGGCGATCTCACCGACCGCGACAGCCCGGCGGGCATCGAGAGACTCGGTCGAGCCCAGGTCCTTCAACACCGCCGCACGAGCGGTGACCGCGGCGTCGAGATCCAAGGCGTCGGCTAGATCCAGCTCGCCGTAGACCCTGCTCGTGCCGGCAAAGGACAGCTGACGGTGGTCCACGGTGAAGTGCCGCCCGTCAGCAGCTTGGCGTCGGATCTCCCGAGCGGTCTCCGGCATGAACCGGGCCATCGCCTCGTCGATGAGCCGGTCGACGACGGCTGGGCCGACCTTGTGGGCCACGTGAGCGATCTGCCGGTCCACGAACTCCGCGGCCGCCGGGGTCAGTTCCATGGTGCGCCGGGCGATCCGGCGGCCCCGCCACGCAGGCAGGTCGTGGACCAACACCCTCCGCCATACCCGCGGGAGCCGGTGCTTGAGCTCGATCGCGTCACCCAGCAGCTCACGACCAGCCTCGGTCGGCAGACCTAGCGCCGCGGCGAGCTCGGCGACGCAGAACTCGCCGACCAGCGGCGCACCGGGACCGGCCACCGGCACGATCGTTTCACCGAACACCGCCGACGCCGCAGCGTCGTGGAGGTCAACCACTTCGTGCATCGCTGCCCACTCCGCAGCCCACCGCAGCTGGTCCGCTGCTGCCACCGTCTCCGCCCGACGAGCAGCCCGGGCCGCAGCGAGGACACCCGCCCGGGAGTCGAGATCGGTGGTCGTTGTCATGACTTCATCCAACACGGCGCCACCGACACTTTCGGGGCCGTGAAGGCAAGCTCCACAAGGGGTTTCGAGACGCTCGCTCCGCTCGCTCCTCAACCACCGGACGGGCTCAAGACCCGCTCGCTTTTCAACGAGCAAGACTGCTACCGACCCTTGCGCTCGCCCTTCTTGCGCGGCCGGACCTGGAGGTGGATCGGCGAACCGACGAACCCGAACTCCTCGCGCAGCCGCCGCTCGATGAACCGGACGTACGACGCCTCGAGCGGACCGGACGTGAAGAGCACGAAA
>CADCUK010000129.1:1771-25906 GCA_902805865.1 uncultured Nocardioidaceae bacterium | reverse complement strand
TCCGACGGCGGCTCCGCCCCGTCGGAGGTGAACGCGGCGATGAGCGCGGAACCGATCTCGCGGGCCACGTCGTACGTCGGCTGGTCGGAGTGACCGACCCACGAGTCGACCAACGGCCGACGCCGGAAGGTGAAGTAGGTGACGCCCTTGCGGCCGGAGACGTAGATGTCGACGTCCAGGCCGTCGCCCTTGAGCTTGGCGATGAGGCGTTCGGCCTCCTTGAGCGCGTTGGAGGAGTACGCCCCCGCGAGACCGCGGTCGCTGGTCACGATGAGCACCGCCGCCCGTCGCGGCTCGGGGTGCTCGGTGGTGAGCGGGTGGTCGACGTTCGAGTACGTCGCCACCGCCGTGACCGCGCGGGTCAGCTCACGGGCGTACGGCGCAGCCGCCTGCGCCCGCTGCTGGGCCTTGATGATCCGGGAGGCGGCGATGAGCTCCATCGCCCGGGTGATCTTCTTCGTCGACTCGACCGACCGGATCCGGGCGCGGTACTCCCGCAGGGAGAGGGCCACTCAGGCCCGCCTCTGCCGGACGATCTGCTCCTGGCCCTCGTCCTCGAGCGCCTCGTGCGTCTCGTTGCGCGGTCGGATCGAGCCGCCCTCGGAGGTCTCGAACTGGTCGGCGAAGGAGCTGAAGGCCGACTCGAGCGCCGAGGAGGTGTCGTCGCTGAAGTCGTTGGTCTCGCGGATCGTGTCGAGGATCCCCGCGTGCGAGCGCCGCAGGTAGTCGATGAACTCGCGCTCGAAGCGGGAGACGTCCTCCACCGGCACGTTGTCCAGCTTGCCGGTGGTGCCGGCCCACAACGACACCGTCATCTCCGGCACCGGGAACGGCGAGTACGCCGGCTGGCGCAGCAGCCGCATCAGCCGCTGCCCCCGGTCGAGCTGCTGGCGCGACGCCGCGTCGAGGTCGGAGGCGAACATCGCGAAGGCCTCCATCGCGCGGAACTGCGCGAGGTCGACCTTGAGCGAGCCGGTGACCTTCTTCATCGCCTTGGTCATCGCCGCGCTGCCCACGCGGGACACCGAGATGCCCACGTCGATCGCCGGACGCTGGTTGGCGTTGAAGAGGTCGGACTGCAGGAAGATCTGACCGTCGGTGATCGAGATGACGTTGGTCGGGATGTACGCCGAGACGTCGTTCGCCTTGGTCTCGATGACCGGGAGCCCGGTCATCGAGCCGGCGCCGAGCTCGTCGGAGACGGCTGTGCAGGTAGAACACGTCGCCCGGATAGGCCTCACGGCCCGGCGGACGGCGGAGCAGCAACGACACCGCACGGTAGGCCTCGGCCTGCTTGGTCAGGTCGTCGAAGATGATCAGCACGTGCTTGCCGTCGTACATCCAGTGCTGGCCGATGGCCGAGCCGGTGTACGGCGCGAGGTACTTGAAGCCGGCGCTGTCGGACGCGGGCGAGGCGACGATGGTGGTGTACTCCATCGCGCCGGCCTCCTCGAGAGCACCGCGGACCGCGGCGATCGTGGAGCCCTTCTGGCCGATGGCGACATAGATGCAGCGGACCTGCTTGTCGGGGTCTCCCGACTCCCAGTTCTGCTTCTGGTTGATGATCGTGTCGAGGAGGATCGTCGACTTGCCGGTCTGCCGGTCACCGATGATCAGCTGGCGCTGGCCACGGCCGATCGGGGTCATCGAGTCGATCGCCTTGATGCCGGTCGCGAGCGGCTCGTGCACCGACTTGCGCTCGACCACCGACGCGGCCTGCACCTCGAGCGGACGGCGGGCGTCGGACTGCACCTCGCCGAGGCCGTCGATGGGGTTGCCCAGCGGGTCGACGACCCGGCCGAGGTAGCCGTCGCCGACAGGGACGGACAGGATCTCGCCCGTGCGGCGGACCGTCTGCCCTTCCTCGATGCCCTGGAAGTCACCCAGGATGACGACGCCGATCTCACGGGTGTCGAGGTTCAGCGCGAGGCCGAGGGTGCCGTCCTCGAACTCGAGCAGCTCGTTGGCCATCGCCGACGGCAGCCCGGTGACCCGCGCGATGCCGTCGCCGGCCTCGGCGACGGTGCCGACCTCTTCGCGGCTCGCCGCGTCGGGCTGGTAGTCGCTCACGAAGCGCTGCAGCGCGTCCCGGATCTCGTCCGGACGGATCGAAAGGTCCGTCATTTCTTCTTCCTGCTCTCTTCGTCTTGAGTGGAAAACTCTGGGTGGCGACCCGGGGGGCCGCCGGAGTGACTAGCCCGCCAGCCTACGTCGGGCTTCGTCGAGGCGGTTGACCACAGTGCCGTCGATGACGTCGTCACCGATCTCCACGCGGATGCCGCCGATGACGTCCGGGTCCACCACGGTGTTGATGTGGACCGGACGGTCGTACTGCCGCCCGAGGGCGTCGGCCAGCCTGCGGGACTCGTCGTCCCCGAGCGGCCTGGCCACGGTGACCATCGCCACCAGGCGGTGACGGTGGGCGGCAGCGATCTTCTGGTACTCGTCGAGCGCCACGGTGACCGTGCGGTGCGAGCCGGCCGTGGACTGCTGCGCGAGCCGCATCGTGCCCGCGGTGACCTTGCCCTCCAGCAGCCCGTGCAGCAGCTGCTGCTTGTCCTCGCCGGACCTCGCGGGGTCCGACAGGGCGTCGCGGAGCTCGGGGCTGTCGTTGACCGCCTGGCTGAAGACGAACAGCTCCTCCTCGAGCCGGTCGGCCTCGCCGTCGCGGTCGGCAGCCTTGACCACGGCGATGACGCCGAGGTGCTCCAGGGCGTCGCCGAGGTCGCGGGTCGCCGCCCACCGGCGGCTGACCGCCCAGGCGAGCAGCTCGACCGACGCGTCGTCGACCTTGCCGCCGAACAGCTGGCGGACGAGCTGGCCCTTGTCGTCCCCGGGGCGGGACGGGTCGGTCAGGATGCGGCGGAGGCTCGGCTGGGTGGCCAGCAGCCGGGAAACCCCGAAGAGGTCGTCCGCGATCCGGTTGCCGTCGCCGCCGTTGTCGATGGCAGCGTCCACGCCACCGACCAGGGCCTCCTGCGACTCGGCGGACGCGCCCCGCATGGTGCCGGACATCAGCGCGCCCCGCTCCCGTTGGTCGATGCGCTGGTCGAACCGGACCCGGCGCCGGTCGCGGTGACCTCGCCGGACTCGAGCTCGTCGAGGAAGCGCTCGACCACGCGGCTCTGGCGAGCCTCGTCGTCGAGGGACTCCCCGACGATCCGACCGGCCAGACCGGTCGCGAGCGCCCCGACCTCGGCCCGGAGCGAGGCCACGGCCTGCTGCCGCTCGACCTCGATCTGCGATTTCCCGTGCTCGACGATCCGGTTCGCCTCGGTCTGCGCCTGCTCGCGCATCTCCGCGATGATCGTCGCCCCCTGCTCGCGGGCGTCCTCGCGGATCCGAGCGGCCTCGTGACGCGCCTCGCTCAGCTGGCGGTCGAGCTCGGCCAGCTTCGCGTCGGCCTCCGCCTGCTTGGTCTCGGCAGCCTTGAGCCCGCCCTCGATCGCGGTGGTCCGCTCGGCGTACGTCTTCTCGAAGTTGGGGACGACCCACTTCCGGAAGGCGAGCACCAGCAGAAGGAACACCACGAGCGCGAGGATGACCTCGATCCACTCGGGCAGGAGCGGGTTGTGCTCCTCCCCCTCGGTGGCGAGGCGGACGATCGTCGTCGTCGTGAACATCAGCGGTCCTTCGTGGGGAGGGTCAGAGCACGAACGCGAGCGCGATACCGATGATCGCGAGCGCCTCGGCGAGCGCGAAGCCCAGGATGGCGATCGACTGCAGGCGACCCTGCGCCTCGGGCTGACGGGCGACACCGTTGATGTACGCGGCGAAGATCAGACCGATGCCGACGCCCGGGCCGATGGCAGCCAGGCCGTAGCCGATCATGTTGAGGTTGCCGTCCACGGCGATTTCCTTTCGGTTGTGTTCTGTTGAACAGACTGTGCAATTCGGGGGTGGAGCTGGTGGGTTGGGCGGTCTCAGTGCTCGTCCGCGAGCGCACCTGAGATGTACATGGCGTTGAGCAGCGCGAAGACGTAGGCCTGCAGGACCTGGACCAGCACCTCGAGGAAGCCGACCGCGATCGCCATCACCCACGCCAGCGGGCCGGCGATGGCGCCGATGATGCCTTCGTTCTGCAGCAGGTAGAGGCCGCCGGTCGAGAACAGCACCAGCAGGATGTGGCCCGCGAACATGTTCGCGAAGAGTCGCAGCGCGAGCGTGACCGGGCGCACGACGAGGTTGGAGAAGAACTCCAGGGGGATCAGCAGCGGCCACATCACCTTGCTGACGCCGCTGGGCACCGTCTGCAGCTTGAGGTAGCCGAACAGCCCGTGCTTGCGGATGCCGACCGCGTTGTAGACGACCCAGGACAGTCCGGCCAGCGCGTAGGCCATGCCCGCGCGGGAGAAGGTCGGGAACTGGATGAACGGGATCGTCGCGAACAGGTTGTTGATCAGCACGAAGAAGAACAGCGCCGCCAGGTACGGCATGAAGCGCAGGAAGTCGTGGCTGCCGATGATGTCGCGGCCGAGGTTGTTCCGGACGAACCCGTAGGCGCTCTCGCCGGCGTACTGCAGCTTGCCCGGCACCATCGAGCGCTGGCGGGCGGCGGCGTAGAAGAAGCCGAAGACGAGCAGTGCGGCCAGGAACAGCTGCAGCATGGGCTTGGTGACCCCGACCGCGCCGATGCTGAACACCGGCGGCAGGTCGAAGATGCTCGGGCCGGGAGCCTCGAACCCCTCGGCACGCACCGCGCTGGCTGCGACGTTCACCAGTTCTCCTCCGTCAGTCCTGCTCTGAAGTCTTGTCGTGGTTGCTGCTGCTCGGACCGGGGTCCGGGGCGTTCTCCGAGCTGCTCGACGGGCTGATCAGCTCGGGCAACACCTTGTTGAAGCGCGCGAACGTCATGTAGATCCCGAAACCAGCCCCCACAAGGATGCCGATCGCGACCAGGAACGTCGTGCCGAGCCACCGATCCGCGAGCCAGCCGAGGACGCCGTACACACCCACCCCGGAGACGATGTATCCGAAGGCGTGCCAGGGATCGCCCTTCGGGCGATCGTCGGGGGTAGCAGGAGGCGGACTCTGCTGACTCATTGCGCACCGGACAATAGCAGCCGGTCAGGGAGGCACTCACCCGCGGACCACCTCCCCCGATGTGACCTTGTCCGTTCCTCCGTCGCCGGCCGCGTCGCCGGGCTCGGTGGTGGAGAGCGCGTCGAGGACCAGCGCCACCGTCCACCCGAGCGCCCCGACGATGACGGTGCCCGCGAGCCAGCGCACGTCGAGCCGATCGGGCGTCAGTCCGGACCGGGACACCGCCACGAGCACCAGCCCGAGAGCGACGACCTGGAGCGTGTAGGTGAGGAGTGCGACGACCAGCGCGACCCGGGGCGCGAAGGCCGCCGCCAGCGCGGTGTTCACCATGCCGAAGACGAAGAAGCAGGCCACCATCGCGGAGCCGGCCAGCGCGCCGAGCAGCTGCGGCTCACCGGCGGTCAGCAGCGACAACCCCGACGCGGCGACCGCCACGAGGAGGGTCACGAGGAGGGCCCGGCCGACTCCTGGCACCCTCATCGAGGGCTGCTGCCGGAGCGGTGCGGTCGTCATGGGAGGCGGCCGTTTCTACTGGCGGACGGGGTTCGGTGTCGCTTGTGAAAATTAGCACAAGGTCCCGGACCGGAAGAATTCGAACGATCCAGGCGGGGTCGTCAGCGGGCCGTCCGCGGGCGCTGGTCAGGTCTCGGGCAGGGCTTCGTCGTCCGCGATCGGCTCGGTCTGCGCCCAGGCCGGCCGGTCGACCCGGGGTACGGCGAACGTCAGCAGCACCGTCATCGCGAACCACGCCACGAGCGCGACCGTGACGACCTGGCTCTGGTAGAGGCTCACCGCCACTCCCCCGATGGCGATCAGCGCGGCCCACAGCCACATCACCACGACCGCGCGCCGGTGGGAGTGCCCGTACTCCAGCAGCCGGTGGTGCAGGTGCTGCTTGTCGGGGGCGAACGGGGACTGGCCCTTCATGGTCCGGCGGACGACCGCCAGCAGCAGGTCGGCGAACGGCACGATCAGGATCGAGATCGGCAGCAGGATCGGCAGCAGCACCGGGAGCAGGCTGGTCCCCGCCCCGGTGCCGGACTCGGCCAGGTCGACGGCCGGGAAGTCGCCGGTCAGCGTGAGCGCCGAGCCGGCCAGCACCATCCCGATCAGCATCGAGCCGCTGTCCCCCATGAACATCCGAGCCGGGTGGAAGTTGTGGAAGACGAAGCCGGCGCACGCCCCCGCCAGCGCCGCGCAGAGCAGCGCGGCGGTGATCGCCAGCGACTCCCCGTTGACCGCGGCCAACCGGTAGGAGAACAGGAAGAAGCCGACCGCACCCAGCCCGATGACTCCCGCGGCGAGCCCGTCGAGACCGTCGATGAAGTTGACGGCGTTGATCGTCGCCACGACGAGGAACACCGTGGCAAGCGCGGCCTGCGAGATGTCGAGGCTCAGCACCTCGTCGCCGGGGAGCCAGATGTAGTAGAACTGCACGCCGTTGTAGACGAGGAACCCCGCGGCGAGGACCTGCCCGCCGAACTTCGTCAGCGCGTCGAGCTCGAACAGGTCGTCGAGGACGCCCAGGGCACACACCATGCCGCCGGCCGCCAGCACCATCCCCGCGTCGGCGAGCACCTGGTCCGGCGCCCTGGACAGGAACGGCAGGTTGCGGGCCACGAGGTAGGCGGCCACCAGACCGCCGTACATCGCGATGCCGCCGAAGTAGGGGACCGGCTCGGCGTGGACGTCCCGGTCGCGGACCTGGGCCACAGCTCCGAAGCGGATCGCGATCTCGCGGGCCAGCACCGCCAGCAGGTAGGTGACGGTGACCGCGACGAGGAAGACGGTCAGGTACTCGCGCACGACGACCCCTTCTCTCCCGCCGGCGGCTCCGGTCGCCGGCCCATCGCCGGCCTCACCCCTCGTCGACGATCTCGGCGCCGAGCGGCTCCACGACCTCGTTGAGCCGCTCGATCGGCAGCACGCCCTGTCGCAGGATGCGGCCCTGCTCGCCGGTGCAGTCGACGATCGTCGACGGGATCGGCCCCGGTGTGCGGCCTGCGTCGAGGATGACGCGGACCAGCTCGCCCAGCATCGCCTCGGCGTCGTCGGCGTCGGTGGCCGGTGGCAGCCCGGTGCGGTTCGCGCTGCTGACCGCCAACGGACCGGTGCGGGCGAGCAGCTCGAGCGCGACGTCGTGGTCGGGCATCCGCACCGCCACCGTGCCGCGGGTCTCCCCCAGGTCCCACTGCAGGCTCGGCTGCTGGCGCAGCACGAGCGTGAGCGGTCCCGGCCACAGCTCCTCGACCAGCGCCCGGGCCCAGTCCGGCACGCCGACCGCCAGCGCCTCGAGGGTGGTCTTCGCCGAGACCAGCACCGGTGGCGGCATCTGCCGTCCGCGGCCCTTGGCGTTGAGCAGCCGCTGCACCGCGGCCGGGCTGAAGGCGTCTGCGCCGAGGCCGTAGACCGTGTCGGTCGGCAGGATCACCAGCCGACCCCTCTGGACGGTGCGGCCGGCCTCGGCGATGCCCTCCTCGCGGGACTCCGCGACCGAGGTGTCGTAGCGGGTGCTCATCCGGTCAGTCTTCCAGGCTGTGCCCGGTCCTGGGGCACCAGTCGCGCCGTCACGAAGCGAGGGCGGCCGGCGAGGTCCCGGTGGTCACGGACCTCGAGCCACCGTCCGGCCTCGCGGAACAGCCGCGGCGCGGCGTCGCCCTGGACGTCGGCGTGCTCCGCGCCGACCTGACCGCCGGGGACCAGGAGCCGGGCAGCGACCCGTTCGACGGTCCGCATGGCGTCCAGTCCGTCCTCACCGCTCCACAGCGCCAGCGACGGGTCGTGGTCGCGGGCCTCGGGCGCGACCGACTCGTAGGCCTCGAGGGGGATGTACGGCGGGTTGGCGACCACCACGTCCACGGACCCGTCGAGCTCCGGGAACGCCTCGGCCATGTCCCCGAGCCGGAGGCCGACGCCCGACCCGGACAGGTTCCGCTCCGCCCAGGCGTGCGCCGACGCGTCCAGCTCGACCGCGTGCACGGTGGCCTGAGGAACCTCGGTCGCGACCGAGAGCGCGATCGCCCCGGAGCCGGTGCAGAGGTCGACGACGACCGGCGCCCGGCCCTGGTCCACCAGCGCGCGCGCCGCGTCGACGGCCCAGCCCGCCAGCACCTCGGTCTCCGGTCGCGGGACGAACACACCCGGACCGACGGCCAGCTCGAGGTAGCGGAAGCCCACCAGTCCGGTCAGGTGCTGCAGAGGCACCCGGGCGGCGCGCCGGTCGACGAGCCGCTCGAACTCCGCGGCCGCCTCGGTGCCGACCGGCCCACCTCGCGGAAGGGACCCCCGGGTCGTGCCGAGCACGTGGGCGAGCAGCTCGGCGGCATCGAAGTCCGGCGACGCCACCTCGGCCGCGGCCAGCCGGGCGGCCGCGTCGCGGAGCAGCCGGTCCGCGGTCGGCCCGGTCACGACTCGATGGCTTCCAGGCGAGCGGTGAGGTCGGCGGCCACGCACGACGCGATGACCGGAGCGAGGTCGCCGTTGAGGACCTGGTCGAGGTTGTAGGACTTGTAGCCGGTGCGGTGGTCGGAGATCCGGTTCTCGGGATAGTTGTAGGTGCGGATCCGCTCGGACCGGTCGACGGTCCGGACCTGCGACCGGCGGGCGTCGGACGCCTCGGCCTGCGCGGCGTCCTGGGCGGCCTGGAGGAGGCGGGACCGCAGGATCCGAAGCGCCTGCTCCTTGTTCTGCAGCTGTGACTTCTCGTTCTGGCAGCTCACCACCAGCCCCGTTGGGAGGTGAGTGATACGGACCGCCGAGTCGGTGGTGTTCACGCTCTGCCCACCGGGCCCGGAGGACCGGAACACGTCGATGCGGAGCTCCTTCTCGTCGACGGTGACGTCGACCGGCTCCGCCTCCGGCATCACCAGCACGCCGGCCGCCGACGTGTGCACCCGGCCCTGCGACTCGGTGACCGGGACCCGTTGGACCCGGTGCACGCCACCCTCGAACTTCAGCAGTGCGTACGGCGCCTCGCCGGGCTCCGAGGTGCCCTTGGCCTTGACGGCCACCGTGACCGACTTGTAGCCACCGAGGTCGGACTCCGTGGCGTCGAGCACCTCGGTCCGCCAGCCCCGCTGCTCCGCGTAGCGGGAGTACATCCGCAGGAGGTCACCGGCGAAGAGCGCCGACTCCTCACCGCCCTCGCCGGACTTGATCTCGAGGATCGCGTCCTTGCTGTCGGTGGCGTCCCGGGGCACGAGCAGGTGACGAAGCCGCTCCTCGGCCGCCTCCTGGCGACCGGCCAGCTCGGCGGCCTCCTCGGCGAACGACGGATCCTCGGCTGCGAGCTCCTTGGCCGCTCCGATGTCCTCGACGAGCTGCTGCCAGTCCCGGTAGGCGCGCAGGACGGAGCTGAGCTCGGCGTACCGCTGGTTCAGTCGCTTGGCGAGGGACGGGTCGGCGTGCAGCCCCGGCTCGGCGAGACGCACCTCGAGCCGGGCGTGCTCGTCCACCAGCCCGTCAACAGCCTCGAACACCTGGCCACGCTCCTCTTCGACCTCGACGGCCACCACGATGGCCGACCGCGATGACCGGACCTCAGCCCTTGGACGACCCCCGGACAAGCAGGACGCCGGTCCGCCCGAGGGCGGGACCGGCGTGCCTGGTGATCCGACTACTCGGAGTCGGCGCTGTCCTTCTTGGCGGCCTTGGCCTTGGCGTAGCGGGCCTCGAAGCGGGCCACGCGACCACCGGTGTCGAGGATCTTCTGCTTGCCGGTGTAGAACGGGTGGCACGCGGAGCAGACGTCGGCGTGGAGCTTGCCGCTGGTCGCCGTGCTCTTGGTCGTGAACGAGTTGCCGCAGGTGCAGGTCACCTGGGTCTCGACGTACGCCGGGTGGATGTCCTTCTTCATGATGTCCTCTCTAGTCGGCCGCCGGGTCGCCCACCTGACTGTGGACGTGAACCGGAGCCGAGGATCCAGTCTGCCAAACAACACCTGGCAGAGGCGAATTAGTCCCGGGAGAGCTCGGGCTGGCGCAGGATCCCGTCGCGCAGCTCCGGGAAGACGGTGTGGGCGCCGCGGCTGAGCGGCAGCTGGACGGTGAACGTGGAGCCCTCGCCCTCGACGGAGTCCACCGAGAGGCTCCCGCCGTGACGGTCCAGGATCGTCTGCACGATGCGCAGCCCCAGCCCGGTGCCGGCGATCTCCGCCTGCACGGCGTTCGACGCGCGGTAGAAGCGCGACCCGAGTCCCGCGAGGTCCGCTGCCGGGATCCCGATGCCCTCGTCGGCCACCTCGAGCACTGCGTGCTCACCGTCCTGGGTGACGCGCAGCTCGACCGTCCCGCCAGGACGGCTGAACTTCACCGCATTCGTGACGAGGTTCTGGACGGCACGGATCAGCTGGCTGCGGTCCCCGAGCACCACGACCGGAGCGACCGAGTGCAGGGTGCGGATGGAGATGTCCCGCCCGGCGGCGGTCAACCGGATGTCCGTGCCGACCTCGGTGGCCACCCCGCGCAGGTCGACCGGCTGGACGGAGAGCTCCGTCTCCTCGGCCCGCGACAGCGCCAGCAGGTTCGCGATCAGCTCGTTCAACCGGTCCAGGTTGCGCCGGATGGCGCCCATCATCGAGGACTGCTGCGGCGTCATGTGGTCGTGGAGGTCGTCCTGGAGCAGCTCGAGGTAGCCCTTGATGCTCGCCAGCGGGGTCCGCAGCTCGTGGGACACCGTCGACACCAGGTCGGTCCGCACCCGGTCGATCGTCTGGAGCTGGATGAGGACGTCGGCCTCGACCTCGCTGGCGCGCAGGTTCTCCTCGGTCAGCAGGTTCAGCCCTGCAGCGATCTGGCGGACCTCGTCCGGCCCGGCGACGACGGCACGGGCGTTCTCCTGCCCGGACCGGAGCTCGTCCAGGACCCGGGTGATCCCGCCGAGGGGCTCCACCACCGAGCGGCTGAGCCGGCGGCCCAGGAAGGCCACGCCGCCGACCGCGAGGAGCGGCAGCAGCGCGACGATGGCGACCGCCACCAGGAGGATGTCCCCGATGAGGTCGCGGTTCCCCGCGGTCACCTCGTCGATGCGCATGTCGACCGTCTGGTTGGCGCTCCTGATCGCGTTGAACAGCTCGAGCCCGGTCTCGGCAAGCGCGCTCTGGTCGGGCTCCGTCCGCACCGTGCCGTCGGTCATGGGCGCCGCGTAGCTCGACAGCCACGCGCTGATCGCTGCGTCCTGCCGGACAAGTGCCTTCTCGAGCGCCGGCTCCCCGTCGGCGAGCTCGCGCAGCTCTTGCTGGTGGGTGTAGAGGTGGCCGACCGTGCCCTCGTAGCGGACCTTGCTCTTCGCCGGCTCCAGCGTGCCGACCTGGTGCAGCCCGAAGTACGCGTCGTTCGCCACCTCGATGACCTCGCGGTTCGCGGTCTGCAGCTCGACGGCGTGGTCGGCCCGGTCGCGCACCACCATCGAGGCCCAGATCACCGTCGCGGCGCTGACCGCAGCGGTGACGAGCAGCCCGGCGACGATCAGGCTGAGGAAGACGACGTAGTGGTGCCGCAGCGAGCTCCGCTCCAGCCGTGCCAACCAGCCCCGGATCCTCATGGTCCGTGCCGCGGGGCCACCCGGCTGCTCAGCAGCGACGACACGCGGACCGCCAGCTCGCGTGGGCTGAAGGGCTTGGTGAGGTACTCGTCGACACCGGCGGCTCTGCCGGCCTCGATGTCGGCCGCCTGGGCCCGGGCGGTCAGCAGGATCACCGGGGTGGACCTGAGCTCGTCGCTCGCACGGATGTAGCGGCAGACCTCCAGCCCGCTCATGCCCGGCATCATCAGGTCCAGGATCACGAGGTCCGGCCGGATCGAGCTGCAGTGCTGGGCCGCCGACGAGCCGTCCTCGACGCTGACGACCTCGTGCCCGGCGCTCTCGAGCTTGAGGGACACGAGCAGGCGGAGGTCAGAGTCGTCCTCCGCGACCAGGATCTTCGCCATGCGCCCTCCGCTCGAGGAGCGCGCGACGATCCGCGGGCTCCCCAGATGCTTGTGGGGCGCTCCCTCACGCCCCGCAAGCGAGCATAGGGCAGGAGATCAGTCGTCGCCGTTGGAACTGGGAGTTGTCTTCTGCACCTGCATGAGGAACTCGATGTTGCTCTGCGACTTCTTGAGCCGCTCGAGCAGGAGCTCCAGTGCCTGCTGCCCGTCGAGCCCCGAGAGCACCCGTCGCAGCTTCCACACGATCGCGAGCTCCTCGCGGCTCATGAGGAGCTCCTCGCGACGCGTCCCGGACTGGACGGCGTCGATCGCCGGGAAGATGCGCTTGTCGGCGAACTCGCGCCGGAGCCGCAGCTCCATGTTGCCGGTGCCCTTGAACTCCTCGAAGATCACCTCGTCCATCTTCGAACCGGTCTCGATGAGCGCGGTCGCCAGGATCGTGAGCGAGCCGCCGTCCTCGATGTTGCGGGCCGCGCCGAAGAAGCGCTTCGGCGGGTAGAGCGCGCTGGAGTCGACACCGCCGGAGAGGATACGACCGCTCGCCGGAGCCGCGAGGTTGTACGCACGGCCCAGGCGGGTGATCCCGTCGAGCAGCACGACGACGTCGTGACCGAGCTCTACCAGTCGCTTGGCGCGCTCGATGGCCAGCTCGGCCACCGTGGTGTGGTCGATCGCCGGCCGGTCGAAGGTCGAGGCGATCACCTCCCCCTTGACCGTGCGCTGGAAGTCCGTGACCTCTTCAGGGCGCTCGTCGACCAGGACGATCATGAGGTGGCACTCGGGGTTGTTCGTCGTGATCGAGTTCGCGATCGACTGGAGGACCATCGTCTTGCCCGCCTTGGGCGGTGACACGATCAGCCCGCGCTGGCCCTTCCCGATCGGCGCAGCGATGTCGATGACCCGGCCGATCAGGTTGGCGGCGTCGGTCTCGAGCCGCAGGCGCTCGGAGGCGTAGAGAGGCGTCAGCTTGCTGAAGTCGACGCGGTCCCTGGCGGCCTCGACGTCGCCGCCGTTGACGGTCTCGAGGCGGACGAGCGGGTTGAACTTCTCCTTGCGCTCGCCCTCCTTCGCCTGGCGGACGGCACCGGTGACGGCGTCGCCCTTGCGGAGCCCGTACTTGCGCACCATCGACAGCGAGACGTAGACGTCGTTGGGACCCGGGAGGTAGCCGCTGGTCCGGACGAACGCGTAGTTGTCGAGGATGTCGACGATGCCCGCGACCGGCACGAGGATGTCGTCCTCGGTCACCTCGATCTCGATGTCCTGCGGGGGACGCCGCTCGCGGTAGCTCGGCTGGTTGCCGGCGGGAGCCGGTTGACGCTCGCGGTCACGGCCCCGACGGCGACGGCGGCGGTTGCTCGAGCCGTCCTCGTCGTCGCGCTGGCGGTTGAGCTGCTGCTGGTTCTGGTTGCCCGGCTGGTCGTTCCGAGCGCCCTGGTTCTGGTTGCCGTCGTTCCGGTTGCCGTCGTTCCGGCCGTCCTGGCGCGAGCGCTGCTCGTCCTGGTCGCTCCGCTGGTCGTTCCGCTGGTCGTTCCGTTGCTCGTTCCGCCGGTCGTTGCGCTGCTGGTCGGTGCGCTGCTGGTCGGTGCGCTGCTGGTCGGTGCGCTGCTGGTCCCGCTGCTCACGACGTTCGTCGTTGCGCTGCTGGTCCCGCTGCTCACGCTGCGAGTCCGCCTGCTGGTCGCGCCGGGCGTCCGTGCTCGCCGAAGCGGCGCGGTGGTCCTCGCGCGGCGCGCTGCTCTCCTGGCGCTGCTCGTCGCGGGCCGGGGCGTCCGCGCGCCCGGAGTCCTGCGGGGTGCTGCCGTTGACCGTCGCGGCGTCGCCTGACGGGCGAGAGCCACCCCCGCTCCTCGACTGCTCCGACTTCTGGGCGGAGCCCGAGCCGGACTGGGCGGCGCGGATCGCCTCCACGAGCTGCGCCTTCTTCATCGAGCTGGCGCCCTTGATGCCGAGGCCGCCGGCGATCTGCTTCAGCTCGGGGAGGAGCTTGCCGCTCAACCCGCCCGAGGACTTCGCCGACCGACCCGAGGGGGTGGAAGCGCCGTCAGCACTCGCTGACGGGGTGGTTTCGGTTGTCTCTGACACGGGGTTCCTTCCCACGTCCAGGCTCGGGCGGCGGATGGCCACCGGCCTTGATCAAAGGTGAGTTTCTCCCGAGCCCCGACCGGCCGGACAGGTCCGCGTGGACCAGATGGTTGGAGTCCCGGAGGAGAGAAACGCTTGCGTGCGACTGGGGTGCCAACGTCGGTGAGGACTGCATCAGTCGCGGTTCTGAGCGCGCCGTCAGCGTAGCACCCCGGGCGGGTCGTCTCGCCGGTTACCCCGTGATGTCGTCCGCGACGTCCCCCGTGACGTCCCCCGTGACGTCCCCCCTGATCTCCCCTGGTGTCACAGCACCTGGACGCCGTACGGGTCGACGTCGAGCTGCTCGGCGCGCCAGCCGCTCGGGCCGCGGCTGGAGACCTCGGGCACGTCCTCGTGCCGCACCAGCGCC
Organism: uncultured Nocardioidaceae bacterium; assembly: GCA_902805865.1. Lineage (GTDB taxonomy): Bacteria > Actinomycetota > Actinomycetes > Propionibacteriales > Nocardioidaceae > Marmoricola_A. The sequence goes on along the minus strand of CADCUK010000129.1, from coordinate 11,443 downwards.
AGGACGGTGGGACCCGCACCGGACACCACTGCGGGGAACCCGTCCGCCCGGAGGGACGCCACGAGCCGGGCCGAGTCGGGCATCGCCTCGGCGCGGTACTGCTGGTGCAGCAGGTCCTCGGTCGCGGCGAACAGCTGGTCGGGCCGTCCGGTCAGTGCTGCCACCATGAGCGCCGCCCGGCCGGCGTTCCTGGCGGCGTCGCCGTGCGGGACCAGGTCCGGCAGCAACCCTCGGGCCACCCGCGTCTCGAGAACCGTGTCGGGGACGAACGTCACGAACGCGATCCTCGGGTCCACGTCGAGGCGCACGGCGTGGAACCAGCCGGGCTCGCCGTACGCGACGGTGAAGGCGCCGTAGGTCGCCGGGGCCACGTTGTCGGGGTGGCCCTCGAGCTCCGCCGCGAGACCGAACAGGCTGTCGTCCGGCATCCGCTCGTCCCCGTCCTGCACGAGGGCACGGGCGGCAGCGAGCCCCGCGACGATCGCCGCCGACGAGGAGCCGAGTCCGCGGCCGTGAGGGATCGCGTTCTCGCACGCGAGTCCGACGCCGGGCAGGGCCACTCCCATCGACTCGAAGCCGTGCGCCATCGCGCGGTAGACGAGGTGCGACGCGTCGAGCGGCACCGAGCCCGCGCCCTCCCCGCTGCACTCGACGACCAGGGGTGCGCTGGCATCGCCGGCGACCTGCTCGATCACCCGAGCGGTCACGACGTCGTGCAGTGCCAGCGCGAGGCCGAGCGCGTCGAAGCCGGGTCCCAGGTTGGCACTGCTGGCAGGCACGCGGATGCGCACCGGCCCGGTCACCAGGTCGGCCGCTGCGTCGCTTGCCGGGTGGCCCTTCGTCACGTGAGACCGGCGGCGCCGGCCGCGGCTGCTGCGTCGGCCTCCACGACCGTGTCGACGAAGTCGGTGAAGGTCGACAGGGCGGTGTCGATGTCCTTGAGCCCGTGACCGGTGACGGTGAGGACCATGGTCTGTCCGCGGAAGTCGGCGCCGGCCGCCACGTCCTTGAGCAGCCCCGCCACGCTCGCTGCGGAGCCCGGCTCGACGAAGATGCCCTCGGCGGACGCGAGCTCACGTTGCGCCATGAGGATCTCCTCGTCGCTCACCATGCCGAACCGGCCGCCGGACAGCTCTGCCGCATCGACCGCGAGGTGCCAGGAGGCGGGGTTGCCGATGCGGATCGCCGAGGCGACGGTCTCCGGGGCCTGCACCGGCTCGCCGAGCACGAGCGGGGCGGCGCCCTCCGCCTGCCAGCCGAGCATCCGCGGGCGCCTGCTGGCCATCCCTGCCTCGGCGTACTCCACGTAGCCCTTCCAGTACGCCGAGATGTTGCCGGCGTTGCCGACCGGGAGCACGTGGACGTCCGGGGCATCGCCGAGGAAGTCGACGATCTCGAAGGCCGCGGTCTTCTGGCCCTCGAGCCGGAACGGGTTGACCGAGTTGACCAGCGCGACCGGGTACTGCTCGGCGAGCTCGCGGGACATCCGCAGGCAGTCGTCGAAGTTGCCGCGGACCATGATCACCTGCGCGCCGTGCACGATCGCCTGGGCGAGCTTGCCGGCCGCGATCTTGCCCTGCGGCACGAGCACCAGCGGCTTCACCTTCGCGCGCGCTGCGTACGCCGCCATCGACGCACTGGTGTTGCCGGTGGAGGCGCAGACGACTGCCTCGGCACCCTGTCCGACAGCGACCGAGAGCGCCACGGTCATCCCGCGGTCCTTGAAGGAGCCGGTGGGGTTGTTGCCCTCGACCTTGATCCACACGTCGGCGCCGGTGAGCGCGGACAGCCAGGGGCTGTCGACGAGCGGGGTGCCACCCTCCCGGAGGGTGTGCGTGGGCGTGCCCTCCGGCAGCGGCAGCCAGTCGCGGTACTCCTCGATGACGCCGCGCCACTGGTGCGACATCTTCTTCGCCCCAGGCGTCCTCGACGTCGCGTCCAGGTCACTCACCGCTGTGGTGGCATCGCTGGTGGTCATTCGCCGTCTGCTTCCACGCGCATCACCGAGGAGACGTCGCGGACCTCCGGCATCCGCCGCAGCTGCTCGACGGTCGCCGACAGTGCCTCGTCGGTCGCCCGGTGCGAGACGACGACGAGCTGGGCGTCGTCGCCGCGGCCCTCCTGGCGCACGGTCTGGATGGAGACGTCGTGCTCGGCGAAGGCCTGCGCCACCGCGGCGAGCACGCCGGCGCGGTCGTCCACGTCGATCGCCACGTGGTAGCGCGTCTGGACCTGCCCGATCGGCAGCACGGCGAGCTCGGCGTACGCCGACTCCCCTGCTCCGGTGACCTCGTCGAGCCGGTTGCGCGCGACGGTGACGAGGTCGCCGAGCACCGCGGACGCCGTGGGTGCGCCGCCGGCGCCCGGGCCGTAGAACATCAGCTGTCCCGCGGCGTCGCTCTCGACGAACACGGCGTTGTAGGCCTCGCGGACGCTCGCGAGCGGGTGCGACCGCGGGATCATCGCCGGGTGGACGCGGGCCGAGACCGCGGGTCCGTCCGGTCCCTCGGTCAGGTCGCAGATGGCCAGCAGCTTCACCACGCACCCCATGTCGCGCGCCGACGCGACGTCGGCGGCGCTGACGTCGGAGATGCCCTCGCGGTAGACGTCCGCGGCAGCCACCCGGGTGTGGAAGGCGAGGCTGGCGAGGATCGCGGCCTTGGCGGCGGCGTCGAAGCCCTCGACGTCCGCGGTGGGGTCCGCCTCGGCGTACCCCAGCGCCTGGGCCTCCTCGAGCGCCTCGGAGAAGCCGGTGCCGCCGGAGTCCATCTTGTCGAGGATGAAGTTGGTCGTGCCGTTGACGATCCCGAGGACCCGGCGGACCCGGTCGCCGGCCAGGGACTCGCGGAGGGGCCGCAGGATCGGGATCGCCCCGGCGACCGCCGCCTCGAAGTAGAGGTCCCGACCGGCCTTCTCGGCGGCGGCGAAGAGCGTCACGCCGTCCTCTGCCAGCAGGGCCTTGTTGGCGGTCACCACGCTCGCGCCGTGCTCCAGGGCCGACAGGATCAGCCCGCGCGCCGGCTCGATGCCGCCGATCACCTCGATGACGACGTCGACGCCGGAGGTGACGAGCCCCTCGGCGTCCGTCGTGATGAGCCCCTCGGGGACCTCGACCTCGCGCTTGGCGTCCGGCCGACGGACCGCGACGCCGACCAGCTCGACCGGTGCCCCGACCCGTGCGGTCAGGTCGTCGGCCTGCTCCCGCAGCAGCCGGACCACCTGGCTGCCGACCGAGCCGCAGCCGAGCAGCGCGACCTTCAGCGCGTCTCCCTGCGATGACCTCATTGCTTCGCCCTTCCCGGGGAGTCCGTGCTCGTGTCCCGCCTACCGTCCAGCCCACCGTCCGGTACGGCGCCCACGTCGGTGCTCAGCAGGTCCTCCTCGGTCTCCCGGCGGACGACCACGGTCGCGACGCCGTCGCGGACCGCGACCACCGGCGGCCGGAGGAGGTGGTTGTAGTTGCTGGCCATGGAGCGACAGTAGGCGCCGGTGCCGGGCACCGCGACCAGATCCCCGGGGACGAGGTCACCGGGGAGGAACTCGTCCTTGACCACGATGTCGCCGGCCTCGCAGTGCTTGCCGACGACCCGGGACAGCACCGGGGCCGCACCGCTGGCGCGCGACGCCAGCGTGGCGGAGTAGTCGGCGTCGTAGAGGGCGGTCCGGATGTTGTCGCTCATCCCGCCGTCGACCGAGACGTAGGCGCGGACCGCGCCGGCGTCGAGCTCGACCGACTTGACGGTCCCCACCTCGTACACGGTGCACATCGCCGGCCCGACGATCGCGCGACCCGGCTCGATGGAGAGCCGCGGCACCGCGACGGAGAGCGCACGGCACTCGTGCTCGACGATCTTGGTCAGCTCGGTCGCCAGCTGCGCCGGGTCGGCCGGGTCGTCCTGGGTGGTGTAGGCGATGCCGAACCCACCGCCGAGGTCCAGCTCGGGCAGCTCGACGCCCAGCTCGGTGGCGATCCGGGCGTGGAGGGCGAGGACCCTGCGGGCTGCGACCTCGAAGCCCGAGGTGTCGAAGATCTGCGAGCCGATGTGGCTGTGCAGGCCCAGGAGCCGGACGCCGTCGATCGCGGCGAGCCGGCGGACCGCCTCCATGGCGTCCCCGGAGCTGATCGAGAAGCCGAACTTCTGGTCCTCGTGCGCGGTGGCGATGTACTCGTGGGTGTGCGCCTCGACGCCGGCCGTGACCCTGACCATCACCCGCGCCTCGGCGCCGGTCTCGGCGACCAGCGATGCGATGCGGTCGATCTCGTGGAAGGAGTCGACGATGATCCGCCCCACCCCTGCCTCGAGGGCGCGCCGCAGCTCGACCACCGACTTGTTGTTGCCGTGGAAGCCGATGCGGGCCGGGTCGACCCCCGCACGCAGGGCGACGGTCAGCTCACCCCCTGAGCAGACGTCGAGGCACAGCCCCTCCTCGGCGATCCAGCGGGCGACCGTCGTACAGATGAAGGCCTTGCCGGCGTAGTAGACGTCGTAGCCGGCGAACGCCTCGCGGAAGGCCGACGCGCGGGCGCGGAAGTCGGCCTCGTCCAGCACGAGCGCCGGGGTGCCGTGCTGGGCAGCGAGGTCGCGCACGTCGACGCCGCCGACGTGCAGCACGCCGTCGTCGTCCTTGCGCGCGGTCGAGGACCACAGCAGGGGCACCAGCGCGCCCGTGTCGGCGGGTCGGTGCAGCCACGCGGGCTGGCGGGTGTTGATGTCGGCGTGCAGCGCGCCGGCCTCGTGGGCTCTCATCGGCCTGGTCCCCTCAACGCCGGGTCACATCCGCTCGGGGGCGTCCACCCCGAGCAGACCGAGCCCGTTGGCGAACACCACCCGGGTGGCGTCGACGAGCACGAGACGTGCCCGGTGGAGGTCGGTCGCCTCCTCGTCGCCCTGCGGCAGCACCCGGCAGGCGTCGTAGAAGCGGTGGAACGTGCCTGCGGTCTCCTCCAGGTATCGGGCGACCCTGTGCGGCTCGCGGAGCTGCGCCGAGGCCGCCACCACCCGGGGGAGCTCGGCGAGCGCGCGGAGCAGCTCGCCCTCCCGCGGGTGCGCCAGGAGGCTCGGGTCGAACCCGTCGGTGGAGGCGGCGATGCCGAGGTCACCCGCGTTGCGGAGGATCGAGGCCAGCCGGGCGTGAGCGTACTGCACGTAGAAGACCGGGTTGTCGTTGCTGGCGCGGGTGATCTGCTCGACGTCCAGAGTGAGCGGGGAGTCGGTCGGGTAGCGCGCGAGCGTGTACCGCAGCGCGTCGACCCCGATGAGGTCGACGAGCTCCTCGAGCGTCACGAGCGTGCCGGCCCGCTTCGACAGCCGCACCTCCTCGCCGCCACGCAGGATCTTCACCATCTGTCCGATGAGCACCTCGAGCGTCTGGTCCGGGTCGTCGCCGGCGCACGCCGCCATCGACCGGAGCCGGCCCACGTAGCCGTGGTGATCGGCACCGAGCAGGTAGATGCAGGTGTCGAAGCCGCGCTCGCGCTTGTCGACGTAGTAGGCGGTGTCGGAGGCGAAGTAGGTGAGCTCGCCGTTGCCCCGGCGCAGCACACGGTCCTTGTCGTCGCCGAAGTCGGTGGTGCGCATCCACAGCGCGCCCTCCGACTCGAAGAGGTGCCCCTTCTCCTGCAGCACCTTCAACCCGTGCTCGACCTTGCCGTCGTCGTACAGGCCGCGCTCGGAGAACCACACGTCGAAGCGGGTCCGGAACGTCTCGAGGTGCTGCTGCTGCTCGGTGAGCTGCAGCTGGTACGCCTCCTCGCGGAAGGCGACCAGCCTCTCCCCCTCGGGCAGCTCGAGGATGTCCGGCCGGTTCGCCACGACCTGCCGGGCGAGGTCGGCGATGTAGTCGCCGTGGTAACCGTCCTCGGGCACCGGGCGCCCCTGCGCGGCCGCCTCCACCGACGCGCCGAACTTGTCCATCTGGTTGCCGCGGTCGTTGACGTAGAACTCGCGGGTCACCTCTGCGCCGGCCGCCTCCATCACCCGCGACAGCGCGTCGCCGACGGCCGCCCAGCGCGTGTGGCCGAGGTGCAGCGGGCCCGTGGGGTTCGCGGAGATGAACTCCACGTTGACCCGGCGTCCGGCGAGCGTCTCGTTGCGCCCGTACGCCGGCCCGGCGGCGACGATCGTGCCCGCCAGCCCGCCCTGGGCGCCCGCGTCGAAGGTGATGTTGAGGAACCCCGGCCCGGCGACGTCGACCGACGCGATGCCGGCGACGCCCGCCAGCTCCTCGGCGAGCGCAGCGGCCAGCGCAGGCGGCTTGAGGTTGCTCCGCTTGCCGAGCTGGAGGGCGACATTCGTCGCATAGTCCCCGTGCGAGCTGTTCCGCGGACGCTCCACCACGACCGACGCGGGCAGGTCGCCGGTCAGCTCGACAGCTCCGCGCTCGACCAGTGCACGCAGGGCATGGACGACGGCATCGGACAGCTCGGAGGGGGTCACCCACCCAGCGTATCGACGGCGACGCGGTCGCCCGTCACGCGTTCCACCCGACGGGCGTTCGGACCCGGGAGGTCATGTACGCTTTCGGCGCACCGTGAGCCCCCGTAGCTCAGGGGATAGAGCACCGCCCTCCGGAGGCGGGAGCGTAGGTTCGAATCCTACCGGGGGCGCCCACGCCCGACAGAATCGGTCATATCGGTACATTCTTTACCTCCCACGTTGTTCGCTCGCGTGACGTGTGGGGCATGCTCCTCCCACCTGGCGCACGCTCGCGCCGGGACACCTGGGAGGGAAACCACGTGAAGATCCGCACAAGGCTCACGGCCGGCGCCGTTGCAGCCACCACCTCGATCGCCGTCGCGCTGTCCGGCGCGACGCTGCTCGCCCCGGCCGGGGCCGCCGAGCGGCGAGCACCCGAGCTCCCCGTGACCGACTACGGCTACGAGTCCACCGCCTACGGGAGCCGGGTGACCTCCGGCGTCGCGGGCCTCGACTCGACCCGGAGCGCGTTCTCCTACCTGTCGTGCACGAGTCTCGCGGGACGGTCGGCCAGCGAGACCCTCGCCGCCGTCTCCCTGCCGGCCGAGGACCCTTACATCCAGATCTCGGCCGTCGAGAGCAGGAACCGCACGTTCCGCGACAAGGCCGAGAACACCGACGGCGGCGTCACGAGCACCAACCGGATCGCAAGCGTCGAGCTCGGCAACAGCTCGAGCCCGCGGCTGATCATCGACGCCCTGCGCACGCGGTCGACGGCGTGGGCCACGCTCGGCGGCAAGCTCAGGACGGCGAACGAGATCTCCTCCGGCGACATCGCCATCGAGGGGATCACCGAGGAGCCCGGGACCGGCACTCCGCTGGACGACCTCCTCGAGGCGGTCGACGGCGGCATCGACGAGGTGGTGGCCGCCCTGCGCGAGAACGGCGGCGCGATCGAGATCCCCGGTCTTGGGATGGTCAGCTTCGGCTTCGACCGTCAGGTCGTCAAGCCACGGTTCGCGGCGGCGAGCTCGTTCGTCCTCCGGGTCCTCGTCTACGGACCGGACCAGCTGCAGGGCGGCGGCGACGACTCCCTGGTCGGCATCGGCCGGTCGTGGGCCCGGATCAACCGCGACCTGCCCAACGGGCTGATGGGCGGCTACGGGTACGGCGCCAACACCGAGCTCCTCGACGGCGTGGTGAAGGTCGGCCGGCTGGGCGCCCAGCCGCTCCCGTGCAACGGCACCGAGGGCGAGGTCTACAAGGCGCCGACCGCAGGCATCGACTTCGCGAGTGCAGGTCAGCTGGTGGCGGACGGTCTGCGAGGCCGCTCGTTCGGCGAGCTGCTCGACTCCGGTGCGGCAAGGGCTTGGACCGAGGGCTCCGTTGCCAACCTCACGCTCGGCCCCCTCGAGCTGCGGGGGATCGTCGGCAAGGCCAACGTCAAGGCGGACAAGGCCGGCAAGATCGTCGCCCAGAACATCAAGGGCAGCACGATCGGGGAGATCATCATCGACGGGGAGTCGCAGGGCTCGTTCGACCCGGCGACCGCCGGTGAGATCCCGCCGATCGAGATCCCGGGCGTCGCCAAGATCAGCTTCTTCGTCAAGGACAAGGGCACGCGCGCGATGCGGGTCAGCGCCGTGGTCATCGAGATGCTTCCCGAGACCCCCGGCGTCAGCGAGGTCCGGCTGGGCAACGCCGGGGTGTTCATCAAGCGCTACTGACCCTGAAGCACGACCCGACCATGCGCCGAGCTGTCGCATCCTCCGCCGAGGACGCGACAGCTCGGCGCTGTTCGTGCGGAGGGTGCGACAGCTCGGCAGTGGGTCAGCAGCCGGTGTCGAAGGTGGCGTCGTCGCGGGCCTCGTCCGCGAGCCGTCGCGCCTGCGAGGTGTTGGGGAAGATGATGCTCGCGCCGTTGACGGTGCCGTAGGAGCCGTCGAGCACGCAGCCCTCGAGCCGGGACGGATCGATGCCGGTCGCCGCGTGCCCGAGCCGGTAGAGCTCGGCGGGCGACAGGTCGGTGTACATGTGCTGCATCACCGAGAGGGCGCCGCGCTCCATGAAGCCGGGCTCGTCCTGCTTGGCGCGGATCTCGCGGACGATCCCGCGCAGCAGCTCCTGCTGGTTCGCCGACCGGTCGAAGTCGCCGTTGGGCAGGAAGTGCCGGGCCCGGCCGAAGAACAGCGCCTCGAACCCGCTGAGCCGGTTCTCGCCCCGCTCGATCTCGCCCACCATGTAGTCGTCGGTGAAGGCCAGCCGGGAGTACACCGTGACGCCGCCCATGCTCTGGACCATCGCCTTGAAGCCGATGAACGTGGTGGCGAAGACATAGTCCGGCTGGACACCGACCAGGTCACCGACCGTGCGCGCCATCAGCTGCGGACCGCCGTACGTGAGGGCCGCGTTGACCCGGTCGGACCCGTGGCCCGGGATCGGCACCCATGAGTCGCGAGGGATGCCGATGATCGAGCCGGCGCCCGTCCGCAGGTTGACGCCGATCATCTGGATCGCGTCGGCCCTCGAGCCCAGCGGCGGCTGGCCCTCCCGCGCGTCGGAGCCGAGCGCGAGGATCCAGATCACGTCGTCCGGCCCGTCGATGCCCTGGGCCGAGTCGACCTTCACCAGCATCATCGGCGACTGGCGGATCGACGGCTCCGGCATGACCAGGGCGGCCAGGGTCAGCACGAGGGCCAGCACTCCGAGCCGGCGGCGCCGGTACGCAGTCTGGGCGATCATCGGTTGCCTCCCTTGCCGGGCTTCTGCTTCCCGCTGGGCGGGTTGTCGAGCGTGAGGTCGTACCCGAAGATCCGCCAGCCGTCGCCGACCGGGCTGAGCAGCAGCCGCCCGCGCACCTCCACGAGGCGGCCCCTGCTGCCATCGGTGACGGCCAGGTCCAGGAAGATCCGGGCCGTGGCTCCCACCGCTCGTCCCTCCGTCGCGACGACCGAGAGGAACGCGACGGCGCTGCGGGACCGGACCTCGTCGGCCCCCGAGAACGCAGCGTCGGACGCGGTGTCGACATCCTTCAGCGCCAGCTCCCGAGCCCCGGTCGTGAACCCGGGGAAGGAGCCGCGAAACCCGTCGGACGGCCGCTCGTGGAGGTAGGCGGCTGCCAGGTACCCGGAGACCAGCTGTCCGGCATCGCGCTCCAGCCGCTCCCGCTGCGCCTGCGGCAGCCGGCCGAGGACCCCGGAGATCTTGGTCCGCACCTCGAGGGCCGTGCTGTCGTCGTTCGAGGTGTCCATCCGGG
>CADCUK010000129.1:0-1761 GCA_902805865.1 uncultured Nocardioidaceae bacterium | reverse complement strand
TCGGAGACGTCGTCGTCCGGCGGCCCGTCCGACGAGCAGCCGGCGAGGGTCAGCCCGAGGACCAGCGACGCGGAGAGCGCCGCCAGCCTCGAGGCATGGAGAAGCGACATGGGGGCATCCTCCAGGGCACAGGTCCGCCGTGAGCAGGCACCACGCCGGGAACGCGGGGACGACCTGCGGGAACGACCACCCAAGGTCTAGCCTTGGGTGAGCATTTTCGATCTATCGACGCAGCGGAAGAGGCGAACGCACACGTGGCCGAGTCGGTCCAGGACAACCAGCCCACTTCTCAGCCAGACCCCATGGCCGACTTCGGCGCCAACGAGTGGCTCGTGGACGAGATGCTGGAGCGTTACCGCGACGACCCCGGCAGCGTGGACAGCGCCTGGGTGGAGTTCTTCAAGGCCCGGGGCGAGCAGAACGGCGGCAAGCCCGCCGCTTCGGAGAAGGCACCCGAGAAGAGCACCGAGAAGAGCGCCGACAAGCCTGCCCAGAAGCCGGAGCAGAAGGCGGTTGAGAAGCCGGCCTCGAAGAGCGAGTCGAAGGGCGACACCAAGGCCAAGCCTGCGCCCAAGCAGGAGTCGAAGCCGGACTCGAAGCAGGACGCGAAGCCCAAGCAGGAGCCCGAGTCCAAGCAGGAGTCCAAGCCCAAGCAGGAAGGCCGTCCCGTGCCGAAGGAGAAGGCACCGCCTGCGCCGTCCGAGGCCAGCGACGAGCCGCAGCTGACCGTCCTCCGGGGCGCTCCCGCGCGCACCGTGCAGAACATGGACGTCAGCCTCACCGTGCCGACCGCGACCAGCGTCCGCTCGGTGCCGGTCAAGCTGTTGTGGGACAACCGCATCGTCATCAACAACCACCTCGCCCGGGCCCGCGGCGGCAAGGTGTCCTTCACCCACCTCATCGGCTACGCGCTGGTGAAGGCGCTCAAGGACATGCCGGAGATGAACAACGGCTTCGACGTCATCGACGGCAAGCCGACGCTCATCCAGCCGGCGCACATCAACCTCGGTCTCGCGATCGACCTGCCCAAGTCGGACGGCACCCGTCAGCTGCTGGTGCCCTCCATCAAGGGTGCGGAGAACATGGACTTCGCCGCCTTCTGGACGGCGTACGAGGACCTGATCCGCAAGGCGCGCGGCGGCAAGCTCGCGGTCACCGACTTCCAGGGCACGACGATCAGCCTGACGAACCCGGGCACGATCGGCACCAACCACTCCGTCCCGCGCCTGATGAAGGGCCAGGGGTGCATCGTCGGTGTCGGTTCGATGGAGTACCCCCCGGAGTACCAGGGCGCCTCCGACGAGACGCTCGCCCGCAACGCGGTCAGCAAGATCATGACGCTCACCTCGACGTACGACCACCGGGTCATCCAGGGCGCGCAGTCCGGGGAGTTCCTCAAGCGCGTCCACGGCCTGCTGCTCGGCGAGGAGGGCTTCTACGACGAGATCTTCCGGGCGCTGCGGATCCCCTACGAGCCGATCCGCTGGGCCAAGGACATCTCGACGACCCACGACGAGGACATCAGCAAGCAGGCCAGGATCCTCGAGCTCATCCACGCCTACCGGGTCCGCGGCCACATGATGGCCGACACCGACCCGCTGGAGTACCAGCAGCGCAGCCACCCCGACCTCGAGATCGAGTCGCACGGGCTGACGCTGTGGGACCTCGACCGCGAGTTCGCCACCGGCTCGTTCGGCGGCGACCGCCGGTTCATGAAGCTGCGCGGCATCCTGGGGATCCTGCGCGACTCGTACTGCCGCA
>CADCUK010000128.1 GCA_902805865.1 uncultured Nocardioidaceae bacterium | reverse complement strand
ATCGCGCGGGCCGCCTCGACCGCGGTCAGCGTGCCGGCGAACTTGTCAGGCGCGACCAGGACCCTAACGGTCCTCACCGTAGGTGAGAGAATGATGGACATGACGACCACCCAGCCCGTGGACCTCCCTCTGCTGGTCCTCGGCCGTGGCACCGACCCGAGCTCCGAGCGAGGTGTCGACTGCCCCGGCGACCTGCCGCCTGCCTCCGACCCGCACCTCGTCGAGCGCGCCCGTGCCGCCAAGGACGCGTTGGGCGAGCGGGTGTTCGTGCTCGGCCACCACTACCAGCGCGACGAGGTCATCCAGTTCGCCGATGTCACCGGTGACTCGTTCAAGCTGGCCAAGGAGGCGGCCGCCCGGCCGGAGGCGGAGTACATCGTCTTCTGCGGCGTCCACTTCATGGCCGAGTCCGCCGACATCCTGACCGCGGACCACCAGAAGGTCATCCTCCCCGACCTGGCGGCCGGCTGCTCGATGGCCGACATGGCCCGGCTGGCACAGGTCGAGGACGCCTGGGACGCGATGGTCGACGCCGGCATCGCCGACACCGTCGTCCCGGTCACCTACATGAACTCCTCGGCCGACATCAAGGCGTTCTGCGGCCGCAACGGCGGGGCGGTCTGCACCTCGAGCAACGCCGAGGTGGCGCTGGAGTGGGCCTACGCCCAGCACGGCCCCGAGACGAAGGTGCTCTTCCTCCCCGACCAGCACCTCGGCCGCAACACCGCGGTCCTCCAGCTGGGTCTGTCCCTCGAGGACTGCGTCGTGTGGAACCCGCTCAAGGCGAACGGCGGGCTGACCCGCGAGGAGCTGTCCGCGGCGAAGATGATCCTGTGGAAGGGCCACTGCTCGGTCCACGGCCGGTTCACCGCGCAGTGAGTCGACCTGGTCCGGCAGAACGTGCCCGGCGTCCAGGTGCTCGTCCACCCGGAGTGCACCCACGAGGTGGTCACCAAGGCCGACCTCGTCGGGTCGACCGAGTTCATCATCCAGACCGTCGAGGCCGCGCCGGCCGGGTCCTCCTGGGCGATCGGCACCGAGCTCAACCTGGTGCAGCGGCTGGCGAACGCCCACCCGGACAAGAACATCGTCTTCCTCGACAAGACCGTCTGCTACTGCGCGACGATGAACCGGATCGACCTGCCGCACTTCGTGTGGGCGATGGAGTCGCTGGTGGCCGGCCAGGAGGTCAACGTGATCGACGTCGACCCCGACACCGAGCACTGGGCGAAGGTCGCGCTGCAGCGGATGCTCGACCTGCCCGGCAAGACCAGCAAGGACTGAGCCGGGGGCCCGGGCACAGGGTCAGAGGCCGGGGGCGCCCCAGAGGGCCATCCACCGGGACGTGTCCTTCTCGATGGCGAGGTCGGTGCTCAACAGGTCACGCGCCTGGATCTCCAGCAGGTTGTCGCGGCGCTGCTGACCTGCCGGCGCGAACGGGTAGAACGTGCCCTGCTTGTAGAGGTACACCAGCGCCAGGGCACGCGCGCTCGGGTCGGTGAACGACACCAGCGTGCAGAGCACGGTGTGGCTGAACCCCTGGACCTCGAGCGACGTCGTGACCGCGTGCAGGTCGGTGGCCAGCGCACCCATGTCGTCCTGACGGGCCAGCAGCCAGGTGAAGCCGTACTCGTCGCGGCTGACCTCGACGTCGGGGTCGTCGTCGTTGTCGAGCAGCGCCACGGTGTCCCTCAGCGTCTGCTCGAAGGCGGGGCCCTCCGCGGCCCGGAAGCAGATCGCGCCGCGTCCGGTCATCGTGAAGTTCGCCGAGGCCTGCAGCGTGAGCGCCGCCGAGGGCAGGGAGAACAGCCCGTCCATCTTCGGCGCGACCGGCTTGGTGCGGCCGGTCAGCGCGTCCCAGAACCCCATCAGCAACCCACGCCGTCAGACGCCCGTCCCGCTGGTGAAGTCCCCACCCATGGGCCGGCCGAGCTCGGTCGCGACCTTGGCGAGCTGCTCGAGCCGCTGCTCGAGCGACGGGTGCGTCGCGGTGAGCGTGCGCCACGAGACACCGCTGACCGCGGGTGCGATGAAGAAGGCGTTCATCGGCTGGGCCTGCCGCAGGTCGCGCTGCGGGATCGAGGCGATCTCGCCGGTGATCTTGGTCAGCGCGCTGGCCAGTGCCGACGGCTTGCCGGTCAGGAAGGCACCGGCGCGGTCCGCGGCCAGCTCGCGGTAGCGCGACAGCAGCTTGATCGCGACGAAGCTCGCGGCGTAGACGACGATGCTGACCAGCATGATGAGCAGCCAGGCGGGGATCGCCGAGTTGCCGTCGCGCCGGCCGAACATGCCGAGGGCGCCGTACTGCGAGCCCCGCATCAGCATGCCGGTGATGATCGCGGCCGACGAGGCCAGCGACATCACCATCACGTCGCGGTGCGCGACGTGGGACAGCTCGTGCGCGAGCACGCCCTCGAGCTCGTCGAGCGTGAGCCGGTCGAGGATCCCGGTGGTCACGCACACCGCGGAGTGGCTGGGCGAGCGTCCCGTCGCGAACGCGTTCGGCAGGTCGGTGTAGGAGATCGCCACGGTCGGCTTCGGCATGTCGGCCATGACGCACAGCCGGTCGATGATCGCGTGCAGCTCCGGTGCCTCGTGCGGCGCCACGACCCTCGCCCGCATCGCCTTGAGCGCGGTCTTGTCGGAGTTCCACCACTGGTACCAGACGATCCCGAGCCCGACGAGCCCGATGATCAAGGCGAGGCCGTAGCTGTCGACGATGGCTATGAAGGCGACGATGACGGTGACGAACAGAAGCCCCAGCACGAACATCGTGAGGGTCATCCGGGCCGTGAGCCCGTGGTCCTTGACGAAACGGCTGCTCATCAGTCGGGCACGAGCCCTTCATCGGTCAGCAGGACCCGCACCTCCTCGAGCGTCGCGTCGGACATCGGCAGGATGACGTCGGAGTCCTCGAGGGAGTCGTCCTCGAGCCGGGTGCCCTGCTGGCGCACCACGTCGAGCAGCGCCACGAGGCCCTTCGCAAAGGCCGCCTGGTCGCCGGTCTCGATCGCCTGCTCGACGGCGGTGTCGAGCGCGTTGAGCGGCTCGAGGTGCGCCTCGTCGAGCTCCCACTGACCCTCACCGAGGATCCGGACGATCACGGCTGCTCTCCCTCACGCTCGACGGGCTGCGCGACGGGCTGGGCCTCGGTTGCCGGCGACACCGGCCCGGTGGCGTCGATCGCCTTGGGGGCATCTCCGGAGGTGACCGCGGACTGGGCCTTGAGCCGAGCGAGCTCGGCCTCGACGTCGGAGCCGGACGACAAGGCGGCCAGCTCGCGGTCGATGTCGTCGCCGCCACCACCGAGCGACAGCTTGTCGTCGAGGGCACCGGAGGCGATCAGCTCGTCGATCGCACCGGCACGAGCCTGCATGTTCGCGGTCTTGTCCTCGGCGCGCTGCACGGCGAGCCCGACGTCGCCCATCTCCTCGGAGATGCCGGAGAACGCCTCGTTCACGCGGCTCTGGGCCTGGGCGGCGTTGTACGTCGCCTTGAGCGTCTCCTTCTTGGTCCGGAACGCCTCGATCTTCGCCTGCAGCCGCTGCGAGGCGAGCGTGAGCTTCTCCTCCTCGCCCTGCAGCTGGGCGTGCTGGGTCTGCAGGTCGACGAGCTGGCCGCTGATGCCGCTCTTGCGGGTCAGCGCCTCGCGGGCGAGGTCCTCCCGACCCTGCGCCAGAGCCGCCTGGGCCTGGTTCGTCAGCTTCTCCGACCCCTGCTCCAGCTGCTTCATCTGCAGCTCCAGCCGCTTGCGGCTGGTGGCCACGTCGGCCACGCCTCGGCGTACCTTCTGCTGCATCTCCAGCATCTTCTGGTAGCTGTAGTCAAGCGTCTCGTTCGGGTCCTCGGCGCTGTCCAGCGCTTTGTTGGCCTTGGCGTTGAAGATCAGCCGGATGCGCTGCATGAGGCTCATGGAGGGCGCCCCTCTCGTGGTCGGAACGGAGTCGTCGGATCGGCTCGTCACCTGCAACCCTACGAGGGCGCCGCACGCGCCGGTAGCCTGTCCCCCACCCCACCCGTCCTCTCGCCGAAGGCCCCGCGTTGTTCCGACGTACCAAGTCCGAGACCCAGCCCGCCGAGTCCGGCGGCGCGACCCGCGTCGAGAGCGCCGAGGCGCTCAACCGGCACGGCGGCAAGGGTCGTCCCACGCCGACCCGCAAGGAGGCGGAGGCGGCGGCCCGAGCCCGGGCCAAGGCGGCTCTCGACCCGAAGGCGTCGAAGTCCAAGCAGCGCAGCCACCAGGTCGAGCGGAGCCGGGAGATCCGCGCCGGGATCAAGGCCGGCGACGAGCGCTACCTGCCCACCCGCGACCAGGGGCCGGTACGCCGCTTCGTCCGCGACTTCGTCGACCACCGGCTGTCGATGGCCGAGTTCGCGATCCCCCTGCTCTTCTCGAGCCTGCTCGCCTCGGCGATCGGGATCGCCGAGGCCGGCACCGGGATCATGAACGCCACGATGATCGTCGTGGTCCTCGACTCGCTCCTGCTGCGGTGGCGGATGCGCAGGGAGCTCGCCCGGCGCTTCCCCGGCGAGAGCATGAAGGGCACGACGTTCTACGCCTTCATGCGTGCGCTGCAGCTGCGGTTCCTCCGGTTGCCGAAGCCGCAGGTCCGGATCGGTCAGGTCCTCTCGGAGCACTACCGCTAGACGGTTTCGCTGCTGGTCCCGCTGGCTACTGTCGGGAGCATGAAGACACGCAACCTCGGCGCCAGCGGACTGAAGATCTCCGAGATCGCCTACGGCAACTGGCTCACGCACGGCTCGCAGGTCGAGGAGGACGCCGCCCGGGCGTGCGTGCGCGCGGCGCTCGACGCCGGTGTCACGACGTTCGACACCGCCGACGTCTACGCGAACACCCGGGCAGAGACGGTGCTCGGTGACGCGTTGGCCGGGGAGCGCCGCGAGGGCCTCGAGATCTTCACCAAGGTCTACTGGCCCACCGGCCCCGGCGCGCACAACGACCACGGGCTGTCGCGCAAGCACATCATGGAGTCGATCAACGGCTCGCTGAAGCGGCTGCGCACCGACTACGTCGACCTCTACCAGGCGCACCGGTTCGACTACGAGACGCCGCTCGAGGAGACGATGGAGGCGTTCGCCGACGTCGTCCGCTCCGGCAAGGCGCACTACATCGGCGTCTCGGAGTGGCGTGCGGAGGAGATCCGCCGCGGTCACGAGCTCGCCCGGGAGCTGAGGATCCCCTTCGTGTCGAGCCAGCCGCAGTACAACATGCTGTGGCGGGTCATCGAGACCGAGGTGGTGCCCACCTGCGAGGAGCTGGGCATCGGGCAGATCGTGTGGTCGCCCATCGCCCAGGGCGTGCTGACCGGCAAGTACCAGCCGGGTCAGCCGCATCCGGAGGGATCACGGGCCACCGACCAGCAGGGCGGCGCGGACATGATCAAGCGCTACCTCGACGACGACCTGCTCCGGCGGGTGCAGGAGCTCAAGCCGCTCGCCGACGAGGCCGGGCTGACGCTCGCCCAGCTCGCGGTGGCCTGGACGCTGCAGAACCCGAACGTGTCCGCGGCGATCATCGGGGCGTCCCGTCCCGAGCAGGTCCAGGACAACGTCCAGGCGGCCGGGGTCGTGCTCGAGGACGCGCTGATGAAGCGGATCGACGACGTGCTCGGCGACCACGTCGAGCGCGACGCCTCGTTGACGAAGTCGCCGTCGCGCCGGGATTTCTGAGCCGCGAGTTCTGGCTGCCCCAGCTCTGGGCTGCCCCAGCTC
>CADCUK010000127.1 GCA_902805865.1 uncultured Nocardioidaceae bacterium | reverse complement strand
GGTCGGCCACGTACAACGTGCCGTCGCGCAGCGACACGGTCACGGTGCCCTCCGGGGGGCTCCACTTCACGGCGTTGTCGAGGAGGTTCGTGATCGCGCGCTCGAGCCCCGTCGGCTCGCCGGCGACGTGCCAGGGCTGCAGCGCGACGTCGAACCGGAGCCCGGTGGCTCGCCGCCGGACGCGCTCGAGTGCGCGTTCGACGACCTCCGAGAGGTCCACCTCTTCCAGCTGCGCGGGCGCCGGCTCGTCGCGGGCCAGCTCGGTCAGGTCGCCGATGAGCGTGGTGAGCTCGTCGATCTGGAAGCGCACGTCCTCCATGAGCTCGGCGCGGGACTCCGGTGCGAGTCCGCCGCGGGCGTCGGCCTGGGTCAGCAGCTCGAGGTTGGTGCGCAACGAGGTCAGAGGGGTGCGGAGCTCGTGCCCGGCATCGGCCACCAGGCGGCGCTGGCGGTCCCGGCTC
Organism: uncultured Nocardioidaceae bacterium; assembly: GCA_902805865.1. GTDB lineage: Bacteria > Actinomycetota > Actinomycetes > Propionibacteriales > Nocardioidaceae > Marmoricola_A. Next base: position 26,060 of record CADCUK010000127.1, on the reverse strand, counting down.
GCCGACAGCCCGGCCAGCATCGCGTTGAACGCCGCTGCCAGCCGGGCCACCTCGTCGTTGCCCTGAACGGCGATGGGCTCCAGCCGTTCGGTGCGGGCGATGTTCTCGACCGCAGCGGTCAGCTGACGGACCGGGCTCAGCCCGTTCCGAGCCACCGCCCAGCCTGCGATCGCGGCCGCTCCGATCCCGAGGAGGCCGAAGATGGTCAGGATGAAGCCGAGCTTGCCCAGTGCCTTCTCGGTCGGGTCCATGGATTGGGCCAGGAGCAGCGCGGTCCCTTCCTCGGGACCCGGGACGGCCACCATCCGGTACGCGCCGGTCTGCGTGTAGGCGGTTCGCACTGCCTGCTCGGAGCGGCCCTGGGCGACCGCGGTCTCCGCGCCGGTCGGCTGCAGCATGAACGAAGCAGGGTCGGGGTCGTCCACGGGTACCCAGCGGTGACCGCCGTCCCAGGCCAAGCCGATCCGGACGTCAGCGACGGCGCTCATCGACGACGACGTGTCGCGCAGCACGACCTCGGAGGTGCCTTCGGAGCGCGCAGCGGCGCGCGCCCGGTTCAGCAGCTGCTCGTCTAGCGACGCGATGAGCTCGTGCCGAACGGTGAGGTAGGCGGCGGTCGCGACGAACGCGACCGACAGCCCCACGGCCACCGTGGCCAGCAGCGCCACCCGGGCAGCCAGCGTCCCGCGGAACCGCATCAGCCCTCCCGCAGGACGTAGCCGACGCCGCGGACGGTGTGGATCAGCCGGCTCTCGCCCTCGGCCTCGGTCTTGCGACGCAGGTAGCCGACGTACACCTCGAGGGAGTTCGCGGTGGTCGGGAAGTCGTAGCCCCAGACCTCCTCGAGGATGAACGACCGGTCGAGCACCCGGCGCGGCCGGCGCAGGAACATCTCCAGCAGCGCGAACTCGGTCCGGGTCAGGTCGATCGGTCGTCCGGCGCGGGTGACCTCCCGGGTCGCAGGGTTCAGCGTCAGGTCGGAGAACGACAGCTCCTCCGCGGCGAGGTCGTCGCCGTCGGTGGGCTCGACGTGGGTGCGCCTCAGGAGGGCACGCAACCGCGCGAGCAGCTCCTCGAGCGCGAACGGCTTGGTGAGGTAGTCGTCGGCTCCCGCGTCGAGCCCCTCGACCCGGTCGCCCACGGAGTCGCGGGCGGTCAGGACGAGGATCGGGAGGTCGTTGCCCGCGGAGCGCAGCGCCTTCGTGGTCTCGATGCCGTCGAGCCGCGGCATCATCACGTCCATGACGATCGCGTCGGGGGCGATGTTCGCGATCCCGGCGAGCGCCTCGGCGCCGTCACCGGCCATCGCCACCTCGTAGCCGTTGAACTCCAGCGAGCGTCGCAGCGACTCCCGCACCGCACGGTCGTCGTCCACGACGAGCACGCGTGGTCGGCTGCGGTCGTCGGAGTTCACGGGCCAAGCCTGCCACCGGCACCTGAAGCGGGGCTTAAGTCACTGTGCAAATCGCCCATGCAGGGTGATGGTGCCAAGATGCGCACCCCTAAGATCCTCACCGCTGTGGCCCTCGTGGCCTCCACCCTCACCGCCGGGCTCATCGGCTCCTCGACGGCGACCGCCGCCTCGACCGAAGTCCCGTGGTGCAACCCCACGACGCCGATTGCACCCTGCATCCAGTCGGCAACCGTGGACACGGGGGCCGGGGCCACCGATATCCGGACAATGTCGGGATGGGAGGTGCAGGCCCTGGCGGACAGCGGGAGCGGGTCGAACGAGATCCGCGTGGCGCTGATGCGGGACAGCAGCTACCAGCTGGGCTCGGACACGCTCGACGACACGGTGGTGGTCAAGGTGCTCACCGGCAGCCTCATTCCGCGCGTGGTCACCGGCAAGGCAAAGGACACCGAGGTGGTGCGAGCCGGCAGCGGCTCGGCACAGGAGGTGACCGTGACCGGCAAGCCCGTCGTCGTGAGCGGCTACTGCGACCAGTCGGTGTGGCCGTGGACCTGCACGGAGTTCGAAGAGACGACCCTCCAGGAGGGTGAGCGCTACGAGTTCGACGGCTACTTCGACTTCCAGGTGTCGGACTACGGGACCTGGGACGACGCCACGCAGCGGGCCGCGTTCTACGGGATGAACTACTTCACGAACGTCGTGGCGACGAGCATCCCGCCGGAGATCACCGACGACCCGGCCACGGGCAACCCGATGCTGCTGATCCGGATGGCCAACAGCCACTTCCGTCAGGACGGCACGACCGTGGTCAAGGGACGCGGCGAGCTCCGGATCCCCAACGCCTTCCTCAAGGAGGTCTACGGCATTCCCGACCCGTCCACGATGAGCGGCACCAGTCTCACCCCATCGCTGTCGGGTTCCGGTCCCGGCACTGTCACCTCGGCCCAGGAGCCGGGCGACAAGGCGATGCTGGTGACGTACGACAATGTCGAGTTCTCGGCGCGTCAGCTGCGCATCCGGACGGGCCAGATCACGCCGACGAGGCCGACCCAGGTCTCGGCCTGGCGGACCAGCGCGCGCCGCGGGTTCGTCGACTTCGAACCGTCGGACGCCCGTGGCGCGAAGGTCACCGGCTACGCGGGCCGGTGCGAAGCTGTGCGCGGCGACCACGTGGTCACCGGGTCGTCGGACAACATCGTCCGGTTCACCGGTCTCCGCAAGGGCGTCGCCTACGACTGCAAGGTCCGAGCGAAGTCAGAGGCCGGGCCCAGCAAGTGGAGCGAGGTCGCGCGGATGGGAGCGAAGGTCGTCGACGTCAGCTGACGCCTGACGAGCCGGTCCGAATGGCTGGTCAGCCCAGCTGACCCAGCTGCCTGACGATCTCGGCCGAGGTGCGCCGCACGATGCCGAGGACGTGCTCGAACCCGTCGTCGTCGCCGTAGTACGGGTCGGGCACGTCCCGGTCGGCCCCGTCACCTGAGCCGGGCTCGGCGCGGGGGTCGAAGTCGCGGAACATCCGCACCCGTCCCTCCTCGCCGGGACCCACGTCGGCGAGGTTCGAGGAGTCCATGACGAGGACCAGGTCGTGGTCGTCGTGCCAGGTCGGGTGGAATTGCTGGGCCCGGTGCCGCGTGGCGTCGTACCCGTGCGTGGTCAGCGTGGCTGCCGCACGGCGGTCCATCGGCTTGCCCACGTGCCAGTCGCCGGTGCCCGAGCTGACGACCTCGACCCGGTCGGCGAGCCCGGACTCCTCGACCATCGAGCTGAGCACGACCTCGGCCATCGGGGAGCGGCAGATGTTGCCGAGACAGACGAGCGCGATGCGGTAGGGGCCGCCGTCGGACGAGCCGCGTCGCGGCGGGAGTACGGCGGTCGCGGGCTCAGTCGTCATCGAGCACCGCGCCGAGGATCGCCGACACGACCGAGATCACGACCGCGCCGAGGATCGCGGTCCAGAAGCCGTCCACCCGGAACCCCAGGTCGAGCCCCTGCGCGATCTCGCTGGTCAGCCAGAGCATCAGCGCGTTGATGCCGACCAGCAGGAGACCGAGCGTGAGGATGATGAACGGCAGAGACAGCAGCTTCACCACGGGCGCGACGATCGCGTTGACGAGGCCGAAGATGACGGCCACCGCGACCAGCGTGAGCGCCTGCTCGGTGGTGTCCTTGCCGACGACCTCGATGCCGTCGAAGAGCCAGGCAGCCGCGCCGAGGGCCAGCGCGCTGACCAGCACTCTCAGGAGGAAGTTCACGGCACCGATCCTGCCACCGGGGCGCCGGAAGGGCTGGGGCAGGATGGCTCGGTGAGCCATCGCCGACCGGGCTTGGGCTTCGCCCTGGTCGGGCTGGGTGCCACGCTGTTCATCATCAACGCCGGAGTCTCGCGCGTCGTGCTCCGTGCGGGCGTCACCCCGGCGGAGCTCACCACGACCCGCATCACTGGCACCGCTCTCGTGCTGCTGGTGGCCGCCGCACTGCTCGACCGTTCCGCGTTGCGGCCACCCCGCGGCACGCTGGCCCTCCTCCTGCTCGTGCACGGCATCGTCGGCGTCGCCGCCCTGCAGTGGACCTACTTCGTGGCGATCGAACGGCTGCCCGTCGGGCTGGCCCTGCTCCTGGAGTACCAAGCACCACTCCTCGTGGTCCTGTGGGTCCGCTTCGTGCAGCACGAGGTCGTCCGGCGCAGGGTGTGGCTGGGGCTGGCCCTCGCGCTGCTCGGCCTGGCGATGGCCACCGGCATCCTCGGTGGCGAGCTGGCGTTCGACCCGGTGGGTCTGCTCGCAGGGCTGGCGGCGGCGGTCTGCTTCGCGACGTACTTCCTGGTGGGCGAGCACGGGGTGGCTGAGCTGGCGCCACTGCGCGTGATGCTCTGGGCGTTCGGGATCGCGACCGTCGCGATGAACGTGGTGTCTCCCGTGTGGGACTTCCCGACGGAGCTGCTCGAGCGCGACGCCGCGCTGCTGGGCACCTTCGCCGCCGTCGTCCTGCCGCTCGCGCTCCTGGTCGGCTGGGTGGTGATCCTGGGGACCCTGGCGCCCTTCGGTGTCGAGATCGTCGCGCTGCGCCACCTGTCGGCAGCCACCGTGACGATGATCGCGATGCTCGAGCCGGTGGGCGTGGCTCTGCTGGGCTGGCTGTGGTTCGGCGAGGACCTCGGGCTCGTCGCGACGCTCGGCTGCGCGCTGGTCCTCGCCGGCATCCTCGCTGCCCAGACGGGCCGTGCTCCGCATCCCTTGCCCGAGCCACCGCACCTGGCCGGCCCGTGACTTCCGGATGGCACGGCCGTCGAACGTCCGCCTAGTTCATACGGACCATGTCGGACAACCGCGCGATGGATGCTTTCGTCCCATCTGTCCGGATAGTGTTGCGGTTGTTCGACCACGGGGACGGGGTGAGCGGGCGAGGGTACTCGTCGGCGGCGCCGCTCTTTGGGAGGGAGCGTCGTAGCCTACGGGCGTGACCCGCACCCCCGCCCCCGGATCTCCAGGCGAATCTCCAGCCGGACCCACGGATGGACCCAAGCCACGGGCGGCGCTCGCCGACGTCCCTGCCTATGTCGCGGGTCGACCGCCGGCCGTCCGTGAGGGTCGACGCTCGTTCAAGCTGTCGTCGAACGAGAACCCCTACCCGCCGCTGCCGGCGGTGGCCGAGGCGATCGAGGCAGCTGCCTCGGTGGTGAACCGCTACCCCGACATGGGCTCGGTGTCGTTGTACGAGGCGTTGTCGGAGCGGCTCGGCGTCCCCACGTCGGACCTGGCCGTCGGCACCGGCTCGGTCGCCCTGCTCTACCACCTGGTCCAGGCGTTCTGCGAGCCCGGTGACGAGGTGGTGTTCGCCTGGCGCTCCTTCGAGGCCTACCCGATCGCGGCGGCGGTGTGCGGCGCGCGTGCGGTCATGGTGCCGCTGACCTCCGACGGTCGGCACGACCTGCCGGCGATGGCTGCCGCGGTCACCGATCGCACCCGGATCGTCCTCGTCTGCACCCCGAACAACCCCACCGGTCCAGCGGTCGGCCAGGCCGACCTCGACACGTTCCTGGAGTCGGTGCCCTCCGACGTCGTGGTGGTGGTCGACGAGGCCTACCGCGAGTTCGTCCGTCTCGACGACCCGTTGGACGCGGTCGGTGCCTACCGCGACCGCCCGAACGTGGCTGTGATGCGGACCTTCGCCAAGGCCTACGGGCTGGCCGGCCTCCGGGTGGGCTACCTCGTCGCTCCCTCGCCGGTCGCGGCCGCCGTACGGGCGTGCGCCCTGCCGTTCGGGGTGTCCGCGGTCGCCCAGGCTGCAGCGGTCGCTGCGCTGGCCTCCGAGGACGCCCTGCTGGAGCGGGTCGGGTCGATCGTCGCCGAGCGTGACCGCGTGGCCGGCGGCCTCCGGGAGCAGGGCTGGACCGTCCCCGACCCTCAGGGCAACTTCGTCTGGTTGGGCCTCGGCGAGGACACCCCACGCTTCGCTGCAGCGGCGGAGGAGGAGGGGATCATGGTCCGGCCCTACGCCACCGACGGGGTCCGCGTCACGATCGGCGAGCCCGAGGCCAACGACGTGTTCCTCGCGGTTGCGGAGGCCTTCACCCCGAAGGTCTGAGACGCCTCAGAACTGTCCGTGCCGGCCGGCACCCTCGGTGAACCGCGCCGCCCCCTCGAGCGTGTCGCTGGCCAGCGACACGAGCCCGTGCTCGAGCTCCGCTGCCATCGCCACCTCCTCCGACAGCCCTTCCTGGTCGAGCAGCGACAGCCGGTCGCGCCGCATCGTGGTCGCGGGGAACCGGGTCAGCGAGAGCGCCAGCTCCTCCGCGGCCTCCCGGGTCGACCCCGGTGGTACGACGCGCGAGGCCAGCCCGATCCGCAGCGCCTCGTCGGCGTCGACCGGACGACCGGTCAGCACCAGGTCCATGGCGACGCCGCGACCGACGAGCCGCGGCAGCCGCACGGTCCCGCCGTCGACGAGGGGGACGCCCCACCGGCGGCAGAAGACCCCGAAGGTGGCGTCGGCCGCGACTACCCTCAGGTCGCACCAGAGGGCGAGCTCGAGGCCGGCGGCGACGGCGAAGCCCTCGACGGCGGCGATCACCGGCTTGTCGAGGCGCATGCGAGTCGGTCCCATCGGCCCGTCACCGTCGCGCTCGACACGGTTGGTGCGCTCGGTGCCGATCGCGGTGAGGTCGGCCCCGGAGCAGAACGTCCCGCCGGCACCCCAGAGCACGGCCACCTCGGAGGTCGGGTCGGCGTCGAACTCGCGGAACGCCTCCGCCAGCAAGGCGGCCGTGGGGCCGTCGACCGCGTTCCGGCGGGCGGGGCGGTCGAGGACCACCGTCGTGACCGGGCCGGACCGCTCGACCCGGACAGGCTCTGGAGACGTCATGGAGCGCAGGCTAGCGACGCTCGGAGCTGATGACGATCGCCACCGCAGCCACCACGACGGAACCACCGACGACCGTGGGCCAGGTGATGGTCTCCCCGAGGACGAGCCAGCCGAGCAGCACGGCGACCACCGGGTTCACGTACGCGTAGGTGGCGACGAGGGAGATGGGGGCGTTCGCGACCAGCCACACGTAGGCGGTGAACGCGAGCACCGAGCCGAACACCACGAGGTAGCCCAGCGCCAGCAGCGTCCGCGACGAGTAGTCGAGGGTCAGCTCCTGGCCGGCCGAGAGGCCGACCACGGTCATGATGAGCCCGCCCAGGAGCATCTCGTACACGGCGATGACGAAGGGGTCACGGGGCAGCCACAGCCGCGGCTGGAGGTACGAGCCCAACGCCCAGCACGTCGCCGCGAAGAGCACGAGCAGCGCCGGACCCAGCGGCACGGGCTCTGCGCCACCGCGCCCGAAGAGCACCAGCCCGGCCAGCCCGCCGAACCCGGCCAGCACGCCCACCAGCGTCATCGTCCGGGGCCGGTCGTGCTCGATCATGCGGAAGACGACGATCGCGAGCGGGGTCATCGCGATGAGCAGTGCGGTGAAGCCGCTGGTCGCCCCTTTGGACTCGGCGACCGACACCATGCCGTTGCCGAGCAGCGGGAGGAGCAGGCCGAGCACCGCGCAGCCGATCAGCTGCTTGCCGGTGATGGCGAGCCGCGAGATCCCGGACCGGACGGCAAGGACGGCACCGAGGATCAGCCCCGCGAAGGTGTACCGCTGACCCATCGCGGTGAGCGGATCGGCCTCCTCCACGACGATGCGGATGCCGAGGTACGTCGAGCCCCACACGACGTACACGACCGCGAGGGCCACCGCGACCAGGCCCCACGACGGGACCGTGCGCGACGGGAGCACCGGAGGCGCCGGGGCGGCGCTGGTGCTCTCGCTCATCGTGCCTCCCTCTTCTCGTGCTGCGGTCCGCACACCGTATTGGTGGCAGCGTCGCTGCGCGCACCGGTATTCCGGGCGCGTCCGTCCGGACCCGACTCGCGGTGCGGTGCTCTGGACCGGTACCTTGGTCCTGCCGGGGCTGTGGCCCCGGTCACATGCTGTCGGGCCTGGGACCGCCCACCCTTGCGGGCCTGCGACTGACGGCGAGCTCCACCCCAGCCGCTGCCGGAGACCCCGCGCACCGACGAACCCGAGGAGTGCGAATGCGCGTGATGTGCCCATGAGCGCCGACGTCACCGTCAAGCGAGACGTGATCGGCAGCGACTTCGGTCCCCAGCTCGTGCAGGGCAGCGGCCTTGACGAGCGTGACGGCGGACCCGAGCTGGTCCAGCTGCTCACACCCGAGGGTGAGCGTCTCGAGCACCCTTCCTTCTCGTTCGGGGAGGGCCTCTCGGCCGACGAGGAGGCCGAGAAGATCCGTGGGTTCTACCGCGACATGGTCCTCACCCGGCGCATCGACGTCGAGGCGACGGCGCTGCAGCGGCACGGCGAGCTCGGCATCTGGGCGCAGCTGCTGGGCCAGGAGGCTGCGCAGATCGGCTCGGGCAGGGCGCTGCGGACGCAGGACTACGTCTTCCCGACCTACCGCGAGCACGGCGTCGCCTGGTGCCGTGGAGTCGACCCGCTCCGGCTGCTCGGCCTGTTCCGCGGTGTGGACCAGGGCTCCTGGGACCCCAACGAGAACAACTTCGGGCTGTACACGATCGTCATCGGCGCGCAGACCCTGCACGCCACGGGCTACGCCATGGGCGTGCAACGTGACGGCGCCGTGGGCACCGGTGACCCCGAGCGCGACGCCGCCGTGGTCGCCTACTTCGGTGACGGTGCTTCTAGTCAGGGTGACGTGAACGAGGCCTTCATCTTCGCCGCGTCCTACAACGCGCCGGTGGTCTTCTTCTGCCAGAACAACCAGTGGGCGATCTCGGAGCCGATCGAGCGGCAGAGCCGGATCCCGCTCTACCAGAGGGCGCTCGGGTTCGGGTTCCCCGGCGTGCGCGTCGACGGCAACGACGTGCTGGCGACGTACGCCGTCACGCAGGCCGCTCTGGAGAGGGCGCGTGACGGGCAGGGCCCGACGTTCGTCGAGGCCTACACCTACCGGATGGGTGCGCACACCACGACCGACGACCCCACCCGTTACCGGCTGTCGTCCGACGTCGAGCACTGGAAGCTCAAGGACCCGATCCAGCGGGTGAAGGTCTACCTGACGCGGAACGGGCTGATGGACCAGGACTTCGCCGACTCGGTCGACGCCGAGGCCGAGGAGCTCGGGGAGAAGCTGCGCGACGGTTGCCGGGCCATGCCCGACCCGCACATCCTCGACGTGTTCGACAAGGTCTTCGCCGAGCAGACGGAAGAGCTCGCGTCGCAGAAGGCCGGCTACTCCGACTACCTGGACACCTTCGAGCCCGAACATGCGGGCGAGGGAAGAGCTGGGGCCGAGACCGCCTCGGGAGGCGCCCGATGACCAAGATGACCCTGGCCAAGTCCCTGAACGCCGGGCTCCGCAAGGCGATGGAGGACGACCCCAAGGTCCTGATCATGGGCGAGGACGTCGGCAAGCTCGGCGGCGTCTTCCGGATCACCGACGGGCTCCAGAAGGACTTCGGGGAGGACCGGGTCATCGACTCGCCGCTCGCCGAGTCCGGGATCATCGGCACGGCCGTCGGGCTCGCGATGCGCGGCTACCGGCCGGTGTGCGAGATCCAGTTCGACGGGTTCGTCTACCCCGCCTACGACCAGATCGTGTCGCAGGTCGCGAAGCTGCACTTCCGCAGCCAGGGCAAGGTCCCGATGCCGATGGTCATCCGGATCCCGTTCGGCGGCGGCATCGGCGCGGTCGAGCACCACAGCGAGTCGCCCGAGGCGCAGTTCGCGCACACCCCGGGGCTCAAGGTGGTGGCCTGCTCGAACCCCGTCGACGGCTACTGGATGATCCAGCAGGCGATCGCCCACGACGACCCGGTGATCTTCCTCGAGCCGAAGCGGCAGTACCACGCCGACAAGGCCGAGATCGACGAGGCCGCCACCCCGGACCCGCTCTTCGCGTCCCGCGTGGTCCGAGCCGGCGAGGACCTGACGCTGCTGTCCTACGGTCCGATGGTGAAGGTCTGCCTGGCCTCCGCAGAGGCGGCCGCGACCGAGAACCGCAGCATCGAGGTCATCGACCTGCGCACGCTGTCGCCGCTGGACATGGGACCCGTGCTGGACTCGGTGCGGCGCACCGGACGCGCGATCGTCGCCCACGAGGCGCACACGAACCTGGGCATGGGCGCCGAGCTGGCGGCCCGCATCACCGAGGAGTGCTTCTACTCCCTCGAGGCGCCGGTCATCCGGGTCGGCGGCTTCGACACCCCCTACCCGCCCGCGCGGGTGGAGGAGGAGTGGCTGCCCGACCTCGACCGGGTGATGGATGCCGTCGACCGATCCTTCGCTTTCTGAGCTGGCTGAAAGGCTGAGTGGGCTGCTGTGGCTGTCAACGAGTACAAGCTCCCCGACCCGGGGGAGGGCCTCACCGAGGCCGAGATCGTCACCTGGATGGTGAAGGTCGGCGACGTCATCAAGATCAACGACGTGGTCGTGGAGGTGGAGACCGCGAAGTCGCTGGTCGAGCTTCCGTCGCCGTACGCCGGCACCGTGACCGCGATCCTCGTCCCTGAGGGCGAGACCGTCGCCGTCGGGACCCCGATCATCGCCGTCGACGACGGCAAGGGCGGGGCGGCGCCGGCCGCACCGGCGGCTCCGGTGGAGAAGCCCGAGGAGATCGACTACTCCAACCCTGCGGCGACCGGGGGCGGCGAGAACCAGACGCTCGTCGGCTACGGGCCGCGGTCGGGGGCAGCCAAGCGCAAGGCGCGCCGTGGTCCGGCGACCGCCGCGACGATGGCCGGCTCGGCGGTGCAGATGCAGGTGCAGGGCTCGTTCGCGCTGGGGGAGACCGACACCTCGGAGGTCGTGCCGGCCGACGAGCCGCCGGTGCCGGCGGTGCCGGCCCGCGAGACCCGGTTCGAGGACCGCCCCTCCGGCACGTGGTCGGTCGGCGGCGTGCTGGCGAAGCCGAAGGTGCGCAAGCTCGCCCGCGAGCTCGGGGTCGACCTCGCCACTCTGACTCCGTCGGGCCCGGACGGCATCGTGACCGCCGACGACGTGCACGCCGCGGCGAACGGCGGCGCTGCCGGCGCGGCCGACACTGCCGAGCCGGCGACCCCGGCCGCAACGACGTTCGCCTCCGCACCCTCCGGGCTCGAGGAGCGGCGCGAGCCGGTCAAGGGCGTCCGCAAGATGATGGCGCAGGCGATGGTCGAGTCGGCGTTCTCGATGCCGCACGTCACCGAGTGGATCACCGTCGACGTCACGCGGACGATGAAGCTGGTCGACGCCCTTAGGGCCGACCGCGAGTTCCGCGACGTGAAGGTGTCGCCGCTGCTCGTGCTGAGCCGCGCCGTCTGCCTGGCGATGCGACGGACCCCGGAGATCAACGCCCACTGGGACGAGGCCGCCCAGGAGGTCGTCTACAAGGGATCGGTGAACCTCGGCATCGCCGCAGCCACCCCGCGCGGTCTCGTCGTGCCGAACGTCAAGCACGCCGACACCAAGTCGCTCGTCGAGCTCGCGCAGGAGCTCAACCAGCTCACCGCGACCGCCCGCGAGGGGCGCACCCAGCCCGCCGAGATGGGCGGTGGCACGTTCACGATCACCAACGTGGGCGTGTTCGGGGTGGATGCCGGTACGCCGATCATCAACCCCGGCGAGGCTGCGATCCTGTGCTTCGGAGCGGTCCGCAAGCAGCCGTGGGTCCACAAGGGACGGATCAAGGCGCGCGACATCACCACGCTGGCGCTGTCGTTCGACCACCGCTTCATCGACGGCGCGAAGGGCTCCCAGTTCCTCGCCGACGTGGCAGCGATCCTGGAGAACCCCGCGGCAGCCCTGAAGTTCTGAGCCCGCACTCGCGCTGATCGGCACGCCTGAGGTGCGCTGAGCATCGACGTCACACGGTGGGCGTGAGCAGCGTTCGCGAGCTCATCCCCACCGTGCTGTCGAGTGCGGAAAGGAAGCGGCCGAGCAGGAAGTCGGTGTTGCGCAGCGCCCAGATCGTCTCCGCGGTCACCCAGGACAGGTCGCGTGCCTTGTCGATGCTCCAGGCGCTGACGACGTGGACGACAGGCCCCACCCGGTCGTCGACGGCCTGGCCGACCTCGTCGAGGAAGCCGCGGCGGATCTCCGCCTCGCACCGGGCCAGCACGTCGTTGATGAGCTCGTAGTCCGTGTGCAGCTGCTCCGGCTGGAGGCCCCGGGACTGGCAGGTCCGGACCACGGCGATCGGCAGGTCGTGCTCGATGTGGGCGTTCATCCCGGCCAGGGCGTACTGCACCGGCAAGCGACCTCCCGCACGAGCCTCGAAGAGCGGTCGCCAGGCCGAGGGGATCCGGTGACCGGCTGCGGCGCCGTCGTACGCGTGCAGCCACAGGGCCGCGAACCGGACGTCAAGCTCGGCCATCGTCTGGTCGTCGGTGAACGGGCTCGGGCCGGAGCTGCCGTCGAGCATCGCGCCGATGCGCTCGGTGACCGTGAGGTACATCCGGTTGAAGACCGCGACCCCGTCGGAGGGCTCGAGCTCGTCGTCGATCTCGCGCAGCCGGGCGATGACGCCGGCCACCGTCGTCGGAACTGTCATCGCAGCAGTATGTGCCTCCGGGGTCAGCGGCGTCGCCGTCGACGACGCCGCTGCAGGCTCATCGCGAAGGGCGCGGCCCGCATCGCTGCGGTCATCACCACCTTGGGCACGTACGTCGACCGCGGCCACCGCTTGTGCAGCAGCGCGTCGGTCCCACCGTCGACGTGGACGACCGAGCCGACGAGCAGGCTCGACTCCTCGGACAGCAGGAACGCGATCACCGACGCGACCTCCTCCGGCCGGCCGGGCCGCTCGAGCGCGGTCGGGTAGGACTTCGCGAACGAGCCGAAGACCGGGTCGGCGGTCACCCGGTCGGTCATGGCGGTGGTGATGAAGCCGGGCGCGACCGCGTTCACCCTGATCCCCGCACCGATCCAGGGGCGACCGGTGCCGGCGGTCCGCGCCCACCACGCGAGCGCTGCCTTGGTCGCCGGGTAGACCAGCACGGCGTCCCGCTTGCCGGCTGCGGCTCGGGCGGCCTCCTCGTCGCGGTCGAGGCACGCCGCTGCCACCTCGCGCGCCCACCCCGGCTGGCAGGTCGTCGAGTTCGACGACAGCAGCACGACCGACGCGGGCTCACCACGGTCGGCGGCTGCCTTGAGGGCCGGGCGGAACCCTTCGGCGAGCTGCACGGCCCCGAAGTAGTTCACCGAGACCAGCAGCCGGCTGTCGCTGTCGCTCAGCCCGGCCAGCCCCGCGCACGGCACGAAGCCGTTGATGCGGTCCTCGGCCAGCGCAAGCACCTCGGTCACGGCCTCGCGACGACCGGTCTCGGTGGCGAGGTCGCGCTCGACGTCGGCGCCGGCGCGGTCGACGCCGACGACCCGGTGGCCGCGACTGCGCAACAGGTCCGCGGTGGCCGCACCGATCCCCGAGGCCGAACCGGTGACGACGTAGGTGCCCATCACAGGGACCGCGCTCGCCGGGCGATCAGGGCGTCGACGTCCTGGCGCCGCAACCAGGCCAGCTCGTGACGCACCACCTCGCCGACGCGTCGGCAGAACTCCTCCGGCTCGTCGGCGGCGTCCGGGCGCTCGGGGACGATGACGTCGACGATGCCGGCGCGGAGCAGGTCGAGCGACCGCACGCCCTGGGCCCGGGCCATCTGCGGTGCGTGGTCGAGATCGCGGTGCACGATCGCGCTCGCGCCCTCCGGCGGGAGCGGTGAGAGCCAGGCGTGCTGGGCGGCGACGACCCGGTCCGCCGGCAGCAGCGCCAGTGCCCCGCCTCCGGTGCCCTGCCCCAGCATCAGCGACAGGGTCGGTGCCCGGAGGCTCACCAAGGTCGCCAGGGACCGGGCGATCTCCCCGGCGAGGCCACCCTCCTCGGCCTCCACCGAGAGCGCCGCCCCGGGGGTGTCGATCACGGTCAGCAGCGGGAGCCGGAGCTCCTCGGCAAGGAGCATCCCTCGCCGGGCCTCGCGGAGCGCCGCGGGGCCGAGCGGGGACGTCTCCGTCTGGCCTCGCCGGTCCTGGGCGAGCAGGACGCAGGGTGTGTCCCCGAACCGCGCGAGTGCCAGGAGCAGCCCCGGCTCCGTCTCGCCCTGGCCGGTGCCGTTCAGGGGTACGACGTCGGTGGCGGCGTACTTGAGCAGCCGGCGGATGCCGGGGCGGTCCTCGCGCCGCGACCGCTCGACGGACTCCCAGGTGTCCACGTCGTCGACCGGCTCCGACGGCAGCACCGGCACCACGGCGTCGCCGGGCGCGTGCAGGATCGCGAGCGTCCGGTCGAGCAGGTCACCGATCTCCTCCGGCTCCACGATCCCGTCGATGAGTCCGTGGGCGTACAGGTTCTCCGACGTCTGCACGCCCGCCGGGAACGCCTTGTCGTACAACGCCTCGTAGACGCGCGGACCGAGGAACCCCAGCAGCGCCTCGGGTTCGGCGACGGTGACGTGGCCCAGCGAGCCCCAGGAGGCCATCACCCCGCCGGTCGTCGGGTGTCGCAGGTAGACCAAGTACGGGAGGCCGGCCGCCTTGTGGTCGGTGATGGCTGCGGCGATGCGGGCCATCCACACGAACGCCGGCGTCCCCTCCTGCATCCGGGTGCCGCCCGACACCGGCGCCGCGACGAGCGGCAGCCCTTCCGTCGTGGCCCGGCGGACCGCGGCCACCACCCTCTGCGCCGACCCGACCCCGATGGATCCGGCGAGAAAGCCGAACTCCCCGAGGATGACGGCGATCCGCCGTCCCCGCAGCAGCGCCTCACCGGTCGTCACCGACTCGTCGAGGCCGGCCTTCTCCTCGGCGCGGACGAGCTCGGCGGCGTACGCGTCGGTGACCGGTCCCCGCTCCGGAGGCGTGTCCCAGGAGCGCCACGATCCCTCGTCGACGACGAGGTCGACCAGCTCCCGGGCGTTCAACCGCGTGCGCTCGGTCACGGCACCCTCTTCTCCATCAGGCTCACCAGGTGGTCCGCGTCGCCCAGCCGCCCCACCTCGGTGTACCCACGCCCGGCGTGGAAGGCCAGCGACGGGTCGTTGCGGGGGACCAGGTTCACCTCCAGGGCCATGAGCCCGTACGGCGCCGCAGCCTTCTCGACCTCGTCGTACACGAAGCCCCCGATCCCGAGCCGCCGGTGCTCGGCGCGGAGCACGAACCGGTCGAGGTAGGAGAACCGCTCGCCGTGACGCGCGCTGAACCAGCGGTAGTTCTCCGAGTCGTACGCCGACCCGGGACCGAACGTGATGACGAAGCCGGCGAACATCCCGTCGACCTCGACGACGTCGAACCGGTCGGCGAGCCGGCGGAGCTCGTGGAACCTCGGCTCGTCCATCGGGGCGAGCATCTCGACCTCTGCCTGGTTCAGGGCCAGGACGTCGGCGCGGTCCTCGTCGGCGACCGGTCGCAGGCGGACCGACGGCCGCACGGGCTGTTGGGGCTGCATGGCGGAGAGCATGACCGAAGCGTTACCCATCGGCAGCGCCGAGCCCATCCTGAGCGGATCGCGGAGAACTTTTACCATCCGGTTCAGGGGCTCGATTTGCCCTATTCTGGATGCTTCACGGCTGTCCGGAAGCCGGCTGCGCTGGGGTGCAGCACGACGCCGACGGACAGGAATGGGGACTCCGATGGAACTGCTCGACATCCGGCTCACCAGGATCCAACGACGCAACCGCGCGGCCTTCGTGCGGCGGTCCGACCTCGCAGGCGGGCCCGGGCTGGTGCCCGGCCAGAAGGTCGTGCTCCGGGACGAGGCGGGCGAGTTCTTCGCCGGGACCGTGGTCGACGTCGAGGACGAGGACCGTTGCCTGGTGCACCTCGGCGTCCGGCTGCCGGAGGAGTACGCGATGCTCCGGCTCGGTCGCGGGCGTCCGGAGGGCGAAGGGCGCGAGCTGCAGGACGTCCTCGACCTGCTCGGTGAGGCCCGCGAGGCGCTCGTCGACTCGATGCCGGGGCAGCGCCGGTCTATCTGAGCCGGTCGGGACGCTCTAGCCGCGGCGATCGGTCTAGACCGCTCGGTGCGAGTATGGCGGTCAGTCCGCGTGGTTGCCGGTCGTCGACGACGGGCCGGCGGCGCGCTCCTCGTAGGCCTTGCGTCCCGGGTCCGAGTGGGCGTTGACGAAGACCTTGTCGACGCCCATCTTCCGGCTCAGCCACAACGACGAGCGACGCGGCATCAGCCGGGTGTACTTCAGCATCGGCCCGGCCGACCTCGGGACGAACACCTCGAGGCGGGGCTCTGCGACGGCGTCGGCGATGCCGTCCGCGACCGCCTCCGGAGTCACCGACTTGAACCCGGGCAGGTCCGGGATGCCGGTCGCCAGCTCGGTCTTCACGATGCCGGGCATCACCACCGACACGTGGACGCCGTGCTCGGCCAGCTCCTGCTCGATCGCCTCGCTGAACGCGATGACTGCCGCCTTGCTCGCGCAGTAGGTGCCGCCGCCGGCGAGCCCCATCTTCCCCGCGGTCGACGCGATGTTCACGATGTGCCCGCTGCGCCGCGGCACCATCCGGCGCGCGGCCTCACGGCTGCCGGAGATCACCGAGCGCACGTTGAGGTCCAGCATCCGCGCCGTCATCGCGTCGTCCTCGTCGAGCAGCGACGCCAACGGCATGATCCCGGCGTTGTTGACGAGCACGTCGAGCGGGCCGAGCCTCGCCTCGGTCTCGTCGAGGAAGCTGCTGAAGCTCTTCGGGTCAGTGACGTCGAGCAGCACGGCCACCGTGCCGCCGCCGATCCGCTGAGCGGTCGCCTCGGCCACGTCGAGGTCGACGTCGCCGATCGCGACCTTGGCCCCGCGACCCACCAGCTCTGCGGCGGTGGCGGCACCGATGCCACGGCCACCTCCGGTGATCGCGACCACCGTGCCGGTGAGGTCGGGCGTCGTCTGGCTCATGGAGTGCCTCTCGTGGGGTCGGGCGTTGATTGGTCGTCGAGCGGTCGAAGCACGACGGGCAGGCCGTCGGCAGGGGTGGGGAGCGAGGTCATGTCCCAGCTGACCTCGTAGTCGGCGGGCACCTCGATCCGGAAGCCGAGCAGCAGGCGGTGCAGGAAGGCCTTCACCTCGGCCCTGCCGAAATGCATGCCGATGCACTTGTGGACACCGCCGCCGAATGCGAGGTTCGCGAACCGGTGCTGCTTGTCCTCGCGGCGGGGCTCGTCGAAGCGTGCCGGGTCGAAGGTCTCCGGGTCCGACCACAGCTCGGGCAGGAGGTGGCTGGCCCACGTGCTGACCGTCACCATCGTCCCGGCGGGCACGTGGTGGCCGAGCAGGTCGGTGTCGCGCACGGTGCGGCGCGCCATCCCGGGGACCGGGGTGACCAGCCGCATCGCCTCGTTGAACACCAGGTCCAGCGACTCGAGCTTCTCGGTGCCGGGCAGGTCGATCGGTCGGTCCGCCGCCAGGTCGCCGAGGGCCTGCGACTCGGCGCGGCACCGCTCCTGCCACTCGGGGTGCTTCGCCAGGAAGTAGCAGGCCGCGGTCGCGGTGATCGTGGAGGTGTCGTGCGCTGCCATCATCAGGAAGATCATGTGGTTGACGATGTCGTCGTCGCCGAACGACTGACCCTCGTCGGTCTCGACGTGGCAGAGCGCTGCGAAGAGGTCCTCGTCGTCCGAGGCCCGCTTCTCCGGGATGCGGTCGCGGAAGTACGTCTCGAGGACCCGGCGGCTGCGTAGCCCGCGGTGCCAGCGCAGCCCGGGGACCGGGAACCTCACGAGGGCGAGACCGGCCCGGACGCAGTCCTCGAAGGCCTCGGCGACGCGCTCGGTCTCCTCGGTCCGTCGGGCTCCCATGAACACCGAGGTGGCGATGTCGAGCGAGAGCCGCTTGATGGCGGGGAAGATCAGGAACGGCTCGTCGGCTGGCCACCGGGGAACCTGCTCGTCGATGAGCTCGCCGAGCTGCAGAAGGTAGCTCTCCAGCCGCGGACGCGTGAACGCCTCCTGCATGATCCGTCGGTGCAGGTGGTGCTCCTCGCCGTCGAGCAGCATGAGGCCGCGCTTGAAGAAGGGGCCGATGAACCACTCCCAGCCGCTCTGGGAGTAGGCCTTGTCCTTGTTCACGAGCACGACCTGGGCCGCCTCCGGTCCCAGTGCGAGGACCATCCGCATGCCGAAGACGTTGGCCCAGCTGACCGGTCCGAACCGTCGGTGCTGGGAGAGCGAGAGCGCCGGCCCCTGACGCATGAAGCCCAAGGTCTGCCCGATGACCGGGAGCCCCGGCTCGCCCATCACCGGCTCGAGGGCCGAGCCCGGTGGCGGCTCGGCGAGCGGCCGGGCAGCTCCCGGGATCCGCGGCAGCACCTCAGAAGACCCTTCGCAGCAGGGCGTTCTTCCAGCGTGAGTACGGCGGGTTCAGCAGCGGCGGGTCGATCGACCTCGACGGGCGCCGGAGCACCGAGCGGCGGTGGCTGAACGTCTCGAAGCCGGCTCTGCCGTGGTACGCCCCGTGGCCGCTCTCGCCGACGCCGCCGAAGGGCAGACCGGGGACGAGGAGGTGGCTGATCGCGTCGTTGACGCAGACCCCGCCCGACGAGGTGCCGTCCAGGACCCGCTGGACGGTGTCGTCCGACGAGGTGAAGAGGTACAGCGCGAGTGGCTTGTCGCCGGCATTGATCGCCGCGATCGGCTCGGCGATGTCGGTGAAGGTCAGCACCGGGAGGACCGGGCCGAAGATCTCCTCACCCATCACGTCGGCGTCCGCCGACACCCCCCGGAGCACGGTCGGCGCGACGTACCGGTCGTCGACGTCCACCTCGCCTCCGTGGGCGACGTCGAAGCCGCCCGCGTCGAGGAGTCCCTTGATCCGCTCGGTGTGGCCGGTGTTGACGACGCGGCCGAAGTGCTCGCTGCGTGCTGGCTGCTTGCCGTAGCGGGACACGATCTGCTTGCGCAGCGCGGCGTGGAGCTTCTCCTCGACGTCCTCGTGCACGTACACGTGGTCCGCGGCGACGCAGGTCTGTCCCGAGTTCAGGAACTTGGAGAACGCGATGCGGCTGGCGGCGAGCTTGACGTTCGCGTCGCGGTCGACGATCGCCGGTGACTTGCCGCCGAGCTCGAGCGTGACCGGCGTCAGGTGCTTGGCGGCTGCGGCCGCGACGATCCTGCCCACGGTGCCGTTGCCGGTGAACATGATGTGGTCCCAGCGCTGCTCGAGCAGTGCGGTCGTCTCCGGCACGCCGCCCTCGACGACGGCGAAGGCGTCCTGGTCCAGGTACATCGGCAGCAGCCGGGCCAGCGTCGCGGACGTCGCCGAGGAGACCTCGGACGGCTTGCAGACGACCGCGTTGCCGGCTGCGATCGCCGCGGCCAACGGGGCCAGCAGCAGCTGCACGGGGAAGTTCCAGGGGGCGATGACGAGCACTACCCCGAGCGGCTCGCGTACGACGTGCGCGCTCCCGGGCCGGAGGATCCACGGAACCTTCTGGCGCTCCGGCCTGGCCCATCTCCGCAGCTGCCGCCGGATCTCGTCGATCTCGCGTCCCACGACCCGCAGCTCCGCGGCCCAGGTCTCGAAGGGCGGCTTGCCGAGGTCGTGGCCCAACGCTGCGACGAACTCGGCCTCGCGCTCGACCAGGAGCCTCCCGAGCGACTCCAGCTGAGCGAGCCGCCACGCAAGAGGGCGGGTGCGCCCGGTCGCGAAGCCGGCTCGCAGCCTGGCCACAAGTGCCGGGAGATCGTGGGACGACGGCGGGTCGTCGGTGGCTGCCGGGTCGATGCCGGGGGAGGCGGGCTGGCTGGCGGGGGACCCGAGCTGGCTCATCGCCGCCTCCTGGCGTCGCACGGGGCCGCCGCACCGGCGACCGTGACCTGACGCTGACAGTGTGACTGTCAACGTCACCCGTGGCAATGTTCAGGCGAGTCCGGGCGCGTTGCCCGGCCAGTTGCCCAGCCGGGCAGCGCGCTGCTCGGGCGGGTCCGACGCCGTGGGTCAGGCGACGCCGGCGGAGCCGACCGCCCGCAGGTGGCCGGTGTGCCGGCCCGTGCTCCCGGCGGAGTCGACCGCCTGCTGCACGAAGACGATGACCTCCTCGAGCGCCTCGCGGCTCTCGGGAGTCATGTCGGTCAGGACGGGGAACGCGTGGACCTGGCCCTCCCAGATCTGCAACGTCGTCGTCACGCCGGCCTCGGCCAGCCGCTCGGCCATGAGCTCGGCGTCGCAGCGCAGCACCTCGGCCTCCGCGCAGATGATCAGGGACGGCGGGAGCCCTCGGAGGTCGGCGTTGACCGGGGAGTGGTGCAGCTCGGGGTGCTCGCCGACGACGAGCCGAGCGACCTTGCGGAGCCTGCGGGCCGGGATGTAGGCATCGCGGCGGGAGTTGTGGTGGCGCAGCTTCGACATGTGGTCGAAGTCGAGCCAGGGGGACATCGCCACGACGCCGGCAGGGCTCCCGGTGCCGTCGTCACGGAGCCGCAGGGCCGTGGCGAAGGCCAGGTGGCCGCCCGCCGAGTCGCCGGCGATGACGATCTTCGAGGCGGGGTGCCCGGTGCGGACCAGCCAGCGGTAGGCGTCCTCGCAGTCGGAGATGCTGTCGTGCAGCCGCCCGATGGGCAGCTGGCGGTAGTCGACGGAGAGCACGGTCATGCCCGTCCGCTGAGCCAGCCGCTCGACGATGCGCCGGTGGGTGGCCATGCCGCACATCAGGAACGCGCCGCCGTGGAGGTAGAGGATCGCGCCGTCGGAGGTGGGCCCGTCGATCGGCGTGACGACCTCGCCGCGCCAGGTGCGTCCGACCACGGCCTTGTGGACGACGCCGGACAACCTGGGGATGAGGGCGGCGCTCCGGTCGAGGAGCGGCATGAGCTTCGTGCACGGACCGCTGAGCGGGAAGTACTTGAGCGTCGGGCGGATGACGGCCCTGGAGACCACCTGGACCACGTCCGACCGACGGCTCGTGCCGATCCGGTGCTCGATCACTCGACGCCCCCTCCCACTCGAAACATGTGCAGTTGCCACCTAATACCCACATGTGACCCGCGCCATGCGCCCCACCCGAGACATCCCACCCGGTTGAGGACCTAGGTCCCGCCTCTGGGCTGTGCGCCCAGGGGTGTACCACCGGCCCTTCGTCCCGCCGGTGGCTCATCTTGCACGGAAATCGTTGGTGTGGCCATACATCACCATCAATTTCGTGCGCATGTCGCGGAACAGGACCGGAAAGCGCTCCCAGTGAGCGCGTCGACGTGCCGCTCCGGGACGGCACGATCGTTCTCGGCAACCGTCGGTCCAGCACGTCGTGCAGCCGGGCTGACAGGTCGCATAGGCTGCCGCGCATGAGCGTCGGCCTCAACATCCCGCCCGCACCCGCGATCCCCGGCGCCGAGCACATCCACTCCGGCAAGGTCCGCGACCTCTACCGGCTGGACGACGGCACGCTGCTGATGGTCGCCAGCGACCGGATCTCGGCGTACGACTTCGTCCTCTCGACGCCGATCCCCGACAAGGGGGAGATCCTGACGCGGATGTCGTCGTGGTGGTTCGAGCAGCTTGCCGACCTGGTGCCGAACCACGTCGTGTCGACCGAGCTCCCCCAATCGGTGGCGGAGTCCGTCCCGTCCGACCTGCGCGGCCGGGCGGTCGTGTGCGAGGCGCTGGACATGTACCCGGTCGAGTGCGTCGTCCGCGGCTACCTGACCGGCTCGGGGCTGGCCGACTACCGCTCCGCCGGTGAGGTCTGCGGGGTGGCTCTGCCGCCCGGCCTCGAGGACGGCAGCCGGCTGGAGTCGCCGATCTTCACCCCGGCCACGAAGGCCGAGCTCGGCGACCACGACGAGAACGTCTCCTACGACGCCGTGGCTCTCCAGATCGGCGCCGAGCGCGCGGCGGAGCTGCGCGACCTGACGTTGTCCGTCTACACGCGGGCCGAGGCCGTGGCCCACGGTCGCGGGATCATCCTGGCCGACACCAAGCTGGAGTTCGGTGCCCGGCCCGACGGCACGACCGTGCTGGGTGACGAGGTGCTGACCCCGGACTCGAGCCGGTTCTGGCCCGCCGACCTCTGGCAGCCGGGTCGCGCGCAGCGTTCCTACGACAAGCAGTTCGTCCGGGACTGGCTCACCTCACCCGCCAGCGGGTGGGACCGCTCCTCCGGGCAGGCGCCGCCGCCGTTGCCGGTCGAGGTCGTCGAGCGGACCCGGGCCAAGTACGTCGAGGCGTACGAACGGCTGACCGGCGAGAGCTTCTGAGGTGACCGTGAGCGAGCCCTACCCCGTCGTCGTGCCCCGGCAGTGGGACGCCGCCCTCTTCGTGCCCGCGCCGCGGCCCGACGTCTTCGACTTCCTCGCCGACCCGCGCAACCGCCCGCGCTGGCAGGCCAGCCTCGACCGGGTTGAGATGATCGACGACGGCGAGCCGCACGTCGGCATGCGGTGGGTCGACCGGCTCAAGCTCGGTCCCGCCTTCGAGCTGCAGATCATCGGGATGGAGCCCGACGAGATGTGGGCCGAGATCGGGAGCACCGGGCCGTTCACGACGTTCGTCACGCTGTTCTTCGAGGACGAGACCCGCGACGGGGTCGACGGGACCTGCTTGCGGGTGGTCGCCCGCGTCCGTGGGCGACGGATCGCCAAGCCCCTCGGCTGGGTGGCCACCGGGATGATGTCCGCGCTGATCCGGGTCGACCTCCCCCGCATCGCCCGCACCTTCTCCTGATCCGTTCCTCCTGACCCGTCGAGTCGGCGCTCGCGCGAGGTCGAGTCGGTGCTCGTGCTGGGTCGAGACGGCGCTCGTGCAGGCTCCCGCGCCGACGCGCTCCCCGGTAGGTTGACCTCCACAACTCGGCGCGCCCACCCTCCGGAGGTCCTCTGTGCTCAACCTGTCCGTGCTCCTCGAAGACAGCGCCCGCAAGCACCCCACCCGGGACGCAGTCGTCTTCGGTGAGACCCGTCTGAACTACGCGCAGGTCAACGGCGCCGCCAACCAGGTCGCGAACCTGCTGGTCTCCCGCGGCATCAAGCCGGGCGACAAGGTCGCGCTATCCTGCCCGAACCTGCCGTTCTTCCCGATCGTCTACTACGGGATCCTCAAGGCCGGTGGAGTCGTCGTCCCCCTCAACGTGCTGCTCAAGGGCCGGGAGATCGCCTACCACCTCGGCGACTCCGAGGCGAAGGCCTACTTCTGCTTCCAGGGCACCGCTGACCTCCCCATGGGCACCGAGGGTCACGCCGGCTTCGAGCAGGCCGACGGCTGCGAGCACTTCTTCATGATCACCGCGGACCCGGCCGGAGCCTCTCCGGTCGAGGGCACCGAGACGATGGGCGCAGCGATGTCGCAGCAGTCGCCGGTCTTCGAGTCCGTGCTGACCGCGGAGACCGACTCGGCCGTCATCCTCTACACCAGCGGCACGACCGGTCAGCCCAAGGGCGCCGAGCTGAGCCACTCCAACCTCGTGCTGAACGCGCTCGAGTCGACGCGGATGCTCGGTGCGGACCCGGCCGGCGAGAGGCACCTGGTCACGCTGCCGCTGTTCCACTCGTTCGGCTCGACGGTCCAGATGAACGCCGGCTTCAGCAGCGCTTCGACCCTGGTCCTGCTGCCCCGCTTCGACGCGGAGGCAGCGGTCAAGCTGCTCGAGGCAGAGGAGATCACGTTCTTCGCGGGCGTCCCGACGATGTACTGGGGACTCCTCGGCGCACTCGAGGACAGCGGCGTGGACGTCGACAAGATCGCAGCCAACTTGCGGATCGCCTGCGCCGGCGGCGCCTCCCTGCCCGTCGAGATCATCAAGGAGTTCAAGGCGCGCTTCAAGGTCGACATCTACGAGGGCTACGGGCTCTCCGAGACCTCGCCGGTCGCGACGTTCAACCAGAAGGACAGGCCGGCGAAGCCGGGCTCGATCGGCTACCCGATCTGGGGCGTGGACGTGAAGCTCATCGACGCCGACTGGAACACCGTCGAGGGTGCCGACGAGGTGGGCGAGATCGCGATCCGCGGGCACAACATCATGAAGGGCTACTACAACCGGGCCGACGCCACCGCCGAGGTCATGAAGGACGGCTGGTTCCGTTCCGGAGACCTGGCCCGCCGCGACGAGGACGGCTACTACTACATCGTCGACCGCGCCAAGGACATGATCATCCGCGGCGGCTTCAACGTGTACCCGCGCGAGATCGAGGAGGTCCTCATGACCCACGAAGGCGTCTCCCTCGCCGCGGTCCTTGGGGTGCCCCACGAGTCGCACGGCGAGGAGATCAAGGCGTACGTCATCAAGGCACCCGGCGCCTCGCTGACCGAGGACGAGCTCGTCGCCTGGTGCAAGGAGCAGATGGCCTCCTACAAGTACCCGCGCATGGTCGAGTTCCGCGACGAGCTGCCGATGACCGCGACCGGCAAGATCCTGAAGCGGGAGCTCGCCTGAAGCCAGGTCTGACAGGGCTGCTCCTCGGAGCAGCCCTGTCGTCGGCCGCCTGCGGATCGGGCAGCGCACCGACGGCCGGCGAGGACGGGCTCGTCGACGCCACCCCCCGCGCGCTCGCCGCGGTCGTCATCGACCACGTCGACCCGGGCGAGGCCCGGCGTACGACGGGAGGCTGGTCGGACCCGAGCGACCCGCCCGCGCTCGAGGCGCAGGTCGACTACGGCGTGGACCCGGAGGGCACCGAGTCCGGTGAGAGCCGGACCGTCCGCGTGGACGTGGCCGACGTGGAGGCGTTCGACCGCGAGGACCGCCGGTGGTTCGCGTGCCGACCGGACGATGAAGGTCGGTGCGAGGAGGAGGCGGTCGACGGCGGCACGCTGCTGTTCCGCTGGCGTCCCGGCACCGAGGAGGAAGAGGGCGGCGGCTACTACTGGACGCTCGTGCGGAAGGACGAGGTGGTCCAGGTGGCCTTCGAGCAGAGCGCGCTCTTCGAGGAGGACCCGCGGGGGCTGGATCTCTCACCGCAGCCCGAGGACCTGCGCTCCGCCGTGCTCGACCCGGCGATGAGCCTGCGGACGACGGCTGAGGCGTGGCAGTCGGGCGAGGAGCTCGAGAACTACGACGGCATGGAGGAGGCCCCGGCGAAGCCCGACGTCGTGCCGACGACACCCCGTCAGCTCGCCGCGGTCGTCGAACGCTACGGCGAGCTCGAGCCCGACTCCGTACGCCGTTCCCGGGTCACCGACTTCGGACCCGATGCCGTCGGGGCGCACCTGGAGTTCTCGGGAGGCAAGGGCTACGACCCGTTCTCCGTCGACATCCTCACCACAGCGGGGCGGGTGCCGCAGATCGACCCGCTGCCGTGCCCGGTGCAGAAGGCGGCCCTCGCGGAGGAGCTCTCCTGCTTCGCCTGGGACGACGACTCCGCGGCCACCTGGACCCTCGCGTCGGGAGACCGTCCCGGAGTGCTGTGGATCATCGGCGCGCAGGACGACGAGACGTTCAACCGTGTGGAGTCGGTGGGGATCCGGGTCGAGAGCCGCGGCATCGTGAACCCGTTCGTCGCGGCCGTCGGCACGCCGGAGAACCGGCTGCCCGAGGACTGGTTCGCCTACGTCCACCCGCTCACGGGCCACCTCACCGTCGGACCGGAGACCCGGGTCGCGGAGTGAGCGCCGGGCTCGACGCCCGCTGCTCAGCCGTAGACTGGGTCCGCCCGCCCGAAGAGCCTGAGGAGCCCCCGTGCCCCGCGTCGTCGTCAGTGTCATGCCGAAGCCGGAGATCCTGGATCCCCAGGGCAAGGCCGTCCACAAGGCCCTGCCCCGCCTCGGGTACACCGGCATCACCGACGTACGCCAGGGCAAGCGGTTCGAGCTCGAGGTCGACGGCGAGGTGACCGAGGCCGCGCTGGTCGAGATCCACGAGCTCGCCGAGACACTGCTGTCGAACCCGGTCATCGAGGACTTCGAGGTCGTCGTCCACGAGGACGTCCTCCCGTGAGGATCGGCATTGTCACCTTCCCCGGTTCCCTCGACGACGTCGACGCGGCGCGCGCCGTACGCATCGCCGGCGGGGAGCCGGTCGCGCTCTGGCACGGAGCGCACGACCTCGGCGGCGTCGACGCCGTCATCCTGCCCGGCGGCTTCTCGTACGGCGACTACCTGCGCGCCGGAGCGATCGCCCGCTTCGCGCCGGTGATGACCGAGGTGATCGAGGGCGCGTCCCGTGGCCTGCCTGTCCTGGGCATCTGCAACGGCTTCCAGATCCTCTGCGAGTCCCACCTGCTGCCCGGTG
>CADCUK010000126.1 GCA_902805865.1 uncultured Nocardioidaceae bacterium | reverse complement strand
TCGGGTTGCGAACGATCGGCGAGCGTCCCGGGCTGACCGTCTGGCTCGAGCACTTCCTGCCGCTGGACTGACCACATCTGGACTGACCACATCTGGACTGAAGGACTCCCATGGCAGAGCTGGCGCCGAACCTCGTCATCGTCACCCTGGCGGTGAGCGACCTCGACCGGTCGATCGCGTTCTACCGCGGCCTCGGGTGGGAGCAGCGTGGCGACCGGTCACAGGACATCGTCTGGTTCCGTACGTCGGGCTCGTGGCTCGGCCTGTTCGGCGCTGACGAGTTGGCGGCCGACGCCGGGCTGGCCGCCACCGAGCTGCCACCGTTCCGGGGGATCACCCTGGCTGTGAACCTGCCGAGCGAGGCCGACGTGGACGAGGCGTTCGACACCGTCCGGGCGCTGGGCGCGGACATCGTCAAGGCGCCGGTGCGAGCGGACTGGGGAGGCTACTCCGGCTACTTCGCCGACCCGGACGGGCACGTGTGGGAGCTGTGCTTCAACCCCGGCTTCCCGTTGGACGAGCACGGCCGCATCGACATCGAGTGAAGCGAGATCGGGTGAGCTCAGCAGGAAGCACGGAACTCAGAGCAGCCGCACCAGAGCCGCCGTCGCGGCCGCCACGAACACCACGACGATGAACGGTGCTCGCAGCAGCAGCGCGACGACCCCCGCGCCGAGCCCGAGCAGCCGAGCATCGACCTCCAGGGACTGCCCGGAACCCAGCACCTGCACCGCGATGAGGGCGGACAGCAGAGCGACGGGAAGCAGGTCCGCGATGCGATCGACCAACGGGTGCTCGAGCACGCGTGGTGGCACCGACAGCCCGGCGATCTTCCACGCATAGCAACCGGCCGCACCGACAAGGATCGCCGCCCAGGTCATGCCGGGTCCCCGCTGCGGTGTGAGCGAAGCAGGCAGCGTCGTGCGATGCTCATCGGTGCACCCCGCCGGACGGCAGGTCGTCGGGTCCGGGCACCTCGGTCGGGTCGGCTGCGCGGCTGACCACCCCGACCAGGATCGCCACGACAGCAGCAGCCAGGACCGGTGTCCCGGCCGGGGCGACCGGCACGAGCCCGAGCGCGACGACGACCGCCAGCAGTGCGACGACCTGGTTGGTGCGGCTGCGCAGCCGGGGCCAGAGCAGCGCGAGGAACGCCGCACCGACCGCGGCGTCGAGTCCCAGGTCCTCCGGGTCGCCCAGCGCGGTGCCGGCCAACGCTCCGACGACCGTGGCCAGGTTCCATAATGCGAAGACCGCGAGGCCGGCGCTGAGGAAGCCCACCCGCGACTCCTCGGCCGTCTCCCGGTTGACCGACATCGCCGTGGACTCGTCGATGACGAGGTGCGCCGCGCCTGCCCGCTGCAGTCCGGTCCAGCGGAGCAGCGGGGCGAGACGCAGGCCGTAGAGGCCGTTGCGCGTGCCGAGCAGGACGGCTGTTGCAGCGCCGGACCACGGCGAGCCACCGGACGCGACGACCCCGACGAACGCGAACTGCGATGCGCCGGTGAACATCAGCAGGGACAGGGCTGCGGTCTGCCAGACGTCGAGGCCGGACGCGACACCGATGGCGCCGAACGACAGCCCGTAGGCACCGGTCGCGACACCCACTGCGACGCCCTCGCGCACGATTGCCCTGCCGCGCAGCCCGCCGCCGTCCCCAACGCCGCTCACGCTTCGCCGTTGCCTACGCCGCTCACGCGGCCGCCCCCTGGGCCCCTCACGCGGCGACGGTCTCGATGATCGCGAGCCGCTCCAGCAGGAAGAGGAACGCTGCGGCGTACTCGTTCGGCGAGGTCTCCTCCCGCACCCGGACCCAGTCGACCTGCTCGCGCAGCGCCCGAGCCACGGGGAGCTGTCGCCCGAAGTCGCACATGTGCTCGTCCATCGCCATCAGCTTGTGCACGACCAGCTCGGTTGCCGACAGGACAGGCATCTGCACGGACAGGACCTCGAGGTCGTCGGCGTCCTGGACGACCTCGCGGGTCGCGGGCAGTCCGGCGTCGCGGTGGATCACGTCGACCATCGTGCCGTCGGAGTACACCTTGAACAACCAGTCCTCCGGCGGCTGGACGACCTGGAAGCCGTCGCCGGCGAGCCACTCGGCGGCGGCCGGTGCGTCGGCCAGGGCGACCATGAAGTCGACGTCGTGGTCGGGCTCCGGGCCGCCGCGTGCCCAGACCGCGTAGCCGCCGATGAGCGCGAAGGGGATCCCGCTCTGCTTGAGCGACACCGCGACACGCTTCAGCGCCTCCCGCAGCGCGGACTGCTGCTGCACCTCGACCATGGCAGAGGACTACCCAGCGGTACGGCGCGCTAACGGTTCGCCGCGGCGGTGGAGGGGATGGCAGGCATAGTCACAGCCGGCGCGGGAAGGGGTCTCGCATGCGGCTCGCGACCTTCAACATCCTGCACGGCCGGTCACCGGTCGACGACCGCGTCGACCTCGACCGCTTCGTGGACGCGGTGAAGGCGCTCGACGCCGACGTCCTCGCGCTCCAGGAGGTCGACCGCAACCAGGCGCGCTCGGAGAACGCCGACCTCACCGCGGTCGCCGCAGAGGCGATGGGTGCGACCGAGCACCGGTTCGTCGCGGCGCTGGCAGGCACGCCAGGGGCGACGTGGATGGCGGCCACCGGCGAGGAGCAGCCGGACGCGGCGGCGTACGGCATCGCCCTGCTCAGCCGGCTGCCGGTGCAGTCCTGGCAGGTCGTGCGGCTCAGCAGCCCGCCGACCCGGGTGCCGATGTGGTTCAAGGGCAGCCGCAAGCCCGAGCTGGTGCGTGACGAGCCCCGGGTCGCCGTGGCAGCCCGCGTCGAGACGCCGTACGGCGGTCAGCTGACCGTCGCCAACGCCCACCTGTCGTTCGTCGGCTGGTGGGGGCGGCAACAGCTGCGCCGCACGATCCGCGGCCTCGAGGGGGAGAACCCGTTGGTGCTCGTCGGGGACCTCAACATGTCGCTGCAGCACGCGACCGCGGTGAGCGGCATGCGCAGCCTGGTCGAGCGGCCGACGTTCCCCGCCGATGCTCCGCGGGAACAGCTCGACCACGTGTTGGCACGGGGGGACGTGGGCAGCGTGACTGCGGTCGAGGTGCAGCGGCTGCCGCTGTCGGACCACTGCGCAGTGACGGTGCAGCTCGACGCGAACCGCTAGCGGCGAGGGTCCACCGGCCGAGGGGCGCGAGGCTCGGGGCTGCGCTCGAGCACGCTGAGGTAGCCGGCGACGACAAGCACGCCGAGGCCCGCGCCGAGCACGGCACCCGAGGACCACACCAGGGGGAGAGGGGTCATGAGCGCGGCCCACGCGCCCACTCCGGCGCACGACACGAGGCCGGCGATCCAGATGGTCAAGCGGTAACGCAGGGGCAAACGTCCGAGCACGTCCTGCACCTTCTCTTCTGTCCTTGCTCGCCCTTCGCGAACGACACTGGAGTGATCCCCTCGGTCCTCCCGCGACAAACCAGACCAGGACCGTTCGGTCAGTCCGTGCGCAGGTCCGTGTGCAGCCGCACCTGCTTGACCAGCACCGAGCCGTCGCCGTGCAGGTCCAGCTCACGGTGGGCGCCGTCCGGGCCCCAGCCGGCCTCGGTGAGGAAGGCCCGGGTGACGTCGTCGGTGCTCGGCAGCCACGCGGTGGCGCGGACGAACTTGTCTGCCCGGAGCGTGTCGACGGCGGCGTGCACCAGCCGCGAGCCGTGCCCGGCACGGGTGTGCTCGGGGTCGACGACGAGCTCGCTCAACTCACCGTCCGCGACCGGGTCGGAGTCCGGGTCCGGCGAGGGGCTCGTCACCGCGAAGCCGCGCACGGTGTTGCGCTCCAGCGCGACCAGCACGCGGTTGCGCGCGTCCGGCGGTCGGGTCAGCGCCTGGTGCCAGGCCGCTGCGAACTGGTCGATGTCGAACGACTCGAGGACGTCGGCGGGCAGCAGCTCGGCGTACTGCCGGCGCCACGCCGCCACCTGGACCGCCGCGATGCCGGCGGCGTCGTCGGCCCAGCCGACGCGGACGGAGACGTCGGCTCCTTGGGGAGGGCCGGGCTGCTGCGGAGAGGTCACCGAGCCATTCTCGCGCCCCGCCGGGTCGACCGGCCGGGTGGGGCTCGCGGTGCTAGTTTGGCGCGGTGCAGCAGTACCTCGATCTCCTCACCCGCATCCTCGACGAGGGCGTCGAGAAGGGTGACCGGACCGGCACCGGCACCCGCAGCGTCTTCGGCCACCAGATGCGGTTCGACCTCTCCGAGGGGTTCCCGCTGGTGACGACCAAGAAGGTGCACACGCGGTCGATCTTCGCCGAGCTGCTCTGGTTCCTCCGCGGCGACACCAACGTGCGCTGGCTGCAGGAGCGCGGCGTCACGATCTGGGACGAGTGGGCCGACGAGCACGGTGACCTCGGACCGGTCTACGGCCGCCAGTGGCGGTCGTGGCCGACCCCCGACGGTGGGCACGTCGACCAGATCACGAAGGTCATCGCCGACCTGCGGCGCGACCCGGACTCGCGGCGCCACATCGTCTCGGCCTGGAACGTCGCCGACATCCCGCAGATGGCGCTCGCACCGTGCCACGCGTTCTTCCAGTTCTACGTCGCCCCGCCGGCCGAGGGGTCGGCCACCGGGAGAGGACGGCTGAGCTGCCAGCTCTACCAACGCTCGGGAGACGTCTTCCTCGGGGTGCCGTTCAACATCGCGTCGTACGCACTGCTCACGCACATGGTCGCCCAGGTCGCCGACCTCGACGTCGGCGACTTCGTGCACACGCTGGGGGACGCCCACCTGTACTCGAACCACCTCGACCAGGCCCGGCTGCAGCTCACCCGCGACCCGCGTCCGCTGCCCGAGCTGTGGCTCGACCCGAGCGTCACGGAGATCGACCGGTTCGAGCTCGAGCACATCGACGTGAAGGGCTACGACCCCCATCCGGGGATCAAGGCCCCGATCGCCGTCTGAGGACCGGCCGGTGAGCGACGCCCCGCAGTCCGTCGTGCTCGTGGCGGCGGTCGCCGAGAACGGCGTGATCGGCGCCGACGGCCAGCTCCCCTGGCACCTCCCCGACGACCTCGCGCACTTCCGGAGGGTCACCACCGGGAACGTCGTGGTCATGGGACGCAAGACCTTCGAGTCCATCGGCCGGCCGCTCCCGCGGCGTACCAACATCGTGGTCACCCGTCAGCCCGACTGGACGGCCGACGGCGTCATCACGGCGTCCAGCCTGACCGAGGCGCTCGACGTCGCCGAGGAGTACGACGGTGACGCGATGGTCATCGGAGGCAGCCAGATCTACGCCCTCGCGATGCCGCTGGCCGACCGGCAGGTGCTGACCGAGGTGCACGCGACCCCCGAGGGTGACGTGACCTACCCGCCGTTCGACCGGACCGAGTGGCGGGAGACCCAGCGCGAGGAGCACGACGGCTACGCGTTCGTC
Organism: uncultured Nocardioidaceae bacterium; assembly: GCA_902805865.1. Lineage (GTDB taxonomy): Bacteria > Actinomycetota > Actinomycetes > Propionibacteriales > Nocardioidaceae > Marmoricola_A. Next base: position 326 of record CADCUK010000126.1, on the reverse strand, counting down.
TGGCTCGAGAGAGCGGACCCCGACGAAGAATGAGCGTGAGGGCCGGTGGGCACGGTGGAGGCATGGACTTCCGCATCTTCACCGAGCCCCAGCAGGGCGCGACCTACGACGACCTGCTGCGCGTCGCGCAGACCGCCGAGGAGCTCGGCTTCGACGCGTTCTTCCGCTCCGACCACTACCTCGGCATGGGCACCGAAGGGCTGCCGGGACCGACCGACGCCTGGCTGACGCTGGCGGGCATCGCCCGCGAGACGTCGACGATCCGGCTCGGGACGCTGATGACCTCGGCGACCTTCCGGTTCCCCGGCCCGCTGGCGATCAAGCCC
>CADCUK010000125.1:25776-26573 GCA_902805865.1 uncultured Nocardioidaceae bacterium | reverse complement strand
CACCGCCAACCTCGCCAGGTTGTGCAGGTTCCACCACCGCGTCAAGACCCACGGCGGGTGGCACTACAGGCGACAACCCAACGACACCCTGCTCTGGACCTCACCACAAGGACGCACCTACACCGTCGACCAGCACGGCACCGTGGCACACGGCTGACGACCGACGAGCCGCAGTGCTCCAGTCACTGAAGACCGGCTCCGAACTGCGACGGGGCGCTCAGAGCTGCGATTCAGCCACCTGCGCCGCGACGCGAGCAGCCGCTGCGGAGTGCTCGGGGTCACCGCTCATCACCGCTGCGAGGCGGAGGTGCGGGAGCGCCTCCGCGTGCCGCGACTGGCGCTCGAGCGCACGGCCGAGAGCGTGGCGAGCCCAGACGTCACTGGGGTTGTCCGCCACCAGCGACGCCAGCTCCTCCTCGGCCCGACCGAGCTGCGCTCGGATCAGGAAGGCCCAGGCGCGCAGCGACCGAAGCCCGGTGTTGCGCGGGTCCTCGGCGAGCGCCGGCTCCAGCAACGCCAGCGCCTCGACGGGGGCGCGTCGAGCGAGCAGGTCGTGAGCCACCCGGTACGCCGACTCCGGAGCCGCATCTCCCGGGAACACCACAGGAGGAGCAGCCAGCTCGAAGTCGGTCTCGTGACGAGTCATGCGGCCTCAACGCCGTTGGAGCGCCTTCCATTCCCGTCGACCCGCGCGCCGGTTCCGCGCCGACCCGCGCCACTCAGCGACGTCCTGATGCCGCATAGGCTGCTCCGGTGACCACCTGGTTAGACTCCCCCGCAGACGTGACCAAGACGGG
>CADCUK010000125.1:631-25766 GCA_902805865.1 uncultured Nocardioidaceae bacterium | reverse complement strand
GCTCGTCGAAGGACCGGCTGGGGTCGGCAAGACCGAGCTCGCCAAGGCGGTCGCGTCCGCGACGGGGTCCGAGCTCGTGCGGCTGCAGTGCTACGAAGGCTTGGACGAGGCTCGCGCTCTTTATGAGTGGAACTACAAGAAACAGCTCCTGCGCATCCAGGCCTCGAGCGGGGACCAGGCCTGGCAGGAGACCCACGACGACATCTTCACCGACGAGTTCCTGCTGACGAGACCGTTGCTGACGGCCATCCGGCGCACGGAGCCGACCGTCCTGCTGATCGACGAGGTCGACAAGACCGACGTCGAGGTCGAGGGGCTCCTGCTCGAGGTGCTGTCGGACTTCCAGGTGACGATCCCCGAGCTGGGCACCGTGCACGCCGTACGCCGGCCCTTCGTGGTACTGACCTCCAACGCCACTCGCGAGCTGTCCGAGGCGCTGAAGCGACGCTGCCTCTACCTGCACATCGACTACCCGGAAGCCGCGCGGGAGAAGGAGATCATCCTCTCCCAGGTGCCGGGCATCGACGACCGTCTGGGCGAGCAGCTCGTCGAGACCGTGGGTCGGCTCCGTGAGGTCGACCTGAAGAAGTCGCCGTCGATCGCGGAGTCGATCGACTGGGCCCGGACCCTGGTGGCGCTCGAGGTGGACGACCTCGACGAAGCCGCCGTCGCGGCGACGCTCGGTGTCGTGCTCAAGCATGCGTCCGACCACGAGAAGGCCATGGCTGCCCTGCGCGGCCACCGCGCCCGGCGTCGCTGAAGAACGACGGCACCTCGCAATGCCACTCCTCGACCGGCACATCGGGTTCATCGAGTCCCTGCGCGCGGCAGGACTCCCGGTGTCGCTCTCCGAGGACCTCGACTCGGTTGCCGCGCTCACCGAGATCGGGCTCGCGGACCGCACCGCTATGCGCGCCGGCCTGGCTGCCACGCTCGTGAAGCGGCAGAGCCACCGCCCCACCTTCGACGCGGTCTTCGACCTCTACTTCCCCGCCCTGATCGGCTCGGGCGTCGCCGCCGAGACCACGGCCACCGAAGGGGCGGAGTCGGGAGGCTCGGAGACTGACGACCGGACGGGAAGGCCCCGCCCGTTCGGCGTGGTCGACGACGACGTCAGCCGCGCGCTGCGCGACCGGCTGGTCGAGGCGCTGCTGCAGCAGGACCAGCAGCAGCTGCAGGCAATGGCGATCGAGGGCGTCGAGCAGCTCGGTGCCATGCCCGGTCGCGGTCCCGGCCTGGCCGGCTACTCGGCGTACAACACGATGCAGAGCCTCAAGCCCGACACGCTCGTCCTGCGCCTGGCCGAGGCGCTGATGGCCGGGACGGACGACCGCGCCCCGCGCTCGCAGGACCTGGCGATGCTCACCGCCACCAACCGTGTCGACGCGTGGCGCCAGCTGGTGGAGTCCGACGTGCGTCGGCGGGTCGCCGAGGAGCGCACGCCCGAGTACGTCGCACGCAACACCCTGCGCCCACCGCTGGACCTGCTCGACTTCACCGCTGCTCGCCGCGGCGAGGTCGACGAGATGCGCCGGCAGCTCTATCCGTTGGCGCGCCGGCTCGCCACCCGGGTGTCCATGGAGCGGCACGGCCGACGTCGCGGCTCGCTGGACTTCCGCAAGACGATCCGCGCATCGATGTCCACCGGCGGCGTTCCCGTCGAGACCGTGCTGCGACCCAAGCGTCCGCACCGCAGCGAGCTGGTGGTGCTGTGCGACGTGAGTGGGTCGGTGGCGAACTTCGCGGCGTTCACGCTGATGCTCGTCTACGCCCTGCAGGAGCAGTTCACCGCGACCCGGACGTTCACCTTCGTCGACAAGGTCTACGAGGTCACCGACGACCTGAAGCCCGGGTCGGACCCGGAGGACACCATGAAGCACCTGGTCGCGGCTGCCCAGCACGCGTCGATCATGGGCCGCACGGACTACGGCCGGGCGTTCCGGCAGTTCGCCGAGGAGCACGCCGACGCGCTCACGCCGAAGTCGACGCTGCTGGTGCTCGGCGATGCCCGGTCGAACTACACGGACCCGTCCTCGCCGGTGCTGCGGGAGCTGGTGGACGCCGCCCGCCACGCCTGGTGGCTCAACCCCGAACACCCGCGCCAGTGGGGAGTCGGGGACTCCTACGCCCGGAAGTACGCCGACATCGTGCCGATGGTCGAGTGCCGCAACCTGACGCAGCTGACCGAGTTCGTCCACGACCTCGTCTAGCGGGCACTCACCGCCGCGAACGCCTGCTCGAGCAGCTCCGGCGACGGCCCCTCCAGGACCACCGGCCGAGCCAGCTCCTCCAGGACCACGAACCGCATCAGGTCCCCGCGCGACTTCTTGTCGATGCGCATGGTCGCGAGCAGCTCCGGCCACGACGCCCCGGCGTACGACGTCGGCAGCCCGACCGACTCGAGCACCGACCGGTGCCGATCGGCCGTTGACGAGTCCAGCCGACCGTGGAACCGTGCGAGCTCAGCGACGAACACCATGCCGATGGAGATCGCCTCGCCGTGCCGCCACTGGTACTTCTCCGCGCGCTCGATGGCGTGGCCCAGCGTGTGGCCGTAGTTCAGTGCCTCTCGTCCGGGGTGCCCCCCGACACCACCGGTCTCCTTGAAGTCGGCCGACACGACGTCGAGCTTGACCTGGATCGCCCGTTCCACGAGCTCCCGGAGCTGCGGCGAACCGGGCGTCATGGCGTCCGCGGGTGACCGCTCGACGATCGCGAGGATCTCGGGATCAGCGATAAAGCCGCACTTGACCACCTCGGCCATCCCGCTGACGAGCTCCGGACGCGGCAGCGTCTCCAGCGTGGTCAGGTCGCAGAGCACGCCGCTCGGCTCGTGGAAGGCACCGACCAGGTTCTTGCCCTCGCCGGTGTTCATGCCGGTCTTCCCGCCGACCGCGGCGTCGACCATCGCGAGGAGCGTCGTGGGCACGTGCACGACTTTCACTCCGCGCAACCAGGTGGCAGCGACGAAGCCACCCATGTCGGTGGTCGCGCCGCCGCCGACGGTCACCACCGCGTCGGAGCGGGTGAACCCGAGCCGGCCGAGCGCCTCCCAGCAGTGCGCGGCCACGGCGGCGTCCTTGGCTCCCTCGCCGTCCGGGATCTGGATCGCGTGGGCGTCGAGCCCCACCGACGAGAGCGCCGAGCGCACCCGTTCGCCGAGCCCTGCCAGGGCGACCGGATGGATCACCGCGACCCGGCGGACACCCGGACCGAGAAGCTGGGGAAGCCGGTGGAGCAGGTCGTCGCCGACGACGACGTCGTAGCCGTCCGGTGCGTCAGGTCCGCCGAGGCGCAGCGTCGTCGAGGCAGTCACTGGCGACCCTCCGCTGCCCGGCGCACCTCGTCCGCCACCTCGCGCGCGGTGCGCCCGTCGGTCTCGACCACCACGTCGGCGACCTCGCGGTAGATCGGTGTCCGCTCGTCGAGGAGCACCTTGACCCGGGAGCGCACGTTGCCCAGCAGCAGCGGCCGCCCGTGACCGAGCCCGACCCGCTTGACTGCGTCCGAGAGCCCGACGCTCAGGAAGACGACGAAGTGGCCGGCCAGCGCGGATCGCGTCCGCTCGTCGAGGACAGCCCCGCCGCCCAGGGCCAGGACGCCCTCGTGCGACTCCAGAGCGGCCAGCACCGCGGCGTGCTCGCGCTCGCGGAAGTACTGCTCGCCGGAGTCGACGAAGATGTCGGAGACCGATCGGCCCTCGGCGTGCTCGATGTCCTGGTCGGTGTCCCGCAGGCCAACTCCCCAGCCATCGGCGAGCAGCCCACCCACGGTGGTCTTCCCGGCACCCATCGGCCCGACCAGGACCACGCGGGGGCCGGCGGAAGCACCGGTGGATGCACCGGCTGGGGCACCGGTCACCGGTACCTCAGCGAGTCCAGGTAGCCGGTCACGTTGCGCCGGGTCTCCTGCACCGAGTCGCCGCCGAACTTCTCCAGCACCGCCTCGGCCAGCACCAGCGCGACCATCGCCTCGGCGACGATCCCGGCCGCCGGCACCGCGCACACGTCGGAGCGCTGGTGGTGGGCGACCGTGGCCTCACCGGTCGCCACGTCGACCGTGCGCAGCGCCCTGGGCACGGTCGCGATCGGCTTCATCGCCGCGCGGACCCGCAGCGTCTCCCCCGTCGACATGCCGCCCTCGGTCCCACCGGCGCGTCCCGACGTACGCCGGATTCCGGTCTCGGTCGGCACGATCTCGTCGTGGGCCTTGGACCCCGGGTCGTCGGCGAGCGCGAAGCCGTCACCGACCTCGACGCCCTTGATGGCCTGGATGCCCATGAGCGCGCCCGCCAACCGGGAGTCGAGGCGGCGGTCCCAGTGGACGTGCGACCCGAGCCCGGGCGGCAGCCCGTGCACGGCCACCTCGACGACACCGCCGAGCGTGTCGCCGTCCTTGTGGGCCTGGTCGATCTCGGCCACCATCGCCTTGCTCGCTTGCGCGTCGAGGCAGCGGACCGGGTCCGCGTCGAGGTAGGCGACGTCGTCGGCGCTCGGGACCGAGCCGTACGGCGCCTTGGCCCCACCGATCTGCACGACGTGGGAGACGATCCGGGCCCCGGTGGCCTGCTCCACGAAAGCGGATGCCACCGCGCCGAGGGCCACGCGAGCAGCGGTCTCCCGGGCGGAGGCACGCTCGAGCACCGGCCGGGCCTCGTCGAAGTCGTACTTCTGCATCCCCACGAGGTCGGCGTGACCGGGCCGGGGTCGGGTCAGGGCGGCGTTGCGCGCCGACCCCTCCAGCTCGGCGGGGTCCACCGGGTCGGCGGACATCACCTTCTCCCACTTCGGCCACTCGCTGTTGCCGATGCGCAGCGCGACCGGGCCACCCTGCGTCCTGCCGTGCCGGATGCCGCCGATCACCTCGATCTCGTCGCGCTCGAACGACATCCGCGCGCCACGGCCGTAGCCCAGGCGCCGCCTGGCCAACGCGTCGGAGATGTCCTCCGACGTCACGGCGACATGGGCCGGCAACCCCTCGAGGATCGCGGCCAGGGCAGGGCCGTGGGACTCGCCCGCAGTGAGCCAACGCAGCATGCCGTCAGTGTTTCACGGTGCGTCGGACGGCCATCGCGGCGTCTCGCCGCAGCGGAGCGTCAGGACGTGCCGGTGTAGAACCCAGCGATCGAGGCGCCCCACACGACGCCGATCAGGGCGCCGAGCAGCATGAACGGTCCGAACGGGTACGCCCGCCGGTCGACTATCCGCAGCAGCGTGAGCAGGGTCCCGCCGATCCCGCCGAGGAGGAAGCCCGCGTAGACACCGACGAGCAGCTCGCCCCAGCCGAGGTAGCCCAGGGCGATGCCGAGGACGCCGGACAGCCGCACATCGCCGTACCCCATGCCGCGGGGGTAGATGAGCCAGAGCAGCAGGAAGGTGCCGCCGCCGACGACCCATCCCCACCCCGCGCGGACCAGGTCGTGCCCGTCGCCGCTGAGCAGAGCCGCGAGCAGGACGAGCACCGTGACCACGGCGTACGACGGAGCGATCACCCGGGTCGGAAGGAGCCGGGTCCGCCAGTCGACGACCGCGAGCGCGACACCGACCGGCACGAGGTACATGAGGAACAGCAGCTCCCACGACCAGCCGATCCGGGCTCCGACGACGCCCGCGGCGAGCGCCGAGGCGACCGCGCACCTCCAGCCGAGACCACGGATCGCCGCGATCGAGACGTAGAGCTCCTTCGCCTCCTCGACCACGTCGTCCGGCGCTTCCGGCGGCGCGAGCCCCTCGGTGACGTCCCCGGGCGCGACCGCGTCGGCCTCGTCGACCTGCTCCTCCTCGGAGGGCGGCTCCGGGATGCGGCCGATGAGCGCCGGCACTCCCAGACCTCCGGCGGCCCCGAGGGCGGCCATCGCCGCGGCCGTGTCGAGGTACCAGGTCATGGTCCGCGAGCCTAGGGGAACGGTCCGACGACGGCGGGCGTTCTCCCCAGGAGCGCCCCGCGCGAGCGCCCTCTCAACCTCGCGCGAGCGCCTACTCAACCTCGCGCGAGCGCCCCCCACTCGACCTCGCGCGAGCGCCTGCTCAACGGTGGGCGAGGGCAGCCTCCCCGGCGGCACGCATCACCGCGAGCGGAGCCGGCTCCGCACCGGTCATCAACGTGACCTGCAGGGCGGCCTGGTGGACCAGGAGGTCGAGCCCCCCGACGACCGGCAGCCCGGAAGCCCGCGCCGCGGTCACCAGCGGCGTGGGCCAGGGGTCGTAGAGGACGTCGAAGACCACGTCGACCTCGGGCACCAGGGACAGCACCCAGTCGTCCTGCGCGGCGACCGGGACCGTCGATACGAGGAGGTCCGCCGGGGGCACCGGATCGACGCCGAGCCGCAGCACGTCCACCACAGCCGCCCTCGGGTGCGCCCGCGCCACGTCCACCGTCTCGGCTGCGCGGGCCGGCTCACGGACCACCAGGCTTGCTCGTTCGCAGCCCTGGTCGGCCAGGGCGAGGAGCACCGACGCGGCGGTGGCGCCGCCGCCGAGCACCGTTGCGCTGCGGACCGGCTCCGTGCGCCGCTCCGCGATCGCGGCCGCCGCCCCGGGGATGTCGGTGTTGTGCCCGATGCGGCGACCTCCCTCGATAACCACGGTGTTGGCGGCTCCTGCCTGCTCCGCCGGCGGGCTGAGCTCGTCGAGCAGCGGCACGACGGCTCGCTTGAGGGGCATCGTCAGCGACAGCCCGCGCCACGAGTCATCGAGGCCGTCCAGGAACCCGGCAAGCCGCTCCTCGGTCACCTCGACGGCGTCGTAGGACCAGTCCAGCCCCAGCTCGGCGTACGCCGCGCGGTGCAGGACCGGCGACAGCGAGTGCCCGATCGGGCTGCCCAGCACCGCGCACCGGCGCCCGCCGGCGAGGTCAGGCACCGGCTCAGCAGCGGTCGGAGCTGTCGCAGTACGCCGCGAGCTCGACGTTCTTGAACTGCAGGAACTCGTCGTAGTCGTCGGTGAACTTCGTCTCGCCGGTGTCCAGGTTCACCGTCACGTAGTAGACCCAGTTGCCCTCGGGCGGGTTCGCGGCCGCCTCGATGGCCTTGTCGCCGGGCGACTCGATCGGCCCCGGCGGCAGCCCGGGGTAGATCCGTGTGTTGTAGGGGTCGTCGACCTCCAGCTGCTCCGGGGTGAGCCCGAGGCCGAGGTCGCGGCCGAGCGCGTAGTTCACGGTCGCGTCGATCTGCAGCAGCCCGTTGGTGGCATCGGTCTCGAGCCGGTTGTAGATGACCCGGGCCACCTTGCCGCGGTCCTCGTCGCGGTTCGCCTCGGACTCGACGAGACTCGCGACGATCATCAGCTCACCAGGCGTGTAGCCCAGCTCCGAGGCCCGCTCCTCGAGCCCTGCCTCGTCGGCGGCCTGCTCCCACCGGTCGACCATCGCGGACAGGATGCCGGGGGCGTCCGCGTTCGGCGGGAAGGCGTAGGTCGCGGGGAACAGGTAGCCCTCCGCGTTGCCCTTGGCGTACGCCGGCAGCCCGATCGACTTCGGGTCGTCCAGGGCCTGCTCGAACTTCGCGACCGGGATGTCGGTCTCCTTGGCGAGCACCTTGATCGTGTCCTCGACCCGGAGCCCCTCGGGGACCGTGGCCGAGCTCTGCACGAGGTTGTCGGGATCGACCAGCACGTCCAGCGCGGACTCGGCCGACATCCTCTTCCGCAGCTCGTAGAACCCGACCTGGATCGTGGTCGAGTCCGGGTTCTCCGCAGCGGCCTCGGTGAACGCCTCGACACTGGCTACGACGCCCTGGGCCTTGAGGTTGCGGCCGATGGCCGAGGAGCTGTCGCCCTCGTTCACCTCGAACACCACTGATCCGGAGCCCTCACCGGCGAAGTCCTCCGGGCCCTCGAAGAGCCCGCTGACCCGGTCCATCCCGACCGACACCAGCGCGTAGGCACCCGCGCCCAGGAGCGCCAGCACGACGAGCACGATCAGGCAGCTCGCCCAGCGGCGTCCGCGCGGTGGCCCGACTGCCGGCTCGTCGTAGTCGTCCGGGCGCTCGAACAACGAGCCCGGTGCGTCCTCCTGGTAGGACGCCTGCTCGGCTCGGTCGTCGTTCACGGCTCTCCCAGTTCGCTCGTCGGTCGTACCAGCTCCCCCGCCGGGCGCCCGGTCCCGCGCTCCGTGTCCAGAGCATTCTGCAGGATGACGACGGCTGCCGCTTGATCCACCACGGCACGCCGCTTCTTCCCTTTCTTCCCCTGCTCCCGCAGGACCGCCTCGGCGGACACCGTGCTGAGCCGCTCGTCGCAGAGTCGCACGGCGATGCCGTCGCGGGCCAGGAGGTCGGTCAGCCCCCTGGCGAAGGTGCGGACCTTGGCCGCGGCCGGCCCCTCCCGACCGGACAGGGACCGCGGCAGACCGACGACCACCTCGACGGCGTCGTGCTCCTGGACGAGCGCCCGCAGCCGGGCGAGATCGCCCTCGCCGCGGGCGACGGTCTCCACAGGCGTGGCGATGATTCCCGAGGGGTCGCTGGACGAGACACCGATGCGGACGTCGCCGACGTCGACCCCGAGCCGGACGCCCCGTCTCACGCTGCCCGCCTCAAGGACGCTGCCTCACGGTGTGGAGACGGCCCGCAGGACCTGGGTGCGGACGTCGACCAGCGCCTGGTCGGCGTTGGCCACGTCGGCTCCGCCGCCCTGCGCGACGTCGTCCTTGCCGCCACCGCTGCCGCCCAGGGCGGTCGCGGCCGCCTTGACCAGGGCGTTCGCCGAGATGCCGCGCGAGCGGGCCTCGTCGTTCACCGCGACGACGACGGCCGGCTTACCCGACGTCGAGCCGATGATCGCCACCACGCTCGGACGACCTGCAGCCATCCGGCCCCGGACGTCGAGCGCGAGCTTGCGCACGTCGCCCGCGCCGGCGCCGTCGATGCGGTGCGCCACATAGGCGACACCGTCCACGTCCTCGGCGCCCTCGGCGAGCTGACCAGCCGAGGCCAGCAGCTGCGCCACCCGGACCCGCTCGATCTCCTTCTCCGCGCCGCGGAGCCGCTCGACGAGGTCGTTGACCCGCTCGGGCAGCTCCTCCGGCCGCGCCTTGAGGGCCTCGCTCAGCTGGGCGACGAGCACGTGCTCGCGGGCCAGGAACCGGTAGGCGTCGGCACCGACGAGCGCCTCGACGCGGCGCACACCGGAGCCGATCGACGACTCACCGAGCAGCTTGACGACGCCGAGCTGCGCGGACCGGCCGGTGTGGGTCCCCCCGCAGAGCTCGCGGGCCCAGTCGCCGACGGAGACCACGCGGACCTGGTCGCCGTACTTCTCGCCGAAGAGCGCCATCGCGCCGGAGCGCACCGCCTCGCTCTGGGTCATGATCTCGGCGTGCACGGGCAGGTCGGCGAGCACCAGGTCGTTGACCCGCGCCTCGACGTCGTGGAGCACCGAGGTCGGCACCGCGCCGGTGGCGGAGAAGTCGAACCGGAAGCGTCCGGGCGCGTTCTCCGACCCCGCCTGCGTGGCGGTGTCCCCTAGCGCTTCGCGGAAGGCCTTGTGCACCATGTGGGTCGCGGTGTGGGCGCGGCTGATCGATCGACGCCGCTCCACGTCGACCAGCGCGTGAGCGGACTCCCCCACGGTCACCTCGCCCGAGAGGACCTTCACCTGGTGGACGATCAGCCCGGTGATCGGCGACTGCACGTCGAGGACCTGCACCTGCGCCCCGTTGCCGAGCTCGATGACTCCCTGGTCGGCGAGCTGACCGCCGCCCTCGGCGTAGAAGGGGGTCCGGTCGAGCACGAGCTCGATCTCCTCGCCCTCCCGGGCCGCGTCGGCGGTGCCCGCGCCGGACAGGATCCCGCGGACGGTGCCCTCGCTGACGACCTCGTCGTACCCGGTGAACTGCACCGACTGCCCGAGCGTGTCGGCGAGCGCCCGGTAGTGGTGGGTCTCGCCGTGCTTGGTCTTCTTGGACTTGGCGTCCGCCTTGGCCCGCTCGCGCTGCTGCGCCATCAGGCGGCGGAACCCGTCCTCGTCGACGGTCAGCCCCTGCTCCGACGCCATCTCGAGGGTCAGGTCGATCGGGAAGCCGTAGGTGTCGTGGAGGGAGAACGCCTGCTCCCCTGACAGCGACGTCGTCGACGCACCGCGCGCCTGGCTCACCGCGAGGTCGAAGATCTGCGTCCCGGCCCGCAGCGTGGAGCGGAACGCGTCCTCCTCCGCGTAGGCCACCGTGGAGATGCGCTCCCACTGCAGCTCGAGCTCCGGGTACGACGCCTTCATGCGGTCGCGGCTGACCGGGAACAGCTCGGGCAGCACACGGTCCTCGACGCCGAGCAGCCGCATCGACCGCACCGCCCGGCGGAGCAGCCGGCGCAGCACGTAGCCCCGCCCCTCGTTGCCGGGGGTGACGCCGTCGCCGATCAGCATCATCGCGCTGCGCACGTGGTCGCAGACGACCCGGAAGCGCACGTCGTCGGTGTCGTCGGCACCGTAGTGACGACCACTCAGCTCCGCGGCCCGCTGGATCACCGGGAACATCTCGTCGGTCTCGTACATGTTGCTCTTGTCCTGCAGCAGGTACGCCACCCGCTCGAGCCCCATGCCGGTGTCGATGTTCTTGGCCGGCAGCGGGCCCTTCACGTCGAAGTCCTCCTTCGAGCGGACCTCGCTGAGCTCCTCCTGCATGAACACGAGGTTCCAGAACTCGAGGTAGCGGTCGCCCGCCTCCCAGTCCCGGTCCTTGCCGTACGCCGGCCCGCGGTCGATGAGGATCTCGCTGCACGGGCCACCCGGACCGGGGACCCCCATCGACCAGTAGTTGTCCTTGGCACCGAGACGGATGATCCGGTCGTCGGGAAGCCCGGTGACCTTCTTCCACAGGTGCAGCGCCTCGTCGTCGTCCTGGTAGACGCTGGCGTAGAGCCGGTCCTCGGGCAGCCCGTAGCCGCCGTCAACCTGCGACTTGGTGACGAGCTCCCAGGCGAGCTCGATCGCACCCTCCTTGAAGTAGTCACCGAAGGAGAAGTTGCCGTTCATCTGGAAGAACGTGCCGTGCCGGGTCGTCTTCCCGACCTCCTCGATGTCGAGGGTGCGCACGCACTTCTGCACGCTGACCGCGCGCTTGTACGGCGACGACTCCTGCCCGAGGAAGTAGGGCTTGAAGGGCACCATGCCGGCGTTGACGAACAACAGGTTCGGGTCGTCGAGGAGCAGGGAGGCCGACGGCACATAGGTGTGGCCGCGGTCCTCGAAATGTGCGATGAACCGTCGCCGGATCTCCGCGGTCTCCATCAGCTGTCGCCCTTCCCGGTGTTCTCGGTGTTCTCGGTGATCTCGATCTTCTGGGTGTTCTCGTTGCTCGTGATGCTGTCCGTGAGGGGACGCTGCCGGTGGCCGGTCAGCTGCCGCACGTTGTCACTGTCCTGAGACTCATCAAGCACCAACGCCAGACGGCCCCGCAACTCGCTTTCCTTGTCCTGCGCCCCGGAGCGCAGCTCGTCTCGCAGCACCCGCGCCCCCGCGAACCAGCCGGTGAGCCGGTCGTGGATGCCGTCGACGGTGAGCGCCTCCGCGGCCCGGCGGGCCTTGGTCGTCGCGTACACGCCGGCCGCGGTGCCCGCCGCGAACCACAGTGCCTTCATGCCACTTCCTGGCCGGGCTCCTGGACCTGTCGCTGGCTGCTCACCACGCGTCGCGCGTCCCGCAGCTGACGCTTGCGCTCGCGACGCGAGCGGCGGCGGGCGACGTGCGCCTCGGCCGCCGCGCGGTCCAGGACATCAGCCGACAACGCCCGACGCACGCCGTGGCCGAGCGCCACGGACCGGACGGCCAGCTCCACGGCGCGGGCACGGACCTTCGACGTCCGGGGCTGGCGGGCCAGCGCCTCCACGAGCTGGTCCTCGAGGACGCGGCCGACTGGTGGCCTACCGGGTTCGGTGGTGGGGCGCCCAAGCGGACGGCGGCTCTCGGCGGTCGCTGTGCCCAGTGGGGTCCCGCCCAGTGCGGTCCCGCTCTCCCCCGACTCGAGGGATGTGATGACGTACTCGCGGTCCTGGTCCGCCGTACGCCTCGCCCTGACGACCTCGTCGGACAGCTCGGTGACCTTGCGCGACAACAGCTCGACCTCGTGCCTCGAGCGGTCGAGCGCGGCGTCGAACGCCTCCCGACGGCGGCGCGACGCGCGGCCCCACGCGACAGCGACTCCCGCGCACACCGCCAGCACGGACGCCACCACGAGGGCGACGCCCGGCGAGACGACCTGCGCGACGGGACCCATGGCAGACGACACTATCGCGGGCCCGGATCGTCGGCGGAGCCGCGGACGATCCTGCGCAGCCGCTCCCAGCGCTCCCGGACGCTCGCCTCAGCACCCAGGGACGTGGGCCGGTAGTACTCCGCGTCGACGAGGACGTCGGGGAGGTACTGCTGCTCCGCGACGCCGAACGGGGCGTCGTGCGCGTACGTGTAGCTGACCCCGTGCCCGAGCTTCTTCGAGCCGCCGTAGTGGGCGTCCCGCAGGTGCGCCGGCACCGTGCCGATCTTCCCCGCCCGTACGTCGGCACTGGCGGCGTCGATCGCGGTGATGACCGCGTTGGACTTCGGGGCGACCGTGAGGGCGATGACCGCCTGGGCCAGGTTCAACCGGGCCTCGGGCATGCCGATCAGCTGGACGGCCTGGGCCGCGGCGACCGCCGTGGTCAGCGCGGTGGGATCGGCCAGCCCGATGTCCTCGCTGGCCAGGATCACCAGCCGGCGGGCGATGAAGCGCGGATCCTCGCCGGCCTCCATCATCCGGGCCAGGTAGTGCAGGGCGGCGTCCACGTCGGAGCCACGGACCGACTTGATGAAGGCGCTGATCACGTCGTAGTGCTGGTCGCCCTGGCGGTCGTAGCGCACCGCCGCCCGGTCCACGGCGGTCTCGGCCACCTCGAGGGTCACCAGGGTGCCGCCGGTCGCGGTCGCGGCGCCGGCCGCGGCCTCGAGGTAGGTCAGCGCGCGGCGGGCATCGCCGCCGGCCAGCCGGACGAGGTGGTCCAGGGCGTCGTCGGCGACGGTCACCGAGCCGGCCAGTCCTCGCTCGTCCGCCACCGCGGAGACCAGCACCCCGCGGATGTCGTCATCCGTCAGCGACTCCAGCGTCAGCAGCAACGACCGCGACAGCAGCGGGGAGATCACGCTGAAGAACGGGTTCTCGGTGGTGGCCGCGATCAGCGTCACCCAGCGGTTCTCGACGCCGGGAAGGAGCGCGTCCTGCTGCGCCTTGGTGAAGCGGTGCACCTCGTCGACGAACAGCACGGTCTCGCCGCCGGTCCGGGCGAGGCGGTTGCGGGCCCCGTCGATCGCCGCCCGCACCTCCTTCACCCCGGCGGAGACCGCCGAGACCTCCACGAACTGCCGGTCGGTCTGCCTGCTCAGGATGGCGGCGATCGTCGTCTTCCCGGTGCCCGGAGGGCCCCAGAGGATGAGGGACATCGGCTGGTCGCCCTCGACCAGGCGACGCAACGGCGATCCGGCGGAGAGCAGCTGCCGTTGCCCGACGAGCTCGTCGAGGGTCCGGGGCCTCATCCGCACCGCGAGCGGGGCAGAGGCATGCTCGTTGCCCGCGAGCGTCCCGCCACCCGCGGTCCGGGTCGCGTCGGCGCTGTCGCCGTAGTCGAACAAGCCCTCCACGCCGACGAGGGTAGCCGTCGAGCCGCGTCAGCCCTCCCGGCGGGCGAACGATCCGGTCAGGCCGAGGCGGCGAGCTCCTCGAGCGTGGTCCGGCAGGCCTCCAGAGTGGCGTCGGCGAAGTCCGGACCGGCGCCGGTGTTCATCGTCGCGGAGCAGTAGAACTTGCTGTCACCGATGAGGCCGGTCGCGACGACACGCTTGCGCTCCAGCGGCTCCATGTCGCAGACGAACGCCGCGGCCGGGTCGCCGAAGGAGGAGGCGTCGGTGGTCTCACAGGTCTCCGAGGAGCCCTTGCCGGCCAGGCTGGTGAGCTCGTCGACGGACTCCTGCACGTCGGCGGAGGTGGCGTCCGGCTGGACCGAGACCAGGAACGAGCTGGTGGAGGAGCCGAAGACGCAGAGGTTCGCCACCGACGTGGCCGGGCCGGCCTCCTCGTCGAACCCCTCGTACTCGTCGCCGACCTCGCGGTCGACCTGCGTCTTCACCTTCTCCGCGGGCATGCCGAGCACCTCGGCGACCGACGCCGTGTCGACCCGGTCGCAGAACGGGTCCGCGGTGAGCGTCGCGCTGCTGACGTCGGACCCACCGTCGCCGCCCTCGGCCGGCTCGCTGCTCGAGGAGCCGGTCTCCGAGCCGCAGCCGGCCAGCACCGCCAGAGCGAGGGCCGCCGCTGACATCCGCGCCACCGCGCCAGTCGTCGAGTGCATCACGGTCCTCATCTCCTCGGGAGGCTGCTCTTCCTCGTCACCATGGTGCCAGGGAGAAGGCTCAGCGGTCCGCCAACTTCTCCGACCGGCGCTTGTGGGTCTCGAGATCGGAGAACGCCGGCGAGTAGCCCGGGTCCTCCAGGTTCGACGCGCGCGTGGCGCCGGGCACCGGGTCGCCGTGGGAGTTGACCCCGAGCACGTCGAGCGTGATCGGCACGTTGCCCGTCGAGCCACGCTGGCCTGCAAAGTGGCAGGCCACCTTGTGGCGCGGCCCGATCTGCAGCAACGGCGGCTCCTGCTTGGCGCAGATGTCCTGGGCCTTCCAGCAGCGGGTCCGGAACCGGCATCCCGACGGCGGGTTCACCGGGCTCGGCACGTCACCCTCGAGCCGGATCCGGTCGCGCCGCCCGCCGACCGCGGCCTGCTTGACGTCCGGGACCGCCGAGAGCAGCGCCTGCGTGTACGGGTGGTGCGGCTGGCTGTACAACGTCTCCCGGTCGGCGACCTCGACGATCTTGCCGAGGTACATGACCGCCACCTCCGGACAGAAGTGCCGGACGACGGCCAGGTCGTGGGCGATGAACAGGAACGCGATGTTGAACTCACGCTGGACGTCCTGCAGCAGGTTGACGACCTGCGCCTGGATCGACACGTCGAGCGCCGAGACCGGCTCGTCGGCGACCAGCAGCTTGGGCTGCAGCGCGAGCGCCCGTGCGATCCCGATCCGCTGGCGCTGGCCGCCGGAGAACTCGTTCGGGTAGCGGTTGTAGTGCTCCGGGTTCAGGCCGACGACCTCGAGCAGCTCGCGCACCCGGTCCAGGACCTTCTTCTCCGGCACCATCTTGTGGACCTGCAGCGGCGTGCCCACGATCGTGCCGACGGTGTGCCGGGGGTTCAGCGAGCTGTACGGGTCCTGGAAGATCATCTGGATCTCGCTGCGCAGCGGGAGCATCTCCTTGCGCGACAGCGCGGCGATGTCCTTGCCCTCGAACCTGATCTCCCCGGCCGTCGGCTCGTACAGCCGGGTGATGAGCCGGCCGGTGGTCGACTTGCCGCAGCCGGACTCACCCACGAGGCCCAGCGAGCCGCCGCGGGGGACCGAGAAGGAGACACCGTCCACTGCCTGGACCTGGGCGATCGTGCGGCGCAGGACGCCGGAGGACTTGACCGGGAAGTACTTCTTGAGGTTCACGACCTCGAGGATCGACTCCGCGGTGGCCCAGTCGATCCTCGACGCCGCGTGCGGCTGGGTCTCGGTCATCGCTGGTCACCCCTGCTGTCGGCGTTCGCCTCGGCCTCGCTCGCGGCCGCGATCTCCTGGAGGGCCGCGATCGGCTCTCCCGTCGTCGGGTCGATGAGGTCCGGTGCGATCTCGGGCAGCACCTCGGTCAGGTAGATCACCTCTGGGTCTGGAAGGTGGCAGCGGCGGCGGTGCGAGGGTCCGACGCGGGCCGGCAGGAGCTCGGGCAGCGTCGTCACGCACAGGTCACCCGGGACCTTGTCCTTGTGGGTGCACCGCGGGTTGAAGGGGCACCCGGACGGCGGGTTGAGCAGGCTGGGCGGGTTGCCTGGGATCGGGATGAGCCGGGCGTCCTCGTCGGCGCTGACCTCGGGGACGCTGGACAGCAGCCCCCAGGTGTACGGCATCTCCGGGTGGGTGAGGATCTGCTTCGTCGCGCCGGTCTCGACGGCCCGACCGCCGTACATCACGAGGACCTCGTCGGCGAGCTCGGCGATCACGCCGAGGTCGTGGGTGATCATGATGATCGCGGAGTTGAACTCGCGCTGCAGGTCCTGCAGGAGGTCGAGGATCTGCGCCTGCACGGTCACGTCGAGCGCGGTCGTCGGCTCGTCAGCGATGAGGAGCTTCGGGTCGTTGACCAGCGACATCGCGATCATCGCCCGCTGGCGCATGCCACCGGAGAACTGGTGCGGGAAGTCGTCGACGCGGTTCTTGGCCTGGGGGATGCCCACCCGGTCGAGCATCTCGATGGCCCGCTTGCGCGCCTCGCCCTTCGACACCTTGTGGTGGATCCGGTAGGCCTCGGCGATCTGCCGGCCCACCGAGTAGAACGGGTGCAGGGCTGTCAACGGGTCCTGGAAGATCATCGCGACCTCCTTGCCGCGAAGCTTCCGCAACGTCGACTCGTCCGCTCCGACGACCTCCTGGCCGCCGACCCGGATGGACCCCTCGAGTCGGGTCGACTTCGCGTCGTGCAGCCCGAGCACCGCCATGGAGGAGACGCTCTTGCCGGAGCCGGACTCGCCGACGATGCCGAGGGTCTCCCCTCTCTTGACCGAGAAGGACAGGTCGGTGACTGCCTGCACGAGGCCGTCGTGCGTGGGGAACCGGACGGACAGGTGGTCGACGACCAGGAAGTTGTCCGCGGCCGCGATGTCGGCCGCCCGGTCGGACGTCGACTGCGCGGGCGTGGAGAGGAAGCGCTCGCTGGTCATGACACCCGCACTCTCGGGTCGATGAAGCTGTAGAGGATGTCCACGATGATGTTCGCGATCACGATGATGACAGCACCGATCAGGACCGTCGCGGCGACGACCGGGAAGTCGACCGGGGCACGCAGCGCACGGATGCCCCACTGGCCGATCCCGTCGATGTCGAAGATCTCCTCGGTGACCACGGTGCCGGCGAGCAGGAAGGCGAAGTCTAGGCCGAAGATCGTGATCACCGGCACGATCGCGGCGCGCAGGGCGTGCTGGAAGATCACCTTGCGCTTGGCTACGCCCTTCGCGGTCGCGGTGCGGATGTAGTCCTCGCCGAGCGTCTCGACCATCTGGCCGCGCGTGTAGCGGGCGTAGGCCGTCGACTGGGCCAGCCCCAGCACCAACCAGGGCAGGAGCAGGCCGTACGCCCACGCTCCTATCCCGTCGGTCAACGGGTGGTACGTCGTGTCCGGAAAGATCTGCCACTCGAGCGAGAGGTAGATCCAGGCCAGGATCGCCAGGACGTAGTACGGGATCGAGGAGACGATGAGGCTCATCGTCACCAGCCCCCGGTCGGCAAGAGTCCCGCGCACCCGGGCGGCCATCGTCCCGAGGAAGACGCCGACCAGCAGGTAGATGAGGGACCCGCCGATGGCCAGCGAGAGCGTCGCGGGGAACTTGTCGAGCAGCTCTGCGGTGACCTCGTTGCGGGTGCTGTAGGAGATGCCGAGACAGGGTGCGGAGCACTGGTAGATGGGACCGAAGCTGATCTCCCGGCCGACGAAGAGACCTTGCAGCCAGATCCAGTACTGGTGGTACACGGTGTCGTTGAGCCCCAGCTGCTCGGTGAGCAGCGCGAGCCTCTCGGGCGTGCACTTGCCGTTGATGTCACACAGCGGCTGCGCCGGGTTGTCCGGCCCGAGGAAGAACAGGGCGAACACGATCATCGACGTCAGGGTGACGACGAGTCCGGCTGAGAGCAGCCTGCGGACGATGTAGCCGAGCATGCACGCCCCTCGAATCTGGTTGAACCGGGGAGTGGGGTGGGCCCGTCTCCGGACCCACCCCAAACCAGGGTGTTGCTAGTTGCTGAAGGTGCAGCCGATCGGCCTGGTCACTCCTGGGAGAGCCAGATCTGCTTGAACGTCGGCATGCCCAGGGTGTTGTCGATCTCGTGCCCGTTGACCTTGGAGCCGTGGGCTGCGGCGACACCACCGTAGTAACGCGGGATCACGGGGAGGTACTCCGTCATGATCTCCTCCTCGAGGGCCTGCCAAGCGGCCGGCTGCTCTTCTGCCGGCAGCTCGTAGACCTCGTTGATCTTCTGGTCGACCTCCGGCTCGTTGAACGCGGACTCGTTGGTGCCGAACCCGATCTCGTCGATGTCGGTGGACTGGAAGATCGGCGGCATCCAGGTGGAGCCGGACGGCCAGTCCGAGCACCAGCCGTAGGACCGGATGTTCGCCTCGCCCTTCGGGTCACCGCGGTCCGCCGAGTAGTTCGCCACCGTGGTCGGGATCGGGGTCGCCTTGAATCCGGCGGCCTCGAGCGCCTTCACCAGCACGTCCTTGCCGGCCACGTCGGTGTCGAGGTCGGTGCGGAAGAGGAACTTGATCTCGTAGCCCTCGTTGCCGCTGTCGGCCAGGATCTGCTTGGCCTTCTCGGCGTCGGTAGCGAACGGCTCGTGCTCCGGAACCGGGTTGTACTCCTCACGGCCGGGCACACCCGGGGGCATGAGGCCGGTGGCCGGGATCGCGTTCACGTCGGGGATGAGGCCGGACGAGAGCACCTGGTCCTCGTAGGGGATGGCCCACAGGAGAGCCTCGCGGATCGCCCTGTCGGTGATGCGGCGGTAGTCCAGCGCGTAGAAGAACGTGCAGGGCTGGCCACCGAGCACCAGGCGGTCGCTGTGCTCGTTCTGGAACTCGCGGTAGTTCTTGGCGTCGACATCGTCCATGCCGATGGTGGTCTGACCCGCGCCGGAGTCGGCGAGAAGGATCTGGTCCATCTGGTCAGGAGCCTGGCCGGCCTTGAACTCGTAGCCGTCCGGGTACGCGGTGCGGCCCGCGTCGGTCGCCGGGTCCCACTGGTCGTTCCGCTCGAGCACGAGCGACTTGGCGACGCTGTAGCTCTTGATCTTGTACGGGCCGCTGGCCATGGGACGCCGGGCGTACTCGGCCGGGTCCGAGGCGTCACCGAGCGGGATGGGGCCCATGGACGGGAACGACGCGTAGTAGTCGAAGTCCACGAACGGCTTCGACATCTTGACGGTCACCGAGGTGTCGTCGAAGGAGATGGCCTCCTGCTTCTCGCAGTTCGGGTCCTTCTCGGTGTACGGGCCCTTGTAGTCCTCGCCACCCAGGAAGTACGGGTTGCTGAAGTAGATGCCGGGACCGTTCGGGAACGTCTTGTTGTCCATCGAGCGGCACATGCCGAACGCGACTTCCTCGGGGGTGATCGGGTCGCCGGTCTCCCACTTCACACCGTCACGGATCTCGAAGGTCCACTCGGTGAAGTCCTCGTTCGGCTGAGCCAGGTCCGTCGCGAGGTCGGGGACCAGGACCATCTGGCCGCTCTCCTCGTCATACACGTACTGGGTGAGCTGGCGGGTGACCAGTCCTGTCATGACCGCGTTGGTGTCGGTGTAGTAGAGGTCCGACGGGTCGATGGGGGTCGTCAGGCCGAGAGCGGTGAGAACGGTGACGGTTCCACCCTCCTGGGCGCCCTCGATCTCGACAGGCCCCTGGGCCTCGGCGTCCTTGCCGTCGCCGGTGTTGCCCAGCGTCTCCTTGTCGATCGACTGATCAGAGTTGCCGCTGTCGCCTCCGCCGTCCCCGCCGCCACAAGCGGCGAGAGCAAGTAGGCCGGCCGTGCTGAACGCAACGATCGGTTTCTTGAACCGCATTACTGGTCCACCCTTTCCGTGGTTGGTGCTCCCGCTGATGACGGGCGTCATCGACGAGTCTTGGGGTCGAACGCGTCCCGGATGGAGTCCCCGAGCAGGTTCAGGGCCAGCGTCAGGGTTGCGATGGTCGCAACCGGCATCCAGAGATACAGGGCGTAGTCCTTGTAGTAGGGCGCCGCGTCGGCAAGCATCTTGCCGAGCGACGGCGTGCCGGTGAGGCCGAGACCGAGGAACGACAACAGCGCCTCGGCGGCCACGAAGCCGGGGAGCGCCAGCGAGATCGCGACGACGATCGGCGCGACCATGTTGGGCAGGAGCTCCTTGAAGAGGATCCGCCGCGTCGGCACCCCGATGACCTCGGCCGCCTGGATGAACTCGCGCTCGCGCAGGGAGAGGACCTGGCCCCTGATGAGGCGGGCGAGCCCCATCCAGCCGAAGATGACGAGGATCGAGATGAGCGCGATGAACTGGGCGCGGGCCAGCTTGTCGAGGTCGTTGCCGGCGTTCGAGATGAGGATCGGCGCGAGGGCCAGCATGCCCAGCAGGAACGGGAACGAGAGGAACAGGTCGATGATGAACGACAGGACCGTGTCGACCCATCCGCGGGAGAAGCCGGCCACCAGGCCGATCACCAGCCCGATGACCGTCGAGAAGATCGTGGCGGCCAGGGCCACGATGAGCGAGGTCCGGAGCCCGTAGAGCAGGTAGGCGAGGTTGTCGACGCCGGTCTTGGGGGCGAGCCCCAACGGGTGCTCCCACGTGAACGGGTGCAGCGGGGGTCCGATCGCCGGGTAGCCGTCGAACTCGAGGACCTCGCTGGGACTCGGGGCGGCGGGGTCCTTGATGTCGTAGTAGATGTCCAACGCACCGGCGATCACCGGGGCGAGCGCCGCCAGCACGACCATGACGAGCATGATCGTCGCGCAGCCGACCGCGACCTTGTCCTTGCGGAGCCGGTCGAAGGCGATCCGGGTCGGGGAGCGTCCCGTGACCTCGGCGGAGACGCTCTGGCCGACCGCGTCGCCCACTGCCTCCAGCTCGCCTGGATTTGCGGTCATCTTCGCCCTTCTGCAGTGACGATCACGGGCCCCCTCGGGTCGAGGGGTCTAGTGGTCCTACGACACGTTGCGTGATCCCCGCCACCGGTGCCGCCGCACGCGACTTTAATGCCGGCCCCGCATCTATCCGGCTCCCGACAGGTAACGATCTGGTCTCAGGCCCCGGTCGTGCCTGCAGGGCTCTCGCCCGCTCCACCCGCCGGGCGGGTGGGCGCGTCCACGCCGGCCTCCTTGCGCTGGGCCGCCGTGATCGGCGCCGGCGCCCCGGTCAACGGGTCGTAGCCGTTGCCGGTCTTCGGGAACGCAATGACGTCGCGGATCGAGTCCGAGCCGCTCAGCAGAGCGCACACCCGGTCCCACCCGAAGGCGATCCCGCCGTGCGGCGGAGCGCCGTACTTGAAGGCGTCGAGGAGGAAGCCGAACTTCTCCTGCGCCTCCTCCTCGCCGATGCCCATCACGTCGAAGACGCGTTTCTGGACGTCCTCGCGGTGGATACGGATGGAGCCACCGCCGATCTCGTTGCCGTTGCAGACGATGTCGTAGGCGTAGGCGAGCGCGTTGCCCGGGTCGGTGTCGAAGGTGTCGAGGTGCTCGGCCTTCGGCGAGGTGAAGGCGTGGTGCACCGCGGTCCAGGCGCCGCTGCCCACCGCCACGTCCCCCGAGGCCGTCGCGTCGTCGGCGGGCTCGAACAGCGGCGCGTCGACGACCCACAGGAAGCTCCAGGCCGACTCGTCGATCAACCCGCAGCGTCGAGCCACCTCGAGCCGCGCAGCGCCGAGCAGGGACCGCGACGACTTCACCGCACCGGCGCCGAAGAACACGCAGTCCCCCGGCTTCGCTCCGACATGGTCCGCGATGCCCTCGCGCTCCTTCTCGGACAGGTTCTTGGCGACCGGTCCGCGGAGGCTGCCGTCGTCGTCGACGAGCAGGTACGCCAGCCCGCGTGCGCCGCGCTGCTTGGCCCACTCCTGCCAGGCGTCCAGCTGCTTCCTCGGCTGGCTCGCGCCGCCGGGCATGACCACCGCTCCGACGTACGGCGCCTGGAAGACCCGGAACTCCGTGTCGGCGAAGAACTCCGTGCACTCGACGAGCTCGAGGTCGGTGCGCAGGTCCGGCTTGTCGCTGCCGTAGCGCGCCATCGCCTCGGCGTAGGTCATCTGCGGGATCGGCGTCTGCACGTCGTACCCGATGAGCGCCCACAGCGCTCGGACGACGTCCTCGGCGATCTCGATGACGTCCCCCTGCTCTGCGAAGGAGAGCTCGATGTCGAGCTGGGTGAACTCCGGCTGCCGGTCGGCCCGGAAGTCCTCGTCGCGGTAGCAGCGCGCGATCTGGTAGTAGCGCTCCATGCCGCCGACCATGAGCAGCTGCTTGAACAGCTGCGGGCTCTGCGGCAGGGCGTACCAGCTGCCGGGCTGCAGGCGCGCAGGGACGACGAAGTCGCGTGCGCCCTCCGGCGTCGAGCGGGTGAGCGTCGGGGTCTCGACCTCCAGGAACCCGCGGTCGTGCAGCACCTGACGGGCCGCGTTGTTCGCCTCGCTGCGCAGCCGCATCGCGGCCGCCGGGCCGGCCCGGCGCAGGTCGAGGTAACGGTGCTTGAGGCGGACGTCCTCGCCCACTTCGACGTGCTCGTCGATCGGGAACGGCAACGGCGCGGAGGCGCTCAGCACCTCGACCTCCGAGGCGATCACCTCGATGTCACCGGTCGGCAGGTTCGGGTCCTGATTGCCCTCGGGGCGTGCGGCGACCTCACCGACGACGCGCACGCAGAACTCGGACCGGAGCTGGGAGGCGACCTCCTCGTCACGGACCACGACCTGGACGACGCCGCTGCTCTCGCGCAGGTCGAGGAAGGCGACGCCGCCGTGGTCGCGTCGGCGTGCCACCCACCCGGCGAGGGTGACGGTGCTGCCGACGTCCGCGGCGCGCAGGGCTCCGGCGTCATGCGTGCGGATCAACGGGGTGCTCCTTCGATCGGGTGGCCGAGGTCTTCGCTCGCGACCACGATGCGTGGCCGGAGGTCCTCGTCCGGTGGGGTCCAACGGTCTGGGTCGGCGACCTGCTGTTCGCCGCTGCGGATGTCCTTGACCTGGTGCTCCTCGTCGGCCGCCCCCTGCGGGAACCACACGAACGGGATGCCGCGGCGCTCGGCGTACCTGATCTGCTTGCCGTACTTCTGAGGGCTCGCAGCGACCTCGGTGGGGATGCCACGGGCGCGCAGCCGTTGGGCGACCGCGCCACTGGCGGCGCGGGCCTCCTCGTCGGGCAGCGCGACCAGGACCGCGCTCGGCACCGAGCGGTCGGTGTCGATGACCCCCCGCTGGAACAGCGGCACCAGCAGCCGCGTGAGCCCCAGGGAGATCCCGACGCCCGGGTAGGAGCTCCGCCCGTCGGCGGCGAGCGAGTCGTAGCGGCCGCCCGAGCAGATCGAGCCGAGCCACTCGTAGCCGTCGAGACGCGTCTCGAAGACCGTGCCGGTGTAGTAGTCGAGACCCCGTGCGATCTTGAGGTCCGCGACGACCGTGACCCGGTCCCCCACGAGGTCCGCGCAGCCGGTCAGCACCGCGGCCAGCTCCTCGAGCCCCTCCTCGAGCAGGTCGTTCTTCACGTCCAGCGCGCGGACCTGCTCGACGAACGAGGCATCGGTGCTGCTGATGCCGGCCAGTGCCAGGCACGCGTCGGCCTGCTCTCCGGTGAGCCGGGCCTCCTCGATCAGCAGGCTCCGCACCTCGTCGGGCGACAGCTTGTCGAGCTTGTCGACGAGACGCATCACCTCGTCGACGTCCTCCGCGCCGAGGCCGCGGTAGAAGCCCTGGATCAGCTTGCGGTTGTTCACCTGCAACGTGAACGGGGGCAGGAAGTCGAGCCTGGTGAGGGCGTCCGCCATCACCCGCGCGATCTCGACGTCGTGGTGGAACGGCAGCGCGTCGCGTCCGACGATGTCGATGTCGGCCTGCGTGAACTCGCGGTACCTGCCCTCCTGCGGGCGCTCACCCCGCCAGACCTTCTGGATCTGGTAGCGCCGGAACGGGAACTCCAGCCGCCCTGCGTTCTCGAGCACGTAGCGGGCGAACGGGATCGTCAGGTCGAAGTGCAGCCCGAGCACCGCGTCGGCCTTCTCCTCATCGGCGGCCTGGAGCCGCCGCAGGACGTAGACCTCCTTGGAGGTGTCCCCCTTGCGGAGCAGCTGGTCCAGCGGCTCGACGGCGCGGGTCTCCAGCGGGCTGAACCCGTGCAGCTCGAAGGTGCGGGCCAGCTGGGCGACGACCTGCGCCTCGGCGAACCTCTGGGACGGCAGCAGCTCGGGGAAGCCGCTGAGCGGGGTGGGCTTCTGCGCGGCCATCACAGGCCCCGACGAGGAGCCGGCGTGCCCTGGCCCTGGCTCTGGCCCTGGCCCTGGCCCTGGCGCACCAGGTCCAGCAGGAACGGGTTCGTCGCACGCTCGCGACCGATGCTGGTCTGCTCGCCGTGCCCGGGGAGGACGACGATGTCGTCGGGCAGCGTGAGCACCTTGTCCGCGAGGCTGCGCAGCATCGCTTCGTGGTCGCCGCCCGGCAGGTCGGTGCGCCCGATCGACCCGGCGAAGAGCAGGTCCCCGGAGAACATCACCTCGCTGATGCCGCTCGCGGCGCCCGGTGCCGTGTCGTCGTACGGCGTGCGGAAGGTGATCGACCCCGGGGTGTGGCCGGGCGCGTGGTCCACGACGAAGCTCAACCCCGCCAGCTCGAGCGTCGCGCCGTCGCCGACCTCGGTGACCTCGTCGGGCTCGGCGAACTCGTAGGTGCCGCCCAGCAGCATCCCTGCGGTCTCCGGCGAGATGCCGGCCATCGGGTCGCTCAGGAGGTGGCGGTCGTCGGGGTGCACGTAGGCCGTGGCGTCGTAGGTGCCGGCGACCGGTGCGACGCACCACATGTGGTCGATGTGCCCGTGGGAGACCAGCACCGCGACCGGCTTGAGGCGGTGCTCCCTGACCACGTCCGCCACGCCCGCCGCTGCGTCCTTGCCGGGATCGACCACGACGCACTCGGCACCCGGCTCGGTGGCGACGACGTAGCAGTTGGTTCCCCACGGGCCTGCGGGGAAGCCGGCGATGAACACGGAGGAGCTCCTGGCGGGAATGGTGGATCGGCACGACGGGCCCGGACCCCGGCAGCCTACCGACCGGCGGATCAGTCGCCACGCCGGTATTCGGCGCCCCTCGGCGGCTGCAGGGCGGCGGCGGCCCATTGACTACGATGGCGCTCCTGCACGCCGTACGAACATCATGCGTCCGGACCCGACCTCCGGAGGCCTACCCGAGGTGGACTTCGTGAACAGCTCCTCCGACAACGCCCCCGAGCCTGCTCCGGAGCCCGCCGCCGAGCCTGTCGTCGAGCCAGTAGTCGAACCTGTCGCGGAACCTGCCGTCGAAACCGGCGACGA
>CADCUK010000125.1:0-621 GCA_902805865.1 uncultured Nocardioidaceae bacterium | reverse complement strand
TCCCCGAGCCTGCCGTCGACTCCGCGCCCGTCCCGGCGCCGGTCCCCACGCCGGTCCCCACCCCGGCCACCATCCCGGCCCCGGGCCCACGGCGCGTGCCCGTGCCCAGCGCACCCAAGGCCGCTCCCCCGTCGTCGGGCGGAGGCGAGAAGTGGGGACGCGTCGACGCCGAGGGGACGGTGTTCGTGCGCACCGCCGAGGGCGAGCGCCAGGTCGGCCAGTGGCCGGGTGGCGACCCGGCGGAGGTCCTGGCCCACTTCAGCCGCAAGTACGACGCGCTCGTCTTCGAGATCGACCTTCTGGAGCGCCGGCTCAGGTCCGGGACCGTCTCTCCCGAGGACGCCGGGAGCGCGCTCAAGCAGGTCCGCACGACGGTGGCCGAGGCCCAGGTCGTCGGAGACCTCGCTGCGCTGGAGGGCCGCCTGGAGACCCTGACCGTGCTCGTGGCCGAGCAGCGCGAGAAGCGCAAGGCCGAGCGAGCCCAGAAGCTGGTCGCGTCCAAGGACGAGAAAGAGCGCATCGCCGCCGAGGCGGAGCGGTTGGCCGCCGGCAACGACTGGAAGGCGGGAGCGGACAAGCTGCGCACGCTGCTCGACCGGTGGAAGGAGCTGCCGCGGCTGG
>CADCUK010000124.1 GCA_902805865.1 uncultured Nocardioidaceae bacterium | reverse complement strand
TGGTGTTGGTGTCTGCGAGGTACTCCCCGAGCTGGTCGAGCCGTCGCTCGGCGGGACGCCTCTGCTTCCCGATCCAGGTGCCGCAGTCGGTGAGCGCGTCCGGGGCGAGCTGGTAGGTGCGCACCCGGCCGACCTTCTGCGAGGTGACGATCCCGGCCCTGTCCAGCACCCCGAGGTGCTGGTGGAAGGACGGGAGTGCCATCGCGAACGGTTTCGCCAGCTCGCTGGCCGAGGCCGGTGCGCGGACGAGCCGCTCGACGACCGCCCTGCGGGTCGGGTCGGCCAAGGCGTGGAACTTCAGGTCGAGCGGCTCGTCCTGACGCTTAGGCATATGCCTAAGTATGCATGACGGTGGAGACGTGTCAACCATTGCCAGGACCCGAGGGCGGACGTACGTTGCAGGCCCAGTGTCATCTCGGAGGGAAATGCCACCCATGAACAAGTACCTGACCGGCGCCGCTGCGTGCGTCGCCGGCGCCCTGCTCCTCACCCCGCTCTCGCCGGCCTCGGCGATCGTCAAGGGTGTCCCGGACAACAACGAGCACCCCTACGTCGGGCAGCTGCTGTTCTACGTCCCGGAGGCCCAGGACTCGCGCTTCGACGACCCGGGTGGCTGGTTCAACTGCACCGGCACGCTGGTCGACGAGGACACGGTCGTGACCGCCGGTCACTGCACGTACGCCGTAGGCATGGAGGGCAGGAAGCCCGCCGACCCGCTGTACGGCGGCACCGACGTCTGGTTCTCCGTCGAGGAGGTCCCGGACTACTCGATGCTCAAGCCGAGCTCGACCTATGCGCCCAAGCGCAACGCGGACCGTTACCGGGACTGGTCCGCAGCCCTGGACAAGAGCTCGACCTGGTACGAGACCGAGTCGACGTTCACCCACCCGGAGTACGTCGACGCACAGTTCCTGCTCCACGACCTCGGTGTCCTCGAGCTGAGCGAGCCGATCGATCTCGACGACGGGAACCCGGCGACGCAGGACTACGGGACGCTGCCCGAGGTGAACTACCTGGACAAGTTCTACTCCAAGCGGGCCAAGCAGCGCGGCCTCTTCGAGTCGGTGGGCTACGGCCTCGAGGGCAGCAGCCCCAAGTCGTCGTTCGGCGGGGACACCCGCCGCAAGGCGAACCGCAAGCTGCTCAGCTTCAAGGGCGCCTACGGCTACCGCAACATCGCGGTGATGTTCTCCCACAACAACGGCGGCACCTGCTTCGGTGACTCGGGCGGCCCGACCTTCGACATCACGACGTCGAGGATCGCAGCCCAGAACCTCATCGTCGCGGTCACGTCGTTCGGCAACAACTACAACTGCAACGCGAGCGGCAGCTACCGCCTCGACCAGCCGGACGACATCGCGTTCCTGGCCGACCCGGCGGGAGCGGACTACTCCTGATCTGCTGAGCAAGCGCGTCGAAGGCCGGTCGTCCGACCGGCCTTCGTCGCGTCCGGACAGGTTCTCGATAAAAACGAGAACGTGTTCTAGTATCGAGGGTCAGGGGAGTGCACTGCCGACGTCTCAGGAGAACCCATGACCCAGCAAGTCCTCGACGGGGTCCGCGACCTCCTGCCCACCCTGCGCTCGCGCGCGGAGGAGGCCGAGCGGCTCAGGGTCGTTCCTGACGCGTCGATCAAGGAGCTCGAGGAGACCGGCTTCTACCGGCTGCTCCAGCCGAAGAGGTACGGCGGCTACGAGTCCGACCCGGTCGACTTCTACACCGGGATCAAGGAGATCGCCGGAGCCTGCGGCTCGACCGGATGGGTGTCGTCGGTCGTCGGCGTGCACCCGTGGCAGGTCGCCCTCTTCGCCGACGAGGCGCAGCAGGCCGTGTGGGGCCAGGACCAGAACACCCGCCTGTCGTCGTCGTACGCCCCGACCGGCAAGGCGACGATGGTCGACGGCGGCTTCACGCTGAGCGGCCGGTGGAGCTTCTCCTCCGGGTCCGACCACTGCCAGTGGGTGCTGCTCGGTGGGCTGGTGTTCAACGCGGACGGCCAGGTCGTCGACTTCCGCACGTTCATGATCCCGCGGTCGGACTACACGATCGAGGACGTCTGGAACGTCATCGGCCTGCGCGGCACCGGCTCCAACGACATCGTCGTCGAGGACGTCTTCGTGCCGGAGGCGTTCACGCTCTCGATGTCCGACACCGGCCGCTGCTTCGGGCCCGGCCAGGAGGTCAACACCTCCAACCTCTACAAGCTGCCGTTCCACTCGGTCTTCACGATGACGATCTCCACGCCGCTCATCGGGATGGCCTACGGCGCCTACGCCGAGCACGTCGAGATGCAGCAGAAGCGGGTGCGCGCGGCGTACCTCGCCGAGAAGACCGCCAACGACCCCTACGCCTCGGTGCGCATCGCCAGGGCGGCGAACGAGATCGACAGCGCCTGGGTGCTGCAGATGCACAACCTGCGCGAGCTGCAGGCGTGTGTCGAGCGTGGCGAGCGGATCCCGCTGCAGCTGAGGCTGAAGGTCCGCCGCGACCAGGTCATCGCCAGCGAGCGGGCGATCCGCGCCATCGACTCGATGTTCGAGTCCTCCGGCGGCCGGGCGCTGGCCGAGGGCACCTACCTGCAGCGCGCCTGGCGTGACGCGCACGCCGGACGCGTGCACGCCGCCAACGACCCCGAGCGGGCACTGGCGATGTACGGCTCGCTGGAGTTCGGCCACAAGATCGACCCCGGGATGTACTGAGGTGACCCTGTCGTTCGAGGACACCAGCCGGACCGGCAAGGCCGGCGACCTCACGCTGCACTTCCACGAGGCGGGAACGCCCACCGAGGTGGGTGCAGGACTGCCGCTCGTCATGCTGCACGGCGGCGGGCCGGGGGCCTCGGCCTGGAGCAACTTCGGCGCCTGCCTGGAGCGGTTCGCCGAGGACTTCAGGGTGCTGCTCGTCGACCAGCCCGGCTTCGGGGGCTCCGACAAGCCGGCCATCGACGGGCACTTCTTCACGTTCGCAGCGGACAAGCTCGCCGCGCTCCTGGACGAGCTGGGCATCGAGCGCGTGCACCTGCTGGGCAACAGCCTCGGCGGAGGTACGGCGACCAGGTTCGCGTTGAAGTACCCCAAGCGCGTCGGCCGACTGGTGCTGATGGGCCCCGGCGGGCTCCAGCAGAACCTCTTCAGCCCGGACCCCACCGAGGGCATCAAGCGGCTCTACGAGTTCGGCGGCGACCCCACCCCGGAACGGATGCGCGCGTTCATCGAGACGATGGTCCACGACCAGTCGCTGGTGACCGACGAGCTCGTCGAGGAGCGGCTGCGCTCGGCGCTCGAGCCGGGTCGACGGGAGGCGATGGCGTCGATGGGGGCGAGCTTCTTCGCCCCGGACACCTTCGAGGAGGGCATGCTCTGGCGCGAGGCGTACAAGATCCGCCACCACACGCTGCTCACCTGGGGGCGCGAGGACCGCGTCAACCCGCTCGACGGCGCGTTCCTCGCCCTGAAGCTGATCCCACGGGCATCTCTGCACGTGTTCCCGAACTGCGGTCACTGGGCACAGATAGAGGCAGCGGACGCGTTCCACGCCGTCACGCGCAGCTTTCTCGCCCAGCACCGTGAACGGGTTTCGACAAGCTCAACCGACGGAGGAGCCTCATGACCATCGACATCCGGTCGCTCGGCTACGTCCGCGTCGAGAGCACCGACCTCGACCAGTGGCGCCACTTCGGTGGCAAGGTCCTCGGGCTCGCCGAGGGGCGCGGGCCGAACCCGGACAACCTGTACTTCCGCATGGACGAGCTCTCGGCACGCATCGTCGTCGTGCCGTCCGAGCGCGACCTGATGAGCTGCATGGGCTGGGAGGTCGCCGACCACCGCGCCCTGGCCGAGGCCGTCGACCATCTCAAGCACCACGGCGTCGACGTGGAGAGCGCCAGCGCGGAGGAGCTCGCCGACCGCCGCGTCGAGGGCATGGTCCGGTTCACCGACCCTTTCGAGAACGTCTTCGAGCTGTACCACGGGACGACGTACGAGTCCCGGCCTGTGGTGACGCCGTACGCGAACACGTTCGTGACCGGTGAGCAGGGGCTCGGCCACATCGTCGTCCCCGTCACCGACGACGTCGAGGCGCTGCGGTTCTACGCCGACGTGCTGGGGTTCCGGCTGCGCGACTCCATGCGGATGCCGGGGGAGTTCGTCGGCAAGGAGCCCGGATCCACGGTGTGGCTGCGGTTCCTCGGCTGCAACCCGCGGCACCACAGCCTCGCGTTCCTGCCGATGCCCAACCCGTCCAAGTGCGTGCACATCATGGTCGAGGTCGAGAAGCTCGACGACGTCGGCCGGGCGCTCGAGCGGGTGCGCAAGCACAAGGTTCCGCTGTCTGCGACCCTGGGTAGACACATGAACGACCAGATGGTCTCGTTCTACGTGAAGTCGCCAGGAGGGTTCGACGTGGAGTACGGCTGCGAGGGGCTCACGGTCGACGACGCCAAGTGGGTCGCGCGCGAGTCGACGGCCGTCAGCTACTGGGGCCACAACTTCGGCGGCAGCTGAGATGTCCCCGCACGGCTTCGGGACGCCTTCGCACCTCGAACCTCCGGAAGGCATGGACCCGGCAGCAGCGCAGAGCTGGCCGCCGGCAGAGCTGATCGACCAGTTCCTTGCCAACCAGGAGTTCGAGTTCCGGCTCGGCGAGGAGACGCCGCTCCCGAGCGACGACCCCGAGGCGCTGTCCGACGCCCGGCACTTCCGCGACGTCCTCGGCCGCTTCGCGACCGGGGTCACCGTGGTCACCTCGATGAGCGGCGGCGAGCCCGTCGGCATGACCTGCCAGTCGTTCAGCTCGGTCTCGCTGTCGCCGCCGCTCGTCCTCTTCTGCCCGGCGAAGACGTCCCGGGCCTGGCCGCTCATGCAGCGGGCCGGGAACTTCTGCGTCAACCTCCTCGCCGACGGCCAGGACGACCTCTCGACCACGATGGCCAGCAAGGGCGTCGACAAGTTCGCCGGCGTCGGCTGGTCGCCCTCGAAGACCGGGGCACCGTTGCTCGACGGGGTCGTGGGCTACGTCGACTGCTCGATCCACGCCGTCCACGAGGCCGGCGACCACTACATCGTCCTCGGCAAGGTGCAGGACCTCGGCTTCGGCGACGCCGACGATCCCTTGCTCTTCTTCAAGGGCAGCTACGGGCGCTTCGGCTCCTGACCGGTCCGCTCAGCCGCTCGACCCCTCGGCGTCGCGCCGTGCCCGCGCGCGCCGCTTGCCCTCGTGCATCGCCTGCACCCGCGCGACCGGGATCTGCTTGCCCTCCTCGACGAGGAGCTCGGGCAGCTGCTGCGGAGGCGGCATCAGCTCGACCCACGGGTCGGAGTCGCCGAGCAGCCTCACGGCCGTGTGCACGGTGAAGTCCGAGGGCGTCACCCCGTCGAGGTCGTCCCACGACACCGGGAAGGACACCGGGGTGCCCGGCCGCACCCGGGGGCTGTAGGCCGCGACCAACGTCGCGCCGCCGGAGCGGGTCGCGTCGAGGAAGACCTTGCCGTCCCGGTCCTCGCGGATGTACGCCGTCGTGGCGAGCTGCGGGTCGATCCGCTCGGCCCGAGCAGCGAGCGCACGGGTCGCTGCCGCCACGTCGGCCGTGGGAGTGGCGGTCAGTGGCACGACGACGTGCAGCCCCTTGGCGCCGCTGGTCTTCACCGCCCCGGCCAGCCCGGCGTGCTCCAGCGCCTGCCGGACGAGGCGCGCCGTCCGGACGACGACGTCGATGCCCGCCCCCTCGGGCGGGTCCAGGTCGAGCACCAGGCCGGTGGGCTC
>CADCUK010000123.1 GCA_902805865.1 uncultured Nocardioidaceae bacterium | reverse complement strand
TGCCGATGCCGAAGCCGTCGGGCAGGTCGCTGGGCTGGCTGGTCCACAGCACCGACAGCTTCTTGTTCCTGGCCTTGCCGATCGGCAGCTTGTAGAGGTGTCCCTGGGTCGGCGTCGCCGACTGGCTCTCGGTCTGCTGGGTGATTAGCAGCGCCTTGCGTCCCGGCGCCAGCAGCAGCCCGGTGGTGCCGAAGTCGCCGCCGTCGAGCCGCGCGTCGGTGTACCAGGGCGTCGCCTTGCCGCCGCCCGGCGGCACCCGCCAGATCACCGCTTGTCCGTAGTCGGTCACGTAGAGCTGTCCCTGCGGTCCCCACGCCGCGAAGTTGGGGATCGCCGGACCGTCCGTGGTGTTCGGCGAGCAGGGCTCGGCACCGGTGGAGCAGATCGGCAGGTCCCTCAGCCTCGAGTACGTCGTGAACCGACCGGTCCTGGTGTCCAGCCGCATGACCCGTGACGTCGACTTCTCCAGCAGCACCAACCGCCCAGCGGCGTCGCTGGTGGCGACCTGGACACCGCGGTCCTCGTCGAGGTTCTGGCCCGGGACCGTCCAGGAGCGGGTGATCGTGCCCCTGCGGGTCCACTCGAAGACGCGCGACCTCTCCGAGTCTCCCTGCGGGTTGGTGTACGTGCCGCCGTACAGCCGGCCGTTGGGGTGGGCGTAGACGAACGCCGGGTAGCCCGGTCGCGGGACCTGGGAGAAGACCCGGGTGTCCCACCGCTCGCGTGGCTCGGCCTCGAGGCCGGCGGCCGGGGCGACCAGCGTGCCTGCCGCGAGCGTGGCCAGCCCGACCGCGCCGACGGCGACCGCGGTCAGGGCGCGGCCGATGCGGGTGGGCATCGTCGACTCCTTCACAGCCGGTCCAGGATCTCGAGCGCGGCGCGCTCCCCCGCCCGCACCGCACCGTCCATGTAGCCGGCCCAGTAGGTCGACGTCTCGGTGCCTGCCCAGTGCACGCGCCGGAACGGTTCACGGATCGTGTCGCCGTAGTGGAAGATCGCGCCCGGCACCTGCAGCGCGACCGGGCTCCCCTGCGTCCACCGCTCGTGGGTCCAGTCGTGCTCGACGTACTCGATCGGGTCGAGAGCCTTCTCGCCGACGATCGCGGCGAACCCCTCGAGCACGGCCTTGCGGCGCTTGGCGCGCGGCATGTTGCCGTACTTGTTCCAGGTGGAGCCGCCGACGAAGGACAGCAGCACACCGACGTCGCCGTCCGGCGGCGAGTTGTCGAACGTCGTGCGCACCGCGCCCTTGGTGTTCAGGCCGGAGCCGGACAGCCCGTCCTTGCGCCAGAACGGCGTCCGGTAGACCGCGTCGCACTTCATCAGGGCGCCCATCGGCATCCGCTGGAGCAGCTGGGCCCGACGCGGAGGGAGCAGCGGCGACCAGTCGATGTCGAGCACGAAGCGTGGCGGACAGGCCACGACGACCCGCTCCGCGCGGACGGTCCCGCGGTCGGTGTGGACGTCGACGCCGCTGCCGTCCTGACGGATGCGACGGACCGCTGCGTTGAGCGCCACCCGGTCGCCGAGCTGCTTGGCCATCCGCAGCGGGACGAGCTGGGAGCCGCCGACGAAGCGTTCGTCCTGGGCCGCCTCGTCGGTGCCTGACGACCGCTCGAAGGTGCCGACGTGGGTCTCGTCGCCCGACGCGGCGATGTACCAGACCAGGAACAGCAGCGAGAAGTCCATGCCGTCGGCGCCGAAGGCGGCCTGGGTGTAGCAGAGGATGAGGTCACGTACGTCGGGGTTGACCGTCTGCTCCCGCACCCAGTCGTCGAAGCTGGTCGTGTCCCACTCCGCAGCCTTGGGGTGCGTCCACGGCGCGGAGACGTCGATCTCCTTCGCCATGCTGTTGATCTGCTCCTGCAGCTTTCCGGCGTCGGGAAGGATCGTCGGGTCCGGCGGGATCGTGCCGGTGTAGGGCAGCGCGGTCGCGCCGGCAGGCGTGTGCTTGACGTAGATGTTGTCGCCGGCGACGTACTGCTCGAACGTCTTGACGTCCAGCTCCCTGGCGAGCCGCTTGATGTGGCCCTGGGTCGGGCCGATGAACGCTCCCCCGGACTCGATGACCGAGCCGCCGCGGACGGTGTGGTTCAGGATCCTGCCGCCCACCCGGTCGCGGGCCTCGACGACGAGCACCGAGCGGCCCGCTGCACGCAGCTTGCGGGCGGCGACGAGCCCGGAGATCCCGGCACCGACGACGACGACGTCGACCCGGCGCGGGAGCGCGCCTGCCCGGGTGGCGGCCTCGGCGGGCCGGCTCAACAGCTGACCGGTGGCAGCCAAGGTGCCCAGTGCACCGGCTCCGCCCAGCACGGTTCGACGACTCATCGACTCGGTCACGGAAGCTCCTCGGGGTCGGACCGGCAGGACGCGCGCGGCACACCGGAGTTTACCTGAACACGTGTCAGGTTCGATCGAGTTCCGCTACCGTTCCGATCATGCAGCACGACGCCGCCGGCCGACCACGCCTGCGCAGGGTCCCTCAGCAGTCGCGGAGCCGGGACCGGGTCGAGAAGATCCTCGACTCCGCCGCCGCCCAGGTCGTGAGGCACGGCGTCGAGGCGGTCGGCACCCGCAGCATCGCGGACGCCGCCGACGTGCCGGTCGCCTCGCTGTACCAGTACTTCGCCGACCGCGACGACATCCTGCTCGCCCTGGTCGAGCGGGACATCGAGGCGATGGACGCCCGCGTCCAGGCCGACCTCGCTGCCCTGACGCGGTTCACGATCCGGGACATCGTGGCCGCGACCCTGGCGGCCTTCGTCGCGGTCTACCGCGAGCGACCGGCGTTCGTGATGATCTACCTCCGCGGCCGCACCAACGCCGCCATCGACGAGTTCTGCCGTGCCCACAACCGCCAGATCGCGCGGGCGCTCTTCGACCTGGCCTCCGACCTCGGGCTGCTGGTGGAGGACGCCGGCCCGCGTCATGCCGAGATCGCCGTCGAGATGGGCGACCGGCTCTTCCAGCTCGCGTTCGCCACGGACATGGACGGCGACCCCATGATCCTCGACGAGGCGTTGAAGGTGCTGTCGGCCTACCTCGAGCTCTACGCGAGCCCCGCCGGGCTGAAGGGCGTCGACGCGTGAGCCCGGTGAACGACCCAGCGCTCGCAACCGCGCGCGAAGCCGTCGTCGCCGCGTGCCGTCGCGCTGCCGCGGAACGGCTGGTGGTGGGTACGGCGGGCAACATCAGCGTGCTCGTCGGCGAGCTGGTGGCGATCACCGCGACCGGCGCCGTCTTCGGCGAGCTCGACCTGGACGAGGTCGTGGTCGTGGACCGGGACGGCCAGGTGGTCGAGGGCGACCTGGAGCCGACCTCCGAGCTCGACCTCCACCTCGGTCTCTACAGCGACACCGACGCCCAGGCCGTGGTGCACACCCACGCGCCGGTGAGCACCGCGATGTCGACGGTGCTCACCGAGCTGCCCTGCATCCACTACCAGCAGCTGCTGCTCGGAGGAGCGGTGCGCGTCGCGCCGTACGCCACCTTCGGGACCGCGGAGCTGGCGGCCCACGTCCGTGCTGCCCTGGACGGGCGCTCGGCGGCACTGATGGCCAGCCACGGCTCCGTCGCCGTCGGCGGCACCGTGGAGAAGGCCCTCGACAACGCGTTGCTGCTCGAGTGGCTGTGCACGCTCTACCGGGACGCCTCCGTCGTCGGCACCCCGGCGGTGCTCGACGAGGCACAGCAGGAAGCGGTCGTGCTGGCCGCCATCGAGCGCAAGTACGGCACCACCCGACCCGTCGACCGACCAACCCCCCAGGAGAACCCGTGACCTTCCGCGCCCTCGCTGCCGGCGTCCACGTCCTCGACATCCACGTGCGGCACGTCGAGTCGATCCCGTCCGGTTCCGACGGTGCTCTCGTGGAGCAGATCAGGATGTCGCCCGCAGGCACGGCCGGAGGGACCGCCGTCGTCCTGGCCAAGCTCGGCGCGGACGTCGCGAGCATGGGGGCGGTCGGCAACGACCCGCTCGGCCGGGTGCTGCTGGAGCTGCTCGCCGAGCAGCGCATCGACGTCAGCCGGCTGGTGCGCCGTGACGACGTGCAGACCTCCGCCAGCGTGCTGCCGGTGCGCCCGAACGGCGACCGGCCCGCATGGCACTGCATCGGCGCGAACGGCACCTTCACGGTCGCCGACGCCGACCTGGAGGCGGTGGCGGCAGCCGACCTGCTGCACCTCGGGGGGCCCGAGTTCCTGGGCGGCGAGGCTGCGGCCGAGCTGCTGCAGCACGCCCGGACCAACGGCACCGCCACCGCGCTGGACCTGTTGGCTCCCGGCGACCCGGACATGCTCGAGTGGGTCGGTGCCGCCCTGCCGCACGCGGACTACTTCCTCCCCAACGACGAGCAGCTGCTCGGCCTCACCGGTGCTGCGACGCTCGAGGAGGGCGCCGCCGCCCTCCTGGAGCGCGGAGTCGGTTGCGTCGCCGCCACCTGCGGCGCGGACGGCGCCCTGGTCGCGACCGCCGACGGGACGCACCGGGTGCCGGCCTTCGAGGTCGACGTCGTCGACACCACGGGGTGCGGCGACGCGTTCAGCGCAGGGTTCCTGGTAGCGGTCCTCGCAGGACGTACGCCGGCCGAGGCGGCCGTCATCGGCAACGCCGCTGCCGCGCAGGTGGTCCAAGGACTGGGCTCCGACCACGGAGCGTTCGACCTCCCGTCGGTGGAGGCCTTTGCGGCCGCCACCGCGACCCGGAGCTGACGGCCGGGGCTGACGGCCGGGCTGACGGCCGTGCTGACGGTCGGGCGCCTCAGGCGCACAGCCCGTTCTCCTCGGCCTCCTGGGCCTCCTCGGGCTTGGGCTGGCCCGAGCCGGGCTTGCCCTGCGAGGCCTTCGTGGCGTCGCTGGACAGCTCCTTGCCCAGTGGCTCGTCCATGCGCAGCTGCTCCCAGAGCGCGTCGGCACCCGGGGCGAGCGCGAGACGGTTCGGATCGGGCTCGTAGGCCATGATCGGCACGGTCAGGAACTGGACCTTGCCCAACCCGATGCCCCGCACCTCCTGCGCGAGCTCGAACAGGTCGGTGAGCTTCGCCAGCCCCGGGTCGGTGGTCAGCGACTTGGTCCCGGCGTTGAGGAACTTCACCAGCCGCGGTGGGTTGAACAGGGTGCCGGCCGACACGGCCTTGTTCACCATCGCAGCGAGGAAGGTCTGCTGACGCTTCATCCGGCCGATGTCGCCGTTGTCGGAGATCTCGTTGCGGACCCGCACGTAGTTGAGGGCCTGGTTGCCGGTCACCTCGTAGCTGCCGGCAGGCAGGTAGATCTTGCCGACCGGGTCGTTGACCTCTTCGGGCACGCAGACCGGGACGCCACCGAGGGCGTCGACCATGTCCTTGAAGCCGTTGAAGTCGACGACGACGAAGTGGTTGACGCGCAGCTTCGACATCTCCTCGAACTGCGCGATCGTGCACGCCTCGCCGCCGAGCGCGTAGGCCTCGTTCCACTGGGCGACGTCCGCGCCGGGAACCATCTTCCCGTCCGGGCCCGTGCAGTCCGGGCGCGAGACGATCAGGTCGCGCGGGATGCTGACGCCGTACGCCCGCTCGCGGTCTGCGGAGAGGTGCAGGAGGATCGTGGTGTCCGACAGCCCGGGGGTCTGGCCGAGGACCTCGGTCTGTCCCTCGCGGGTGTCCGAGCCGAGCAGCAGGATGTTGAGCGGCTTCTTCGGCCCCTCGACCTCGACCTCGTCCGGACGAGGCGCGACGATCTGGTCGAAGCCATTGGAGACGGTGATGTTGCCCTCGAGGTGCCGGTAGGTGAGGAAGACCGTCCCGGCGAGGACGAGCAGCACCAGCGCGGTCGAGGCAGCGACGGCGCGCAGCACCGGCCGCTTCGACGACGCGCGTCGATGCTTGGCGTAGTAACTCACAGGTGTCCTGACTCTTCCTGACCGGCCGACGGTCGGCCCTCGCCCCCGCAGATGCCCGAACATCCTCGAACATGATGCCAAGCCGGAGGCAGGTTCCCGAAATCGCCCGGTTCGTGACTTGACACCTTTCACCGGGTCCAGCGGAGCCTCACCGCCAGGTGAAGTCCGACACGAAGAACTTGTGGTCGCCGCCCCCGTTGCCGGTGTAGCCGGTGCCCGGGAGGAGACCCCGGGTGCGGAAGTCGTCGATCCTGCGGTAGCGGCTGATGGTCCCGGTCGGCGCGACCACCTGGCGCAGCCCGGTGTACGAGCGGCGCATGTAGTCCCAGAAGCTGGTGCCGGAGAGGTACCCGTTGTTCTCGTCGACGTTGTCGTCACCGCCGTACAGCATGGCGTCGGCCGTCGACGACCCGACGAGCCGGCGCCAGGTCGCCGCGGCCTCGCGGTGGATCTGCAGCCGCTCGGGTTGCGGGTGGGTGACCTGCACGTTCGGCGGCAGGTGGTACGACATCACCTCGAGCGTCCGCCCGGCGCGGTCCTCCAGGTGCGCCAGCGCCGAGTCGACGTAGATCGGCCCCCTCCCGTCCTCCCGGACGAACGAGGTCGGTGACAGACGCTTGCCCCAGGTGTCCCGGGCGCTCCAGACGTCGGGGTCCCACGCGACCACCCACTGGTAGGACACGTAGTGGTAGTCCAGACCCTCCTGCTCGAGCATCCGTCGGGCATCCGGGTTGCTCATCTCCTGCATGAGGAACACCGAGACGCCGTCGGCGAGCAGCCGCCGGAGGATCGGCCGCAGCTCGGTGACGGGCGTGCCGTAGTAGACGTTCCACGTGACCGCCCTGAACCGGTTCGCCTCCTCGGAGCCCGGCTCGGAGGGGCTGGAGTCCACGACCGACTCGACGGTCACGCGGTTCGAGACCGAGGAGCCGTCCTGGTACTCGGCCACCAGCTTGAAGGAGCGGGTGCCTGCTTCCTTCCGAGCGGTGACGTCCTTGGTGACGACTCCCGTGTGCGCGTCGGGACTGCTCCACGTCGCGAGGCGGCGCCAGTCCCCGCCGGCGTCCCGCACCTTCCAGGTGCCGCCGATGATCTCCGTCTCGGCGGTCGCGGTGAGCTTGACGGCGGCGCCGGGTGCGACCCGGGTGGCCGAGGCCTGGAGGACCGGCGGCGCCGGGTCCATGGAGTCGTCGCCACCCTGCTGGTGCCAGGACTTGTGGTGACTGGTCGACTGGACGCCGACTGCCGGTGCGGGTACGGCGAGGGCGGCAGCGACAGCGATCGGGGCGACCGCGAGGGCAACGAGGCGACGCATCGTTCAGTCCTAGGCATGGGGTCGGTGGGACAGACACCTCACGGTAGTTACGGATCACCGCAAACGGAGCAAATCAGGCAAATACCTTGTTTGGCCGCAGACCGGTCACGACACCCTTAACCTTCCGTGGGTGAGTGAAGCCGGCCGGACGCCCCCACGCGCGCCGGCGTCGGAGCTGCCGTGGTGGCTCGGGCGGGGCGTGGGCCTCGTGCTGCTCCTCCTGGTGGGCGCGCTCTTCTGGACGGTCTCCTGGAGCGTCGCCACGCAGGTGGAGGCGGCGTCACCGCAGCCGGTCGCCCCTCGCTGGGAGGGCCCGGAAGCTGCCGTCTCACCGGCGTCCGCCCCGGCCACCGGCCGCCCCGATCGGGCGCCTGCACCTGCACCAGAGCCGGTGGACGAACCCGACGGTCGACCGACGCCGACGTCCGACGACGAGCCGGTGCGCGAGCAGTCCGTCTCGGAGCCGACGGGCCACGCCTTCAAGGC
Source organism: uncultured Nocardioidaceae bacterium (assembly GCA_902805865.1). GTDB lineage: Bacteria > Actinomycetota > Actinomycetes > Propionibacteriales > Nocardioidaceae > Marmoricola_A. The sequence goes on along the minus strand of CADCUK010000123.1, from coordinate 19,327 downwards.
CGAGCTGATGAAGGAGCGCCAGAGAGCGCGCATCGAGCAGGCGAAGCGGGCCGACCGTGAGCTCGCCGAGTTCATCGAGTCGGTCGGGGACCTCGGCGCGCTCGACGTCTGGGTCTCGCCGATCAGCGCCGACTACCGGGTGACCGCAGAGTTCGGGCAGTCCGGCTCGTTGTGGAGCAGCGACCACACCGGCATCGACCTCGCGGCCCCCTCAGGCACGCCCGTGATGTCGGTGGCGGCGGGCACGGTCACCCATGTCGGCGACGCCGGGGCCTACGGCCTGCGGGTCGAGGTCACGCACGCCGAGGGCACCGAGTCGTCGTACTCCCACCTGTCCCGCACCGACGTGGTCGTCGGCCAGGTCGTCGAGCAGGGCGCCGTCGTCGGAGCCGTGGGCTCCACGGGGAACAGCACCGGACCGCACCTCCACCTCGAGCTGCGTCCTGGCGGCGGGGTGGCGGTCGACCCGGCGGACGCGTTGCTGGCCCGCGGCGTCCTGCTCTGACCCCACCCTGCTCCGAGCGCACGCCCCCGCGCGGCAGTCACACCTCGTCGCCTGTCGCCCGTACGGTGTTGGGGCCATGTTGCCGCTGAGACGCAAGGGACTGTTGTGACTTCGAGAATCTCGGACCACCACGTGCTCTCCCGCCGACCGGTCCTCAAGCTGCTGGCCGGCGGGGCCGTCGCCGTCGCCGGAGTCGGCGTCGGCGTCGCGCGGCTGTCGGACTCCGACGAGGGTGAGGGCCTGCCGGGCCTGCAGCTGTCCTCGCACGCAGAGGACGGCGTCGAGGCGCTCGACCTCCCCCTCGACGGTCGGCGCCTCGTCCCGGTGGGGGACGGACGGTGGCAGACCAAGCAGCTGCCGACCTCGACGCACTCGATGGTGGCGGTGACCTGGACGAGGGACACCGGTGACCCCGACGTCCGCATCCGGTCGCGGACCGGCGGCAAGTGGCAGGACTGGCAGGCGATGCCGACGCTCCACGACCTCCCGGACCTGGGGTCCGACGAGAGCACGCCCGTGGTGGGGACCGACCTGGTGTGGATCGGCGCCGCCGACGGCATCCAGGTCGACGTGTCAGCAGCCCGGCCCGAGGACCTCACCCTGGTGCTCCTGCACCCGGCCCGCGAGCCGGCCCTCAGCCGGTTCGCCCAGCGCAGCAGGGACGACCGCGAGCGGACACGCGCACCCCGCCCGGAGCTCCGTCGCCGCCGTGACTGGGGAGCTCGACGGCGCTGGCGCTCGGGCGACCCGTCGTACAACGACACGATCCGTCAGGTCCACGTCCACCACACCGTCAACAGCAACAGCTACTCGCGGACCGACGTGCCCGGGCTGATCCGGGGCATGTACCGCTACCACACGAAGAACCTCGGGTGGTCCGACCTCGGCTACAACTTCCTGGTCGACCGGTTCGGGCGCATCTGGATCGGACGGGCCGGCGGCGCGCGCCGCCCGGTCCGTGGTGCTCACACCCTCGGCTTCAACGGGACCTCCTGCGGTGTGTCGGTCATCGGGAACTTCGAGACCACCAAGCCCAGCAGGAAAGTGGTCCGTGCGGTCGCCGCGCTGGCGGCCTGGAAGCTCGACCGCTACGGACGCAACCCGCGCGGACGCGTCCGGGTCACCTCCGAGGGCAGCGACAACTACCCGGCCGGTCGCCGCGTACGTCTCCCGGTGATCGACGGTCACCGCGACACCAACGACACCGCCTGCCCCGGCCGGCACCTGTACGAGGCGCTGCCGCGGATCCGCCGACGGGCGAAGCGGATCATCGAGGCCTACCCCGGTTGATCCGGCCCGGTCGCGGGACCCTCTGCACCTCTGGAAAGATGGCGCGCGGTCACCCGGCCGACACACTGTCGACCCGGCCGGCCCGCCCCAGTAGCTCAGTGGATAGAGCAGCCGCCTCCTAAGCGAAAGGTCGTAGGTTCGACTCCTACCTGGGGCACCACGTTCAGCCGCTCCGGCGGATCCGCAGGTGGATGGAACCGCGCACGGGTCCGGGCTCGTCGTAGAGACGAACGCCGCCACCGGACCGACGGGGAGCCATGGAGCACGACACCGAGTTCGCCGACTACGCACGCCGGGCCTGGGGCTCGCTCGTGCGGTCGGCGGTCTTCCTCGGGTGCTCACCGCACGAGGCGGAGGACCTCGCCCAGACGACACTGGTGCGCTGCTACACGGCCTGGCCGAGCGTCACGGGTGCCGACAACCGCACCGCGTACGTCTACCGGATCCTGCTCAACTGCCTGCGGGACAGTCGGCGGAGACGGTGGTGGGGCGAGCGACCCACGGCCGAGCTGCCGGAGACCGCTGCGCCTGACGCGGCTGCGGCTGTCGACGTCGCGGACGCGGTCCACCGGGCGCTCGCGGGGCTCAGCAAGCGGAACCGCGACGTCGTGGTGCTGCGCTACTTCGCAGGGCTCACCGAGCAGCAGACCGCCGACGCGCTCGGTGTCCCATCCGGGACCGTGAAGAGCCGTCTCTCCCGCTCGCTCGCCCAGCTGGCAGCGGACGACCACCTGACCGACCTTCGCCCCGACCTCGCCGGAGGCAGCTGATGACCGACCTCGAACGCCACTGGGAAGAGCTGCCGGTAGGACCGGCCCCGGTAGACGCCATCATGCGGCGGGCCCGCGCCGCCGCCGGTGACCGCGAGCCGACCCGACGCACCCGCGCGTCACTGAAGCGCGTCGGGGTCCTGGCCTGCGTCGCCGCGGCTTTCGTCGCCGGCACGCTCGTCGCACAGCAGGACTCGGGGTCCGGCGGTTCGACCCGGATTCCGGCCACCGAGCCGGCCCAGGGCGACGCAGCCATCACGCCTGCCGCGTTCCACGGCGAGCTCCAGCGGCCGGAGTCCTGCGAGCGCCTCGTCGACCACTACGTGTCCCGAGCAGTCGACCTCGTCGGCAGGCACGGCTGGTCGTCGCCGTACTCCGAGCTGGGCAACCTCCACGCCGCCTTCGACGGCGTGCGGGCGAACACGGAGAGGTTGTCGGGCTACGCGGGCTACGCGAAGACCACAGGCGCCCGGGCCAGCGAGACCGGCACCAACGTCCAGGAGCAGGGTGTGGACGAGCCCGACACCGTCAAGACCGACGGCGAGCTCCTCGTGCGGCTGCGTGGTGCCGAGCTGACGACGTACGACGTGAGCGGCGACGCGGTGGCCGAGCTAGGACGGCTGGACCTCGGTGACTTCCACGACGGCGAGATCCTGCTCGTCGGCGACACCGTGGTGGCTCTCGGCAACGACGGCACGCGCGCACCCTCCGACCCGTACGGCGACTACGAGCAGGAACCGTCCCCCCAGACCCGGGTCCTCACCGTCGACATCGGCGAGCCGACGGAGCCGGCGCTGCTCCGGACCGTCGACTACGACGCCGCGCTGCTGGCCGCGAGGCAGCACGACGACACTGTCCGGCTGACGCTGTCCAAGGGACTGCCCGACCTCGACTTCGCGCGCGGCCGTGGTGCCGCACGGGCCAACCGCGAGCTCGTGGAGAACACCACGGTCGCTGACTGGCTCCCCCGGGTCTCGGTCGACGGCAGCGAGCCGAGCGGCTTCCTGCGCTGTGCGCGGGTCGCTGTCCCCCGCGCCGAGATCGGCCTGGCCACGACGGCGGTCGTGGGCTTCACCGCGGACGATCCTGCCGGGCTCGAGGCCTTGGCGGTCGCCGGCGACGCACCGCTGACCTACGAGTCGGCCGACCACCTCTACCTCGCATCGACCGGCGGCCCGGACTTCTTCTGCCGCGGCTTCTGCTCGTTCGACGGCATCTCCGGGGCCGTCGACGGCACCACGCACGTGTACGCGTTCTCGCTCGACGGGACAGGGGCGTCGTACCTCGGCGCGGGCGAGGTCGAGGGCACGGTCCGCGACCGCTGGTCGATGGACGAGTCCGACGGCGTGCTGCGGCTGGCTGTGGGCCCGTCGAGCGAGACCGGGAACTTCAACTCGATCGTCACCCTGCGGGCCGCCGGCGACGAGCTCGTCGAGGTGGGACGCATCGACCGGCTCGGGGTCGGCGAGGACATCAAGTCGGTGCGCTGGTTCGACGGGCTGGCGCTGCTCGTGACGTTCCGGCAGGTCGACCCGTTGTACGCCGTCGACCTCACCACCCCGCGCAGCCCCCGGCTCCTGGGTGAGCTGAAGATCCCGGGCTTCTCGAGCTACCTGCACCCCCTGGGGCCGATGCGGGTGGTCGGGGTCGGCACCGGTCCTCAACCCGGCGGTGGCTCAGGGGCCCAGCTCGGCCTCTTCGACGTCACCGACCTCTCCGCGCTGCGCAGGCTCGACGTGCACTCCTACGGCGCCGGCACCCGGGCGCGCGCGGGCGACGACCCGCGCCAGTTCACGTGGCTCCCCGAGCAGCGCACGATGCTGACGGTGACGTCCCGGGGACGGACCGGCTACGTGTCCACGGTCTCGATCGACCGGGGCCGGCTGGGCAACGAGCAGACCCAGGTCGAGTACGGCGACGACATCGAGCAGGTGCGGCTGGTCCCCTTGCCTGACGGCAAGGTCGTGCTCGTCACCGGCGAGGACGTCGAGTTCTTCCCGCTGGACTGAGGCATGCCCGTTCCGTGCCGCGGGTAAAGAGCGCGCATGAGCGACAAGGAATTCAGCAAGGGCGACGAGGTCAGCTGGAAGAGCCACGGGGGCACGGCCGAGGGCAAGGTGAAGAAGAAGATCACCTCCGAGACCGAGGCCGGGGGCCGGACGGTCAAGGCGTCGAAGGACGAGCCGCAGTACCTCGTCCAGAGCGAGAAGAGCGGCGGCGAGGCCGTGCACAAGCCCGGCGCACTCAAGAAGAAGAGCTGAGTCGAGTGGCGCACCAGCTCGACGACGTCTGGGACGACTGGCAGAAGGCGGTCAACATGACCGCCGGGGAGCTCGAGACCTGGCTCGAGTCCGACGACTCGCAGTCGGTGGGACAGAAGGACGACGGCGGCGAGGCCACCGGGCACAAGTCCGGCCGTCGGATCGTCGAGATCCTCCGGACGAAGAAGGCCGATCTCACCGACGACGACGTCCAGCACATGGCCAAGGTGGTCGGGTACGTCCACCGCCACACCGCGCAGCGACCGTCCGGGGACGTGAGTGACACCGCTTGGCGGTACTCGCTGATGAACTGGGGTCACGACCCGCTCAAGGGCTGACTCCGAGGCGTACCATCGATCGAGAGGTCGAGGGGGCCGGATGAGTCGAGCACGTGTCGCGACGCTGACCGCAGTTCTCCTGGTGGCCGGCGGGTCCGGTGCGGGTACGGCGAGCGCGGCCCAGCCCGTCGGGCGCGCAACCGACTCCCCTGTGCCTGCCTCTTCTGTGCCTGCCTCTTCCGTGCCTGCCGAGAGCACGCGGATCGACCCGGACCGTCCCTAGCTGCGAGTCGTGCAGCGTGGACCCCGCAGCCTCTTCTTCATGCGCGAGGTGCTTCCCGACGGACCTCGAGCCGCGCCGATGCCCGAGCTGCTCCGGTCGGGACCACGCCCGGTGCCGATGCCGAGAATGAGCCCGGAAGTGCCGTTCGACGGCACGCTCCGTGGCGAGCTTCGTGACCCCCGGCGTCCTCAGGGCAGGGATTCCGGCGGCACCCAGGTCATCCCCGAGGAGCTCGAGGACGCGGTGGAGACGCTGCTCCCCTGAGGCCTACGGGGACTCAGGCGCCGGGGACGACGTCGGTGCGGGCGTCGGAGTCGGCGTAGGGGTCGGGGTGGGTGTCGGCGTCGGCGTGGGCGTCGGGCTGGGCCCGCCACCGGAACCGCCACCGGAACCGCCACCGGAACCACCGGAGCCACCGGAGCCACCAGAGCCACCGCCCGAACCACCGGAGCCGCCACCGGAGCCGCCGGAGCCGCCGCCGGAGCCACCGGACCCACCGGAGCCGCCGCCCGACCCGCCGCCGGACCCACCGGAACCGCCACCCTTGGGGGGCTGCGGCTGCGGCTGCGGCTTGGGCTGCGGCTGCGGCTTGGGCTGCGGCTGGGGCTGGGGCTGGGGCTGCTTGGGAGGCTTCGGGTCGCGGTCCTTCTTGCTCTGCTCGCCCTTGTCGCCGCGCTTGCCCTTCTTGCCCTTCTTCTTGCCCTCGTCGGTCTCCTCCGGGGCCGGCGGCGGGGGCGGGGACGGGATCTCGAAGACCCCGGTCCGGTAGCCACGCTCGAACGCCATCACCAGGTCGACGTAGTAGTCGGAGTAGTTGTAGCGGAACACCTGGGCACGCCAGTCCGCGAGGCCGGCGGTGGCGCCGGAGTCGGGGCACAGGTAGTGCGCAGCGGCAAGGGCCGCGTCGTCGATGTCGTTGGGGTTCGCCACGCCGTCCCGGTCACCGTCGCGACCGGAGTAGGCCCAGGTGGTGGGGATGAACTGCATCGGGCCCACGGCCCGGTCCCAGACCTTGTCGCCGTCGAGACGGCCGTTGTCGGAGTCGGGGATCGCTGCCACGGGACCCACTCCGTTGAGCGCCACGCCGCGGATCGCCGGTCGGGGCAGACCGTCGGAGCCGAGCACCGAGCCGCCGTACCGTCCGTGGTCGGACTCGACCCGACCGATGCCGGCGAGGAGCGTCCACGGGATCTGGCAGCTGGGCTGCACCCGGCGCAGCGTCTCGGCCGCGTTCTCGTAGGCACGCATCGCGGCCGACGGCACGTTGTTGCTGCCGGTGCCGCTGATCTCCCACAGGTTCTTGCCCTTGGCGTCCACCTGGGTCTTGCCATCGGGAAGCGGCCGGAGCACCACCCGGGGCTCCACCTGCTGGCCGAAGGTCACCAGCGGCTCTGCCGCGACCTGCGTCCGGACGGCGGCCGCCGGAGCGAGCTCAGCGGGCGAGGTGGCGAGCACGAGCCGCTCGACGACGTCGGTGCCGGCCACTGTCGTGGTCAGGACAGCACTGACCATCAACGACACGACACCGAGGCGGAACGGGACTGAGCCGTGAGGGGAGCTCATCGGACCTTCCTGGACGGGTTGCGAGACCCGCCCAGGCTATGACCAGATTTACTCCACTGTGAACGAAATGCCCGATTTGCTGAGCCGGTCCAGGAGGTGCTCCCCCATGGCCGCTGCGGTGGTCACCTGCCCCGACATCGCAGGGTTGTCGTCGAACGCCAGGCACAGGGCCGACTCGGCAAGCATCTTCGCGGTCTCGTCGTAGCCGGGGTCGCCGCCGGCCACCTTGGTGCGCACCTGCTGGCCGCCGCCCTCGCCGACGAACTCGACGGTGAACCAGGACTTCGCGCGCTTCCGCTCGCTCGGCCCTTCGCCCTGCGGCACGCGCTTGAGGAGCTGGCTGCGCACCGGCGGGACCTGGGCGGCCGCGAAGAGGCCGACCACACCGACGGCCGAGCCACCGGCGTACGGCAGGCTCTTGAACCCGGCGTAGTGCGAGTAGGTGAAGTCCGGGCCGTAGTCGTCCCGGGCAGCCGCCGACCGCTTCACGATCGTCGGGTCGACCGTCGGCAGCGGCATCAGCCAGTAGCCGAGCTCCGGGTCCTTGCGGGGCTTGCCGCCCTGGGCGCGCACGCGACGACCCTCGGGCCTCGCCTCGATCTTCTTGCGCTCCGACGCAGCACGCTGGAGCTGCCGTCCCCGCGAGAACTGGTTCAGTGCGGAGTGGAACGTGCCGCCGGAGAACGCCGCGTCGGAGCGCACGACACCGCGGATCGTCAACGGCACGTCGGCCGGGAGCTGCTTCACCGTGAACAGGACGCCGAGGTCGTGCGGGATCGAGTCGAAACCGCAGCAGTGCACGAGCCGGGCGCCGGAGGCCACCGCGGTCTGGTGGTGGTCGAGGTACATCTGGTCGACGAACTCGGGCTCACCGGTGAGGTCGACGTAGTCCGTGCCGGCCGCGGCGCACGCGGCGACGAGCGGCTCGCCGTGCTGGAGGTAGGGCCCGACGGTGGTGATCACGACACGGGCGGACTCAGCCACGGCGCGCAGCGAGTCGGCGTCGGTCACGTCAGCGGTCAGCAGCGGGAGCTCCGCGAGCGCCGGGTCGATCTCGGCCAGGCCGGAGCGCACCGCCTCGAGCTTCTCCATGTTCCGGCCGGCCAGGGCCCAGCGACAGTCCGCAGGCGCGTGCTCGGCGAGGTACTCGGCGGTGAGGCGGCCGGTGAACCCGGTCGCTCCGAAGACCACGATGTCGTGGTCGCGGGTGTTCTTCTCCGGCACGTGAGCTCCTCTGGTCGCTGACTTGCAGGATGCCCACTGTTGCAGAGGTGCGGAACCAGCTGGACGAGCGATGCGTCACACCTGAGGAAGCACGAAGCAATCGCGGGAGGACCCATGCGCAGCAAGCTCGCCCTCGGCTCGCTCCTGGTGGCCACGACCGCCTCCCTCACGGTGGTGATCACCGGACTCGCCGGGCTCGCCGGGGATCCGTCCGGCTCCGTCGGTTTCCTGACACCCGACGCCGCCGCGACGGAGCTGGTGCCGTTCGAGGACTGCGACGAGCTGCTGCAGTGGTACGTCGACGAGGCGCTGCCCGAGGTGGGGCCGTACGGCCTCGGGGGCTGGCCGATGGTGCTGCCGACCGCCGCGGTCGCGGGTGAGGGCATGGCGATGGAGCGGGTGCAGGGAGCGACTCCCGACTCGGCCTCGGACACGGCCTCGGACTCGGGCTCGGACGCGGGCGAGGACGTGGCGAGCAGCGACACCGGGACCAACGTGCAGGAGGTCGGGGTCGACGAGCCCGACCGGGCCAAGACCGACGGCGAGGTCGTCGTGCACGTCCGCCGCAACACCCTGGTGGTCACCGACGTGACCGGCCCCGAAGCCCGGGAAGTGGGCTCGCTGGAGCTGCCCGAGGGGCTCGTCCAGGCTGAGCTGCTGCTGTCCGGCGACACCGTGCTCGTGATCGGCCGGGAGAGCAGCGCGACGTGGGGCGGTCCGGCCGCCACGGACATGCTCAGCCGGCCGGTTATCTCGTCCCCGGTCGTGCTCGATGACCGGAGCCGGCTCGTCGAGGTCTCCCTCGAGGACCCCTCTGCACCGCGGGTGGTGTCGGAGCAGACGTTCGGCGGGCGGCTGCTCTCCGCCCGACAGCACGGCGACACCGTGCGCCTGGTGCTCGCCACGTCGCAGCCGGTGATCGACTTCGTGGAGCCCAACCGGGAGCGCACCGAGGACGAGGCCACCGAGGAGAACCGGCGGATCCTCCGCGCAAGCGACATCGAGGACTGGCTGCCCACGGTCCGGGTCGGGGACGGTTCGTCGGCGCCCCTGGTCGAGTGCGGCGACGTCCGGCACCCCAAGGAGGGAGCCGGCTACGGCACGATCGCCGTGGTCACCGTCGACGCCACGGCCCCCACCGGCCTCGCGTCGCTGGGCGTGACGACGAACGGCGAGACCGTCTACGCGTCGACCGACCGGCTCTACCTGGCGACCTGGGGAGGCCGGAACGCCACGGAGGTGCACGCGTTCGCCCTCGACGGCTCGACCACGTCGTACGTCGCCTCGGGCAAGGTGCCCGGCGTGCTGCGCGACCGGTGGAGCATGGACGAGCACGACGGAGTGCTCCGGCTGGCGCTGGCCCACGGTCCGGGCTGGTCGGCGAAGGAGAACGGCGTCACCACAGTGCGGGAGGACGGCAACGAGCTGGAGGTGGCGGGCTCCGTGCGCGGACTCGGCCCCGACGAGGAGATCAAGTCGGTCCGCTGGTTCGACGACCTGGCCGTCGTGGTGACGTTCCGGCAGACCGACCCGCTGTACACCGTCGACCTGTCGGACCCCGCTGCCCCGCGGACGCTCGGAGAGCTGAAGATCCCGGGGTTCTCGGAGTACCTGCACCCGATCGGGGACGACCGGCTCCTCGGTCTGGGGCAGGACGCGACGAACCAGGGCGAGGTGCTCGGTGGTCAGGCGTCGCTGTTCGACATCGGCGACCTCGACGCCCCCGCCCGGCTCGACACGCTGGGGCTAGGCCGGCACGCCTACCCGCAGGCCGCCTACGACCCTCGGACGTTCACCTGGCTCCCGGAGCGCGAGAGCGGGCTGGCAGTCGTGCAGGACCAGTGGAACGGCCGCTCGTCGCTGGTCGAGGTGCAGGTGCTGGCCGACGGCAGCCTGGTCGCCGGTGACTCCTGGCCGCTCGGGTGGTGGTCCACCGGAGAGGCACGCGCCCTGCCGCTGCCGGAGGGCTCCTCGGTGGCTGTCGTCACCGACCGGGTCGAGGTCGTCACGCTGTCCCCGCGCTGAGGACCGGCTTACGCTGCCACCATGTGCCGCAACATCCGACAGCTCCACAACTTCGAGCCGCCCGCGACCAGTGACGAGGTGCAAGCGGCCGCGCTGCAGTACGTCCGCAAGGTCAGCGGCGCCGCGAAGCCCAGCAAGGCCAACGAGGAGGCGTTCGACAGGGCCGTCCACGAGGTGGCCGTCGCCACCGCGCGGCTCCTCGACTCGCTCGTCACCACCGCCGCCCCCAAGGACCGCGAGGTCGAGGCGGCCAAGGCCCGGGCGAGGTCGGCCGCGCGCTACGCCTGACCGGCCCTCTGCGCGACCGAGGCCGGGCTGGGGTCGGCCCGGGCTCAGCCCTGCTGGACGAAGATGTGCTGGGCCACGTCGTGGTCGATCTCGGCGGTCTCCCCGGCGGCGCCGACCAGCACCCCGACCGGGCCCGCGGAGACCATCACGTCGCAGTCGGGCAGCGCGCCCACGCGTCGCAGCGCGCTCATCAGCGACTCGTCCTTCTGCAGCTCCTCGCTGATGCGGCGGATCCGCACCCGGCCCGCGCCGTCGGTGACCGAGTCCAGGGACACCAGCCCCTCCATGAAGTCCTCGCTGACCCCGGCCCCGAGCTCGTCGAGCCCCGGGATCGGGTTGCCGTACGGCGACTCGGTCGGCTGGTCCAGCAGCTCGAGGAGCCGGCGCTCCACGGCCTCCGACATGACGTGCTCCCAGCGGCAGGCCTCGGCGTGCACGAGCTCCCAGGGCAGACCGATCACGTCGGTGAGCAGCCGCTCGGCCAGCCGGTGCTTGCGCATCACCCGGATCGCCAACCGGCTGCCTTCCTCGGTGAGCTCGAGGTGCCGGTCGCCCTCGACCGTCAGCAGGCCGTCGCGCTCCATCCGCGCGACCGTCTGGCTGACCGTCGGACCGCTCTGGTGGAGCCGCTCCGCGATCCGGGCCCGCAGGGGCACGATCCCCTCCTCGACCAGCTCGTAGATGGTCCGGAGGTACATCTCTGTGGTGTCGATGAGGTCGCTCACCAACACATTGTCCCCTATCGCCGTTGGGGGCCCTGGCAGGGTGGAGCGGTGACGAGCACCTCGGTGATGTGGTTCCGCCGCGACCTGCGGCTGGCGGACAACCCGGCTCTGCTGGCGGCGTGCGAGGCGGACCAGGTCGTCCCGCTGTTCGTGGTCGACCCGCTCCTGTGGTCGCGGTCCGGTCCGGTGCGCCGTGCGTACCTCTCCCGGTCGCTGGCCGCGCTCGACGAGGCGCTGGGCGGCGCGCTCGTGGTCCGGCACGGCGACCCCCGCCACGTCGTCCCCGAGGTGGCGGCCGAGTCCGGAGCGGGCGCGGTGCACCTCGCCGCGGACTTCGCGCCCTACGGCTCCCGTCGGGACGACGAGGTGGCCGACGCCCTCGCCGCCGCTTCTTCCGGTGTGGAGCTGCGGCGGCTCGGGTCGCCGTACGCCGTCGCGCCGGGGCGGGTCCTCAAGGACGACGGGACGCCGTTCCGGGTCTACTCCGCCTTCCAGCGACGCTGGGCCGAGCACGGCTGGCGGGCGCCGGTGGAGGCACCGGCGAAGCCCAGCTGGGCCGCGGTGAAGAGCGAGGCGCTCCCCGACGAGCCGACGCCGGACGGGATGCAGCTGCCGCCGGCCGGCGAGGAGGCAGCCCGGACGGCATGGACGCTGTTCCGCGACGACCGGCTGGCTGCCTATGCGGAGGGCCGCAACCTGCCCGCCACCGACGGGGCGAGCGGCATGTCGACGTATCTCAAGTACGGCGAGATCCACCCCCGGACGATGCTGCACGACCTCGCCTCCGGCGACTCGGCGTCGTCGTACCGCCGGGAGCTCGCCTGGCGGGACTTCTACGCCGACGTGCTCTGGCACGACCCCGACAGCGCGCGCCGCGACCTGCGTCCGGAGATGCGCGAGATGGAGTACGACGAGCCCGGGCCGCTGTTCGAGGCGTGGAAGAAAGGGCGCACCGGGTTCCCGATCGTGGACGCGGGGATGCGCCAGATGCGGGCCACGGGGCGGATGCACAACCGCGTGCGGATGATCTGTGCCAGCTTCGTGGTCAAAGACCTGCACGTGTGGTGGGGTCACGGCGCCCGGCACTTCATGCACTGGCTGGCCGACGGGGACCTGCCCTCCAACCAGCACGGCTGGCAGTGGGTGGCCGGGACGGGCACGGACGCGGCGCCGTACTACCGGGTCTTCAACCCGACGCTCCAGGGGAAGAAGTTCGACCCGGACGGCAGCTACGTGCGGCGCTGGGTCGAGGAGCTGAGGGACGTCCCGGCGTCGCAGATCCACGAGCCGAAAAGGGTCCCCGGCTACCCGGACCCGATCGTCGACCACGCAGCAGAGCGCAAGGAGTCGCTGGCCCGCTACGAGCGCGTCCGGTCGCGTTCCCAGTAGCGGGGCGGGTCAGGGGCGAGGGTCGTCGCCGTCGTACCTCAGGAAGTCCCGCTGCATGGCGATCGCGACGGCGACACCGAGGATGCACGCCGCACCGCCCACGAGGAGCGCCGCCCGCTCCCCCACCGCGCCGGCCACCGACCCGGCCAGGAAGTCACCGGCCCTGGGCCCGCCTGCCACCACGACGATGAACACACCCTGCAACCGGCCGCGGAGGTGGTCCGGCGCGGCGACCTGGAGGATCGTCGACCGGTACGCCGCGCTGATCATGTCTGCGGCGCCGGTGAGGGCCAGGAAGATCACGCCCCACCAGAGCAGGTCGGTGAAGCCGACGGCGCCCACCGCTGCGCCGTAGCCGACGATCGCCACGACGATCGCGACGCCGTGCAGCCGCACCCGGCTGATCCAGCCGGAGAAGAGGAACGCCACCAGCGCACCGGCTGCCGGCGCCGCCTGCAGGATCCCGACGGTCGCCGCACCCCCGCCGTAGACCTTGTAGGCCAGCGCCGGGAAGAGCGCCCTCGGTTGGGCGAGCACCATCGCGCACAGGTCGAGGACGAACGTCATGCGCAGGTTGCGAGCCTGCTTGAGGAACCGGAGTCCGTCGACGACCGACTTCCACCCGGCACGGGTCACCTCGCCCTCCGGCGGCATCGGCGGCAGCCGGTAGAGGCCGTAGTAGGCGGCGGCGAACGTGACGACGTCGATGAGGTACGCCGCCGCGAACCCCTGCCACTGGATGATCAGCGCCCCGACGATCGGGCCGATGGTGAACCCGAGGTTGAACGTCGCCATGTTCAACGCGCTGGCCGCTGGCAGCAGGTGTTTGTCGAGGAGTCTCGGGACGATCGCGCCGCGTGCGGGGTTGTTGAGGGCGTAGAACGCCGACTGCACCGCGATCAGCCCGTAGAGCAGCCAGACGCTCTCGAGGCCGAGCAGAGCCTGGACGGCCAGCAGGACCGAGATGCCCCACAGACCGGCCGACGCGAGGAGCGCCAACGTGCGCCGGTCCATGGCATCCGCGATGGCGCCGCCGTACAGGCCGAAGGCGACGAGCGGCGCGAGCGCGAAGAGACCGACCAGTCCGACGTAGAACGACGACTCCGTCAGCGCGTAGACCTGGATCGCCACCGCGACGTTCGTCATCTGCTGACCGAGCTGCCCGATCGCGTTGCCGAAGAAGAGGCGTCGGTACGCCGGGGACACCTGCAGAGGGCGGATGTCTGTCAGCAACCCCCTCCAACGTGGCACCCGAAAGACCCTATGCGGCGGGACCCACCCCGGTGGTCCGATGAGACATGACCTTGCGCACCCGTCTGCTCGCCCTTGCCGCCGCCGTGGCACTGCCCTTGCTCGTCGTTGTGACTCCGGCGGCGTCAGCCGTCCCGACCCGCCCGGTCGCCCTCGGTGATCCCGCCACCGACGTCACCCCACCGGAGGTCACCGGGGTCGGCAAGCCTTTCCGGGTGGCTCTCTACGGTTTCGACATGAGCTGGATCATGTTCGATGAGCAGTCGATCGACGGGATGCAGCAGCGGGTGGCGAAGCGGATGCCGACAACGCCTTTCGGTGCTTGGACGACCCCGGAGTGGGAGCCGCCTGTCGTGACGACGACCTGGGACCCCCAGCCCCCTGGCCAGACCCAGTGCATGTCGGCGCTGGCCCGCGACATCGTCGGCAACGTCTCGCAGTTCTCGGCCGCCCACTGCGTGCACACTCCGCTCGACGACACCGGGCTGACGGCTTCGAGCGCCTGGAAGTCGGTCAGCAACACCGGGCTGTGGTTCGGCTCCGCCTTCACCACCAAGAAGACCGGCGCCCGGCTGACCCTCCCCGGCGTCCAGGACGCCGACCGGTTCGGCGTCCTGGCGACCCGCTGCCCGAGCTGCGGCAAGGTCGGGGTCTACGTCGGCACCACGAAGGTCGGTGCACTCCGGCTTGCGGCGGACGACCTCGAGACCCAGGACGTCATGGTCCTTCCCCGCCAGGCCACGCTGCTGGACGGGAAGCTCAGGCTCGTCGTCGAGTCGACGGACAAGAAGGTGCAGATCGACGGGGTGGTCGTCTCCGGGCCTCCCCCGGCCTGAACCGGAGGCGCTTCCGGCAACGCCTGAAATACCTGTTGTCCGGCGCCTCCCGGCGACCTACGCTCTTTCGTACACGAGGAAGGAGGTGGTCCAAGCAATGAGTTCTTTGCGGACACGTGAGGTGGCTGCCAGCTAGCAGCGCACCACGCCAGCCCTCGGCTCCCGCTGAGTGCGCGGACTGGCAATACCAAGCAGTCACCCGACCCGCAGGCGCTCCAGGCAGTCCGACTGGAGGAAGACCAAACGCCTGCGGGTCGTCTGCTTTTTCCGGCGCCCTCTCAAGGGGCCAACCGCTCGATCCGCCAGGCCTGTCCGTCGGTCCTCGCAGCCGTGGGCGAGAACCGGTAGCGGAACCGGTCGTGCAGCCGACCTCGACGGCCCTGCCAGAACTCGAAGGTGTCGGGGGCGATCCGGAAGCCACCCCAGTACGGCGGCCGCTCGACCGGGCCGTCGCCGAAGCGGGCCACCGCCTCGGCGTACCTCGCGTCGAGCTTGTCCCGGGACTCGACGACCTTCGACTGCGGCGACGCCCACGCACCCAGCTGTGACGCGCGTGGCCGAGTGGCGAAGTAGGCGTCGTTCTCGTCGTCGCCGATCCTCGTCGCGACGCCCTCGGCCCGCACCTGGCGCTGCAGCGGGTGCCAGGGAAACACCACCGAGCAGGCGCCCTGACCGGCCAGCTCCTCACCCTTGCGCGAGGAGTAGTTCGTGAAGAACACCAGCCCTTCGACGCTGAGCCCCTTGAGCAGCACCATCCGCGACGACGGCCGGCCGGTGGCCGAGACGGTCGAGACCACCATCCCCGTGGGGTCGTAGAGGCCGGCCCGGATCGCCTCGTCCAGCCAGCGCTGGAGCATCGCGAACGGGTCGGGTTCCAGGTCGGCCTCGTCGAGACCGCCCAACGTGTACTCCTCGCGGAGACTGGCCAGGGTCACCGGCTGGTTCGGCTGCACCTCGTCAATCTACGGGCCGCCCGTGCGCACGGCAGCCGCGTGGGCGGGCACCGGATCGCGTGGTGCAGAATGCCTCGGGGAGCAGCACACGTCGACGAAGGAGTCGGAATGCCAGAGGTTCACCACGGGCTCGAAGGAGTCATCGCCTTCGAGACGCAGATCGCTGAGCCCGACAAGGAAGGCTCGGCTCTCCGCTACCGCGGCGTCGACATCGAGGAGCTCGTCGGCCGAGTCCCCTTCGAGAAGGTCTGGGGGCTGCTGATCGACGGCAAGTACGAGCCCGGGCTGCCCCCCGCCGAGCCGTACAACATCCAGGTCCACACCGGTGACGTGCGTGCCGACGTCCAGGCAGGTGTCGCGATGCTCGCCCCGATGCTGGGCATGCGGCAGACCTACGACATCTCCGACGAGCAGGCGCGCACCGACCTCAGCCGGGTCGCGGTCATGGTCCTCTCGTACGCCGCGCAGGCCGCTCGCGGACTGAGCCAGCCGATCGTGCCGCAGTCCGAGGTCGACAAGGGCGCGACGCTCGCCGACCGGTTCCTCATCCGCTGGAAGGGCGAGGCCGACCCGAAGCACGTCCAGGCGATCGACGCCTACTGGAGCTCCGCTGCCGAGCACGGCATGAACGCCTCCACCTTCACCGCACGCGTCATCACCTCGACCGGCGCCGACGTGGCTGCGGCGTTTTCCGGCGCCATCGGCGCGATGAGCGGCCCGCTGCACGGCGGTGCTCCCTCCCGTGTCCTCGGCATGATCGAGGAGGTCGAGAAGTCCGGCGACGCGGCGGCGTACGTCAAGAAGCTGCTCGACGACGGCGAGCGGCTGATGGGGTTCGGGCACCGGGTCTACCGGGCCGAGGACCCCCGCGCCCGCGTCCTGCGACGGACCGCGAAGGAGCTCGACGCTCCGCGCTACCAGGTCGCGGAGGAGCTGGAGAAGGCTGCCCTCGCCGAGCTCAAGGAGCGCCGCCCCGACCGGGTCCTGGAGACCAACGTCGAGTTCTGGGCCGCGATCGTCCTGGACTTCGCCGAGGTGCCGCCGAACATGTTCACCTCGATGTTCACCTGTGCGCGCACGGCCGGTTGGTCGGCGCACATCCTGGAGCAGAAGCTCACCGGACGGTTGATCCGGCCCAGCGCCGTCTACAAGGGCCCGGCTCCCCGTCCGGCCAGTGACATCGACGGGTG
The DNA here is from genome assembly GCA_902805865.1 of uncultured Nocardioidaceae bacterium. Lineage (GTDB taxonomy): Bacteria > Actinomycetota > Actinomycetes > Propionibacteriales > Nocardioidaceae > Marmoricola_A. The sequence continues at coordinate 2,496 of CADCUK010000123.1, read as the reverse complement.
GAACGACGCCTGGGGCGAGTGACCCGGGTCGTGGAGATCCGCGAGGCGACCGACGCCGACTGGCCGCAGATCCACCGGTTCTTCACCGCGATCGTGGACGAGGGCCACGGCTACGCCTTCCCCGAGGGACTCTCGCTCGAAGAGGCGCGTCCCTGGTGGATGGAGCAGCCTCCCGGCCTCACTGTGGTCGCCTGCATCGACGACGTGATCGTGGGCTCGGCCAAGATGGGACCCAACCGACCCGGCCGTGGCGCGCACATCGCAACCGCGTCCTTCATGGTCGACCCTGCCCACCGGGGGCGCGGTGTCGGACGGGCCCTCGGCTGGCACCTCGTCGAGTGGGCGACGTCGGCCGGCTACCGAGGCATCCAGTTCAACGCCGTCGTCGAGACCAACACGGGTGCGGTCCGGCTGTGGCAGTCGTTGGGATTCGAGATCGTCGGCACGGTGCCGGGAGCGTTCAACCATCCCGAGCACGGGTACGTCGGGCTGCACGTGATGTTCCGGTCACTCTGATTCGCCGCGTTCGTCTGCCGCACTCGGAAGATGTCGATGCCGGTCCCCGAACGATCAGGGCCGGACGTCGAACGGGCCCAGCCCGGTGCCGAGGATGACCAAGGCGTAGAGGTAGGCGACCACGCTCAGCGGTCCCGCTACGAGTGACAGGTGCGACCCAGATCCCAGTCGACGGAGTGCCCAGCCGGCGATCGTGCCGAGGGCGACCGGAACGCCGAAGAAGACCAGGAACGTCGGCGCTGCCTCGTCGAGGACGGCGTACAGCCACGGGGTCTGCCCGGCCAGGCCGCCGCTGCCGTCGATGACGTACACCAGCGCGAAGATGCCGAGCGGCAGCGCTGTCGCGACGACCAGCACGACGCGCAGCACCCACTCCCAGACGCCAATCCTGGAGCGCGCGTCGGAGGTGCCGGTGCCCATGACTGAAGTGTCACAGGCGTGCCGGCTTTCTGCGGTGCTCATCCGGTCGCAGACGCCGGGTATCAGCCCAGGCGTCAGGAGCGCGGGTAGGTGCCGTTCTCGTCCACGGTGTAGACGCGTCCCAGCGGAGAGATCCAGTTCAGCGCGCCATCGGGATCTCGCTCGTAGTCCCAGCCTCCGTGGGTCTTGACCCGGTGGTGGAACCGGCACAGTCGCGCGAGGTTCTGAGAGCTCGTCTGGCCGGGTGGTCCGCCGTCGTCGATGGGAACGAAGGGGACGATGTGGTCGAGGTCGAAGAGGCCCTTCCGGCCGCACCACGGGAACCGGCAGCCGTCGTCGCGCTCGGCGACCTGAGACCGCAACCTGTCGGGCGCCTCGTAGGCGTCGACGCTGATGCGTTCGGCGAGGTCCACGACAGGTGTCACCTTCACCGCCGCGCCCGGTGCGAGGTCGCTGAGCCACCGTTGGACGGTCGCCAGCGTCTGCGCGCCCTGGCCCCCGACCCGAGCGAGGTGGCCGACGTCGGGCGTCGTCTCGCCGCTGAACCCGGCAATGGCGTCCGTGTGCAGGTGGACGTGGATGGTCGGTCCTTGCCTGTGCTTCCGGGGCTCGGGCACAGCCTCCCGGCTGGCGGCGCGGGCCGTCGACTGCAGGTCGAGGGCGTACTGAGGGTCGGCCAGGACTCCGACTGCCTTCGCGCGACGGACCTGCTCGGGCTCCTCGTCGCCGAAGGCTCGGAGCGCCGCGGCGACCTGGTCGAGCGCGGTGTCCAGTGCCAACGCGTCTGGCGTGTCCGTGACGGCACGGATCTCGCTCACACCGTCGATGCACTCGTCGATCCAGACCCCGCGCCGCTCTGCGGCCCTCGCGGTCCGCTCCGCGGCCAGCTCCGGGTCGTGGCGCAGGATCGCGGCGTCGACGGCGGCCGAGATCCGGACCAGCGACATCTTGTGCGCGAACGGAGCCAGCTGCCGGTCGACGTACGCCGCGGCGGCGGCCGAGAGCGGGATGGTCTGCTCGGCGATCTGGCGCGCCTTCCACGCAGCGAGCCGGCCGCACATCACAGCCGAGTAGAGCCTCGGGAGGCGGTCCCGCAGCTCGATCGCCTGACCGACGTAACGACGAGCTGCCGGCTCCGAGAGGCCGAGCGCTGCGGCGAGCTCGCAGACGGCGAACTCGCTGATCATGAACGCGCCCTGCCCGGCCAGCCGCAGGTCGCCCTCCTGACCCAGGAGCCGATCGGTGCAGCCGGCCGGGAAGAACAGCTTGGACACCTCGTCGTCGATCGAGCCGAGCTCGTCGCCGTCGACACGGTGCAGGTCGGCCCAGTGGGCGACCGCCCGCAGCTCCTCTGCGGCTGCCTCGTCCTGCCGTCTGCGCCGTTCCACCACGAATTGCATCGCCGCTGACTCATCGAGACCCATCGGCTCGACGGGGACCTCGAACCGAGGCGCCGCGGGAGCCTTGGTGTTCGACATACCTGAACGCTAGAGGGCGGCACCGACAGTTTTCGGAGCCGAGAACGGTGATCCACAGCCTTGCCTCGACGATGGGCGCGGT
>CADCUK010000122.1 GCA_902805865.1 uncultured Nocardioidaceae bacterium | reverse complement strand
AGCTGTAGTTGATGACGTGGGTGAAGTCGGAGACGTCGATGCCCCGGGCGGCGACGTCGGTCGCCACCAGCACCTTCACCTTGCGCTCGCGGAACCGTGCCATCGCCTTCTCGCGGGCCACCTGCGCCATGTCACCGTGCAACGGGCTGGCGGGGAAGCCCCGCTCCACCAGGTCGTCGGCGACGCGCTGGGCGGCGCGCTTGGTGCGCGTGAACACGATCGTCGAGCCGCTGTTCTCCGACTGCAGGATCTTGGCCAGCATCTCGATCTTGTCGAGGTCGTGCACCTGGTAGATGAACTGCGCGGTGGCCGGCACCATCTGGGTGTCGGCAGCGGACTCGGCGCGGATGTTCACCGGGTGACGCATGTGCGTCCGGGCCAGCGAGACGATCGCGCCCGGCATGGTCGCGCTGAACAACATCGTCTGCCGGGTGAGCGGCGTCTTCGACAGCAGCCGCTCGACGTCCGGCAGGAAGCCGAGGTCGAGCATCTCGTCGGCCTCGTCCAGCACGAGGACCTTGACGTGCGAGAGGTCCAGGGCGCCGCGGTTGGCGAGGTCGAGCAGCCGTCCCGGCGTACCGACGACGACCTCGACGCCCGTCTTCAGGGCGTCGAGCTGCTGCTCGTAGGGCACGCCGCCGTAGATCGTGAGGATCCGGGTGCTGCGGTCCTGGGCAGCCAGGGTGAGGTCGTTGGAGACCTGCAGCGCCAGCTCGCGGGTCGGCGCGACGACGAGGGCCTGCGGCTTGTCAGGCGCGGCGAGGTCGGCGTGGTCGGGGTCGTGGGGAGCGACGGTCCGCTGCAGCAGCGGGATGCCGAACGCCAGCGTCTTGCCCGTGCCGGTGCGGGCCTGGCCGATGAGGTCGGTGCCCAGCAGAGCGACGCTGAGCGTCATCTCCTGGATCGGGAATGGGGTGGTGATGCCGCCGCGCTCGAGGGCGTCGGCGATCTCGGGGAGAACCCCGAGCTCTCGGAACGTGGTCAGAGTCTTGCCTTCGGCTCGCAGAATATGTCCACTCATCGTATCGGTAGGGTGCCGACATGACCGAACCGTCACGAAGCGGCGGCCTTCCCGACGCCCAGAGCGCCGTGTCGAGCACCGGCCCCGGCACCGGCCCGGCAAGCACCCGGGCCCTCGAGGACCCGGTCTACGCAGCCGCGGTCGTCGACCTGCTCGGCGCCATCGCGTACGGCGAGATCTCGGCGTTCGAGCGGCTCGCGCAGGACGCCCGGATGGCCCCCGAGCTCGCCGACAAGGCCGAGCTCGCCGGGATGGCGGCCACCGAGTTCACCCACTACCGACGGCTCCACGACCACCTGCTCGCCTTCGGCGCCGACCCGATCGCCGCGATGCAGCCGTTCGTCGAGGCGTTCGACTCCTTCCACACCCGGACCGCGTCCTCGGACTGGCTGGAGGGGCTCGTCACGGCGTACGTCGGTGACGGGCTCGCCGCCGACTTCTACACCGAGATCGCGGCGTTCCTCGACGCCGACACCAGGACCGTCGTCGTGGAGAGCCTGCGGGACGCGGGGCACTCGGAGTTCGTCGTCGACCGCGTCCGTGCGGCGATCGCACAGGACCACCGGGTCTCCGGCCGGCTGGCTCTCTGGGGCCGACGGCTCATGGGCGAGGCGTTGAGCCAGGCGCAGCGCGTCGCCGCCGAGCGGGACGCCCTGACCGCCCTGCTCGCCGGTGGGGTGGATCGACCGGGGCTGGACCTGGCGGCCCTCGGCCGGCTGTTCACCCGGCTGACCGAGAACCACACCAAGCGCATGGAGGACCTGGGTCTCGACGCCTGACGGTCACCAGCGGGAGCCGCACGCGCCGCCGACCGGTTGGGGCTATGAGCGGAAGCCGACCTGGCCGGCGGTGGGGGTGCCGAGCTCGACGTACGCGAGCCGGTCCGCAGGGATCATGATGCGGCGACCCTTTCTGTCGGTGAGCGACAGCAGCCCCGACTCCGTCTTCAGGGCCTCGGTCACGGTCTTCTCGATCTCGTCGCTCGACAGGTTCGTCTCGACGACGAGCTCACGGTTGGCGTGCTGGACGCCGATCTTGACCTCCACGAGGCCTCCTTCTGTAGGTCTTCGGTGGGCTTGCGGGCAGTTCCGGGGTCAGCCCTGCTCGTCGGAGAGCGGGAAGCGGCTGATCCCCCGCCAGGCGAGGGACGCGACGAGCGAGGCGGCTTCGGACTGGTCGATCTCGCCGCCGCCCTCCAACCAGAACCGGGCGCTGACCTGAGCCATTCCCACCAGTGAGACGGCGAGCAACCTCGAGGCTTCGTCGGGGAGGCCGGTGTCCTGCTGGATGACCTTCGCGATCTCCTCGGAGCAGGCCTCGGTGACCCGGTCGACCTGCGCCCGGACCAGCGGCTCGTTGGTGAGGTCGGACTCGAAGACGAGCCGGAACTCGCCCTGCGCGTTCGCCACGTAGTCGTAGAACACCTGCATGGTCGCCAGCACCCGCAGCTTGTTGTCCTGCGTCGAGGCCAGACCGGCTCGGGTCGCGTCGATGATCCGGTCGGAGGACTGCTCGAGCAGCGCGAGGTAGAGGTCCATCTTGCCGGGGAAGTGCTGGTACAGCACCGGCTTGGAGACACCGGCACGCTCGGCGATGTCGTCCATCGCCGCCGCGTGGTAGCCCTGGGCGACGAAGACCTCGAGGGCCGAGTCGAGCAGCTGGGCACGTCGCGCCTTGCGGGGCAGCCTGCCACCACGCGGTCGCATCTGCTCGGTGCTCATCGGTCAACCTCCCCTCTGCCGCCGGGTCTGAGGCAGCAGCGTACTCATCCACGGTGTGAGACACGTCCGGGGGACCGCGTCGCCGGGCGGGGAACATGGACGTCGTCGGCGTTGTTGGGACGGTGCCCGCACTGCCCCCATCCGTGTGGCCGACCCATCACGCAACAGGTCCGAGGAGTCCCCGTGTCGCTGCCCCCGCTGGTCGAGCCCGCTGACGAGCTCACCGTCGACGAGGTACGTCGTTACAGCCGCCACCTGATCATCCCGGACGTCGGCATGGCGGGCCAGAAGCGGCTGAAGAACGCCCGGGTGCTCGTCATCGGCGCCGGCGGCCTCGGCTCGCCCGCGCTCCTGTACCTCGCGGCGGCCGGCGTGGGGACGCTCGGCATCGCGGAGTTCGACGAGGTCGACGAGTCGAACCTCCAGCGCCAGATCATCCACGGGCAGAGCGACATCGGCCGGCCCAAGGCCGAGTCCGCCCGCGACTCGATCCTCGAGACCAACCCGCTGGTCAACGTCGTGGTGCACAACGAGCGCCTCGACAACGACAACGTCATGGGGATCTTCGAGCAGTACGACCTCATCGTCGACGGGACCGACAACTTCGCGACCCGCTACATGGTCAACGACGCCGCCGTGCTGCTGAAGAAGCCGTACGTGTGGGGCTCGATCTACCGCTTCGACGGCCAGGCGTCGGTCTTCTGGGCCGAGCACGGTCCTTGCTACCGCTGCCTCTACCCCGAGCCGCCGCCGCCGGGGATGGTGCCGTCCTGCGCCGAGGGCGGCGTGCTCGGCGTGCTCTGCGCGAGCATCGGCTCGATCCAGGTCAACGAGGCGATCAAGATGCTGACCGGCATCGGCGAGCCCCTGCTGGGCAAGCTGATGATCTACGACGCCCTCGAGATGGAGTACCGCAAGCTCGCCGTCCGCAAGGACCCGAACTGCGCGATCTGCGGTGAGAACCCGACGGTCACCGAGCTCATCGACTACGACACCTTCTGCGGCGCCGTGAGCGAGGAGGCGGCCGACGCGGCTGCCGACGCGACGATCTCCGTCTCGACCCTCGAGCAGTGGTTGAAGGAGCGCGAGAGCGGCGAGCGCGACTTCGTCCTCGTCGACGTCCGCGAGCCGAACGAGCACGAGATCAACCGGATCCCCGGCTCCGTGCTCATCCCCAAGGGCGAGTTCCTCAACGGCTCGGCGCTCGAGCAGCTCCCCGGGCTCACCGAGGGGGACAAGCAGGTCGTCATGCACTGCAAGTCCGGGGTGCGGTCGGCCGAGACGCTGGCGATCGTCAAGGGTGCCGGGTACGCCGACGCGGTGCACGTCGGAGGCGGCGTGGTGGCCTGGGTGAACCAGATCGATCCGGCCCAGCCGTCGTACTGACGGGACAAACCGGGCTCAAGGGGCACCAATCGCGGTTTCGGCCGTGACCTTCGGGGGATCTGGTCGTTGTGCCAACGCAACGTCCCTACCAGTCCCCCCACTGAAGGAGCCGCCTCGATGCACTCTCGCACGCACAAGATCGCTGCCGGACTGTTCAGCACCGCCCTCGCCGCTGCCGCGGTGACCGCCACCGTCTCGCCCGCTGAGGCGGCCAAGGGCGGCAAGGGCGGCACCTCCACCGGCGGGACCAGCACCACGATCGCGTGGGCACCCGCGGACACCGCTTCGATCCACCCGGGCGTGCAGATGTACACCGACGGCGCGCAGTGCACCGGCAACTTCGTCTTCACCGACGGTGCCGCCAACGTCTACGTGGGCTACGCCGCGCACTGCGCGGGCCTCGGAGAGGCGACCGACACCAACGGGTGCGAGGCCGACTCCCTGCCGCTGGGCACCAAGGTCGAGTTCGCCGAGGGCGGCAGCCTCATCGGCCACGACACCATCGGCACCGGCACGCTGGTCTACAGCAGCTGGCTGACCATGCAGAAGAACGGCACCACGGACAGCGACACCTGCGAGTACAACGACTTCGCACTCGTCAAGGTCGACCCGGCGTACGTCGGCGACGTCAACCCGTCCGTCCCGTTCTGGGGCGGCCCGACGGCGGTCGACACCGACGGCACCGCTGTGGGCGAGGACGTCTACTCCTTCGGCAACTCGAGCCTGCGGGCCGGTGTCGAGGCGCTGTCGCCGAAGCAGGGCACGAGCCTGGGCAGCGACGGCGGCTGGTCGCACCCGGTCTACACCGTGACCCCGGGCGTGCCCGGTGACTCCGGCAGCGCCTTCCTGGACGCCGACGGCGAGGCCATCGGCACCCTGTCCACCCTCGCGATCGCCCCGCTCCCGGCTTCGAACGGTGTGGGCGACCTGAGCCACGAGCTGTCCTTCGCGCAGGCCAACTCCGGCCTCGCCGGGCTGCGTCTCGTGCCTGGCACCGAGCCCTTCTCGTCGCTTCTCTGAGCTTCCCCTGACCCCTCGGGGTCGTCCGACCGGCCTCCCGCCGCCCGCCTGCTCGGGCGTGACCGGGAGGCCGGTCGTTCGTTGTCATGGCATGGGAGGAATACGAAAAGCACTGGTCCTTGCCGTCACAACCCTCGTCGCGGGAGCGGCGACCTCGGTCACTGCGCCTGTCGGCGCCCTCGCCGAGTCCCGCTGGGCACCCGCGGACAGGGCGACGATCACCCCCGGGGTGCAGATGTACACGAAGGGTGCCCAGTGCACCGCGAACTTCGTCTTCGCCGACCGCCTCGGCCGGGTCTACGTCGGCTACTCCGCGCACTGCGCCGGCGGCGGTGAGGCGACCGACACCGACTGCGACACACCCTCGCTCCCGCTCGGCACCCCCGTCCGCTTCGAGAGCGGCGGCACCGTCGTCAGCGCCGGGACCAAGGTCGGCTCCGGCCGGCTCGCCTACAGCTCCTGGCTGACCATGCAGCGGCTCGGGGCGACCAAGGGCGCCGCCTGTGACTTCAACGACTTCGCCCTGGTCCGGGTCGCCAAGGCCGACGTGCGCAAGGTCAACCCGTCCGTCCCGTTCTACGGCGGGCCGACCGGCATCCGCTCCGCGGGGCTCTCCATCGGGGACGAGGTCTACTCCTACGGCAACTCGTCGCTGCGGGCCGGCGTGACGGCAACCAGCCCCAAGGTCGGCACCAGCACC
>CADCUK010000121.1 GCA_902805865.1 uncultured Nocardioidaceae bacterium | reverse complement strand
TCCCGCAACCCGCGCAAGATCGTCCCGATGGCGACCCTGCTGGCCGTCGTCGGACTGGGCACCTTCTACACCTTCGTGTCCTGGATGATGATCGCCGGCAACGGCAAGGCGCAGACGATCGAGCTCGCCGTCGCGGGCGACCTGAACCTGTGGGTCGGCCTGGCCGAGGAGAAGCTCGGGGGCAGCTTCGTCGGGGACATCTACGTGTTCCTCATCATCATCGGCTCGTTCGCCTGCGCTCTTGCCTTCCACAACGCGGCTTCCCGCTACCTGTACGCGATCGGGCGCGAGCTGCCGGGGATCAAGAACACCCTTGGCCGCACGCACGGGACGCACGGCACCCCGCACGTAGCCTCGATCGTCCAGACCGGGATCACCGTGCTCTTCACGCTCGGGTTCTACTTCCTCGCCGCCGAGGGCTCCGACCCGCTGATGGGCGCCTACATCTACCAGTACGGCCTGCTGGCGGTGCTGGGCACGATGGCGATCCTGATCGTCCAGGCGATCACCTCGGTCGCGGTGATCTGGTACTTCCACGTCAAGAAGGCACAGCCGGGCAACATCGTCACCACGGGCATCATCCCGGCCATCGGTGGGATCGGCATGCTGTTCGTGGTCTGGCTGCTCATCGACAACCTCGAGTTCGCGGGCGGGTTGGCCGCCGGCTCGCCCTTCTTCAAGGCGATCCCGTGGATCGTGATCGGCACGTTCCTCGTCGGCCTGCTCGGCGTGCTGTTCCTCCGCTCCAGGAATCCCGAGGTCTACAACTCGATCGGTCGCACGGTCATGGAGGAGACCCACGAGCGCGAGAAGGTGTGACGCGCTGAGTCGTTGACCGGTCGGCGGGGCCGTGGGAGGTTTCCACGGTCCCGCCGACAGCACTTTTCCAGGAGGACGACCGCATGGACGCACCCGAGCGGCTCCACTTCGAGCCCGACGCGGAGGGCGACCCCGCGGCGCTCGCCTACACCTTCGGCGGGTTCGCCCCTCTGGTCAGCGTGCGCCCAGGCACAGTCGTCTCGACGTGGACCATGGACTGCTTCGCGGGCCGGGTGCGCTCGACGAGCGACCTGGTCTCGCAGGTGTGCGATCCCCGGTACCTCAACCCACAGACCGGCCCCTTCTACGTCGAGGGTGCGGAGCCGGGAGACACGCTGGCAGTGCACTTCATCGACATCGTGCCCCGTGGCGGTCGAGGGGTGAGCACCACCGTGCCGCTCTTCGGGTCGCTCACCGCCACGGCGTTCACCGCGATGCTGCACGAGCCGCTGCCCGAACGCACCTGGGTCTACGAGATCGACAACGCCGCAGGCGTCGTCAGGTACGACGCCCTCGACTCGCCGTTCACCGTCGACCTCCCGCTGGACCCCATGCACGGAACGGTCGGCGTCGCACCGCCCCTCGGCGAGGTCCGCTCGTCGCTGACGCCGGGCAGCTGGGGCGGGAACATGGACACCCCGGAGATGCGCGCCGGCACCACGTGCTACCTGGGCGTCAACGTGGAAGGGGCACTGTTCAGCCTCGGCGACGGCCATGCCCGCCAGGGCGAGGGCGAGACCTGCGGCGTCGCGGTCGAGTGCCCGATGGACACCATCTTGGTCGTGGACCTCATCAAGGGTTCCCCCACGCCGTGGCCGCGGCTCGAGGACGACACCTTCCTGATGACGACCGGCTCCGCCCGACCGCTGGAGGATGCCTTCCGGATCGCACACACCGAGATGACCCGGTGGGTGCAGGAGCTGACCGGCCTGTCCGCCATGGACGCCTACCAGCTCGTCTCCCAGACCGCCCTGACGCCGATCGCCAACGTCGTCGACACCAACTACACGGTCGTGGCGAAGGTCGCCAAGGCGCACCTGCCCGGAGCAAGGGCGATGGGCGGCATCCACGACCGGTTGAGGCTCGTCCGGTAGGCGACGGCAGTGGTGGTCGCTAGGCTCCGCGCGTGACCAAAGACCAGACTCCCCTCCATCACCTCTTCGAGGTGTGGCACCGCTCGGCCTCCGACACGATCGCGCTGCTGCGCTCGCTGGAGGAGTCCGACTGGTCGGTGCCGACGGAGCTCCCGGGCTGGGACGTCCGGGCGATCGCCGCCCACCTGGCGCACCTCGAGTCGGAGCTGGCGGGCAACCCGCAGCAGCAGGTCGAGGTGCCGCCCGCGCCGCACGTCAAGGGGCTGCTCGGCGAGTTCACCGAGGCCGGTGTCATCGCCCGCGCGTCGTGGACGACCGACGAGATCATCGACGAGCTCGAGGCCTCCGTCGAGAAGCGGTACGCCGACTTCACCTCGGCTCCCCCGGCCGACGCGTCCGCACCCGGTCCCGGCTTCGCCGGGGTCGTCGGGTGGTCCTGGCAGACCCTGATGACGAACCGGCCGCTGGACTTCTGGATGCACGAGCAGGACATCAGGCGCGCGCTGGACCGTCCCGGAGGCTTGGACAGCACCGGCGCCGTGCACACCGCCGAGGTCTACGCGAAGTCCCTGCCGTTCATCCTCGGCAAGAAGGTCGGTGCCCCGGCCGGCACGACCCTGGTCGTGGACGTCACCGGCGTCCACCCCCAGGTGCTCGCGGCCCGTGTCGCACCGAACGGTCGCGGCGAGCCGGTGGACGACCTGGACGAGGAGCCGACGGCCCGGCTCGTCATGGACTTCGAGACCTGGATCCTGCTCGTCGGCGGTCGCCGCGGCCCCGACGACGTACAGGTCGAGGTGCACGGTGACACCGACCTCGCGCGGCAGGTGCTCGACAGCCTCGGGGTCACCCTGTGACGGGATGGACCCTCGCCGACGTACCGGACCTCACCGGCCGGCGGGCCCTCGTGACCGGCGTGACCAGCGGGCTGGGCGAGGTCACCGCGCGGGAGCTCGCCCGGGCCGGAGCCGAGGTGGTGCTGGCGGCCCGCAACCGGGAGAAGCTCGCGGGCACGGCGCAGTCGCTCCGGTCGGAGGTGCCCGGCGCGAGGCTCGTCGAGCTGCAGCTGGACCTGGCCGACCTGTCCTCGGTCCGCCGAGCGGCCGCCGCCGCAGCCGAGCTCGGTGCGCTCGACATCCTCGTCAACAACGCCGGGGTGATGGCGACTCCGGAGGAGCGGACGCGGGACGGCTTCGAGCTGCAGCTCGGCACCAACCACCTCGGCCACTTCGCGCTCACCGGGCTGCTGCTCGAGCCGCTGGCCGCCTCCGGGGACGCGCGGGTCGTCACGGTCTCGTCGCTGATGGCGCGCACCGTCCGCGGGATGTCGCTGGAGGACCCGCGGAACCCGTCCGGGCGCTACCGGAAGTGGAACGCCTACGGGCAGTCCAAGCTGGCGAACCTGCTCTTCACCTTCGAGCTGGACCGTCGGGCCCGGGGCGCAGGACTGCCGGTCACGGCGGTCGCGGCGCATCCCGGCTACACGGAGACCAACCTGGTCGACAACGGCATGAACATGGGACGCCGGACCATCAACGGAGCGATCGGTGTCGCGGTCACCTCGCTGGTGGGTCAGAGCGTCGCGCAAGGCGCCACCCCGCAGATCCGGGCCGCGGTCGAGCCGGGGCTGGCCGGCGGCACCTACGTCGGTCCGCAGGGTCCGTTCGAGATGCACGGCGCACCGGGCTACGTCACCCCGCCGAGGCCGGCGCGGGACCCCGAGCTCGCTGCGCGGCTCTGGGAGCTCTCCGAGAGGGCGACCGGCGTCAGCTTTCCGTGACGACGGCGGGACCGGCCGCTACGGGCTCGGCCCCGGTCCGGTCCAGCACCCGACCGACCAGCCCGAACCCGTTGTGCAGCTCCTGGACGTCGTCGTCGTCGCCGCGGGGGACCCGCCACACCAGGGTGGTGCCCCTGGGCTCGTTGTTGCGCCAGGTCGCGGTGCCCCCGAGGTTGCGGGCCCGGTCCATCATGTTGCTGATCCCGCTGCTGCGCGGCAGAGGCTCCGGCAGGCCGATGCCGTCGTCCACGATGCGCACCTGGAGGTGGTCCTCGGAGGCCTCCACCGCTACCTCGACGCCGTCGGCCCGTGCGTGGCGTGCGACGTTGGAGAGCCCCTCCTGGATGACCGAGGCCATCTGAGCGACCAGGTCGGCCGGCAGCCCGACGACCGCGCCGGCGACCTCCACCCGCGGCATGAAGCCGAGGATCCGCGAGGCGCGGGCAGCGATGTCGCGCACGACCTGCTCCACGTTGTCGTGGTCGTCGATGCTGGTCAGCTCGAAGATCGAGTTGCGGAGCTCACGGATCGCCAGGTCGAGCTCGGTGGCGACGACGTTCAGGTTGTCCGCGACCGGCGACTCGGTGCCCGCGGCCGCCGCCTCCTTGCCGGCTGTCCGCCCGATCGAGGCGACCTGCAACCCGGCGGCGAAGATGCGCTGGATGACTCGGTCGTGGAGGTCACGGGCGATCCGGTCCCGCTCCTCGAAGAGCGCGAGCTTGGTCTTCTGGCGGTTGAGCTGGTGGGCCTTGCCGCGGACCCGGTCCTCGAGGCTGGCGTTCACCCGGTGCAGCTCGTCGAGCAGCGTGTCGCGCTCGTTGTCCATCCGCAGCGCCGTGCGGCCCACCCGGTGGCCCGCGGTCAACGTCACCACGGCGACGAACGACATGAGGAGCGCGGCGCCGAGCGACTCGTCGAACCACGCGTTGCGCTCACCCCACAGGTGCACCCACCCGGCGAACGGCAGGAGGACCACCGCGACCGGGACCAGCATCCGCTGGAGCGCGGCTCCGGTGTCGTCGCCGAACGACACCCACTGCATCACCCCGCCCGGGACCGCCAGCCAGGTGGCGAGGCTGAGCAGGACGAGCGCGACGGCGGTGAGCACCGACATCGAGGAGTAGGGGCCGACCCGGTAGAACGAGTCGATGCCGTAGAGGTACCCGTAGACCGCGACCATCCCGATGACGAGGGGCACGGCGGACAGCCACTGGGCCGTCCGGTGGCGACCCACGTCGAGGCACACCCCGGCAGCAGCGAGCAGGACCAGGCTGAACGCGGTGGTCTCCGCGGGCCGGCCGGGCAGCCGTCCCTCGGTCGCGGTGAAGTCGTCGACGAGCAGCTCGTCGATGCCGAGGTCCACGCCGAAGGCGTACTCCGCGGTGACCAGGAGCCCGACGAGCGCACCGAACCCGAACAGCCCGAGCCGGAGCACCCTCCGCGTGGCGAGGTGAGCGCCGGCCACTGCGGCCAGGGCGATCGCGCCGTTGATCTTCATGCTCGTCAGGTCGTCGGCGACCTGCACCAGCTGGCCGATCTGGAGGTACCAGCCGGCGACGACGAGGACGCCGAGCAGCACCAGCAACGCGCACAGGACCCGGGTCCGCGCGAGGCCACGGTCGGGCCAGCTGGCCCTCTCGTATGCCCTGCGGGTGCGTAGCGGCACGCTGGTCGACATGGTCCTCCCTCGTCGCCGATTGTCTCGTCTATCGGCTCGGAGGGGTCGACTTCACGGAATTTTGCCGTCCGAATTGTTCAGGCGCGGCGGGGGAACTTCTCGAACTCGGGGCGCCTCTTGGCCTTGAACGCCTCCCGGCCCTCCTGCGCCTCCGCGGAGCCGTAGAAGAGCAGGTTCGCGTCGTGGGCCAGCTGCTGGATCCCGGCGTACCCGTCCTCGTGGGCGTGGAAGCTCAGCTTGGACAGCCGCATCGCCCACGGCGACAGCTGCAGCATCTCTCGGCACCACTGGAGCGTCTCCCGCTCGAGGTCGGCCAGCGGCACCACCGTGTTCACGAGCCCCATGTCGAGCGCCTGCTGCGCGTCGTACTGGCGGCAGAGGAACCAGATCTCCTTGGCCTTCTTCGGCCCCACCAGGTCGGAGAGGATGCTGGCGCCGTACCCGCCGTCGAACGAGCCGACCTTCGGGCCGACCTGGC
>CADCUK010000120.1 GCA_902805865.1 uncultured Nocardioidaceae bacterium | reverse complement strand
TCAAGGAGCCGTTCGACCCGCGCGACGTCATCCTCCGTCTGGTCGACGGGACAGGGGGCGACGGCACCAGCCTGGAGAGCTCGGTGCCGTTCGACGAGTTCAAGCCGCTCTACGGTCCGTCGCTCGTCACCGGGTGGGCGAAGCTCCACGGGCACCAGGTCGGCATCCTCGCCAACGCCCAGGGGATCCTCTTCTCCGAGGAGGCGCAGAAGGCGACCCAGTTCATCCAGCTGGCCAACCAGATCGACGTACCTCTGCTGTTCCTGCACAACACCACCGGCTACATGGTGGGCAAGGAGTACGAGCAGGGCGGGATCATCAAGCACGGCGCGCAGATGCTCAACGCCGTCAGCAACAGCACCGTCCCGCACCTGTCCGTGGTGATGGGCGCGTCGTACGGTGCCGGGAACTACGGCATGAACGGTCGCGCCTTCGACCCACGGTTCCTCTTCACCTGGCCGTCGGCGAAGTCCGCAGTGATGGGTCCGGCCCAGCTGGCCGGCGTCATGTCCATCGTCGCCCGGGCGGCCGCCCAGTCGAAGGGGACGCCGTACGACGAGGACGCCGACGCCGGACTGCGGGCCTACGTGGAGTCGCAGATCGAGGAGCAGAGCCTGCCGTTCTTCCTCTCCGGCATGGTGTACGACGACGGGGTCATCGACCCGCGGGACACCCGCACCGTGCTGGGCATCTGCCTGTCCGTGATCGCCAACCAGCCCGTGCAGGGCACCGACCGCTTCGGCGTCTTCAGGATGTGAGTGACGTGGTTCCGACAAGCTCGACCACCGTGCGGCGCCTGCTCGTCGCGAACCGGGGAGAGATCGCCCGGCGCGTGTTCCGGACCTGCCGCGACCTCGGCATCGAGACCGTCGCCGTGCACTCGGACGCTGACGCCGGGATGCCCTTCGTGGCGGAGGCCGACCTCGCGGTGCGGCTGCCGGGCAGCACACCTGCGGAGACCTACCTGCGGGGGGACCTCGTCGTCGAGGCGGCCCGTCGCACCGGGGCCGACGCCGTGCACCCGGGCTACGGCTTCCTCTCCGAGAACGCCGGCTTCGCCCGCCAGGTCGTCACGGCGGGGCTCACCTGGGTCGGGCCCGCTCCAGAGTCGATGGAGCAGATGGGCAGCAAGGTCGAGGCGAAGAAGCTCATGGAGGCCGCCGGCGTGCCGGTCCTCGCCAACCTCGACCCGGACAGCGTCACCGAGGCCGACCTCCCGGTCCTCGTGAAGGCGTCCGCCGGTGGTGGCGGGCGGGGCATGCGGGTCGCCCACCTGCTGGACTCGCTGGCCGCACAGGTCGAGAGCGCACGTGCGGAGGCGGCGTCGGCGTTCGGCGACGGCACGGTCTTCGTGGAGACCTACGTCGAGCGGGGCCGGCACGTCGAGGTGCAGGTGATGGGAGACCAGCACGGGAAGGTCGCCGTGCTCGGCGAGCGGGACTGCTCGCTGCAGCGGCGGCACCAGAAGGTCGTCGAGGAGGCGCCCGCTCCCGGCCTTTCCGCATCGCTGCGGTCAGAGATGCACGAGGCGGCACGCCGAGCCGCCGAGGCGGTGGGCTACGTCGGTGCAGGGACCGTCGAGTTCCTTCTCGACCCGGAGCGCGAGCAGTTCTTCTTCCTGGAGATGAACACCCGGCTCCAGGTCGAGCACCCGGTCACCGAGCTGGTCACCGGTCTCGACCTGGTCGCCCTGCAGATCGGGGTGGCGGAGGGGCGTTCCCTGACCGAGCTCGCACCCGGGCACTCGTCCTCGACGGACCCGGGGCATCACGGTCACGCGGTCGAGGTCCGCCTGTACGCCGAGGACCCGGCGCAGGACTGGCAGCCGCAGAGCGGTCTGCTCACGCGCTTCGACGTGCCGGGTGCGACCGCGGAGTTCACCAACCCACCGGCTTACGGGATCCGGCTGGACTCCGGTGTGCGTGCCGGGAACGAGATCGGCACCCACTACGACGCGATGATCGCCAAGGTGATGGCGTGGGCGCCGAGCCGCGAGGAGGCCTGCCGGCGGCTCGCGGCAGCCCTCCGCCGGGCGCGGATCCACGGGCTGCGGACCAACCGGGACCTGCTCGTGGAGCTGCTGAGCCATCCGCAGTTCCTCGCCGGCGAGGTCAGCACCGGCTTCATCGCGGACGCCCACCTGTCGTCGACCGAGCCGCGCGGGCCCGGGTTGCCACGCGGGCTCGACAACCAGGCGATGACGCTGTTCGCCGCCGCCGTGGCGCTGGTCGAGGACGCGGCCGAGCGGCGGCCCGTGCAGCGGCGCGTCCCCACCGGGTGGCGCAACGTCGTGTCCGGTCCGCACACCGTGAGTTTCGACATCGGCGGCACGGAGTTCCAGGTCGGCTGGCTCGCGACCCGTGACGGCTACTCGTTCGTCGACGTGTACGGCGAGGTGGAGGGTGGTCGCGTCACCAGCGTCGGTCCCCTGAAGGACGGACGGCGGGTCGTCGTCGAGCGCGACGGGGTCACCACGCCGTACGACGTTTTCGTCGACGGCAACCGGGTCGACGTGGAGTCGCACCACGGACATGTCAGCCTGACAAGAAAGCCACGGTTCGTCGATCCGGCCGACCAGGTCGCCGAGGGCTCGCTCCTCGCGCCGATGCCGGCGACCGTGGTGGCCGTGCGGGCGGCGGTCGGGGACGAGCTCACCAGTGGCCAGCCCGTGCTGGTGCTGGAAGCGATGAAGATGCAGCACACGATCGCCTCGCCGAGCGACGGGGTCGTCGTCGAGCTGCAGGTGCAGGTCGGCGACCAGGTCACCGCGGGTGACGTGCTCGCCGTGGTCGAACCAGTTGGATCCCAGGTGAACGAAGACGAGAGCGAGGCACCCGCATGACCGACATCCTCTACACCGAGCCCGAGGAGCGGACGGCGCTGCGCGAGGCGGTCCGCAAGCTCGCCGGCAGCTACGGCCACGAGTACATCGTCGCCCAGGCCCGCAAGGGCGAGAAGACCACGGAGCTGTGGCGCGACATGGGCAAGCACGGCTACCTCGGCGTCTCCCTGCCCGAGGAGCACGGCGGCGGTGGCGGCGGCATCGCCGACCTCGCGGCCGTCCTCGAGGAGGCTGCGGCCGCGGGCGCTCCGCTGCTGCTGATGGTGGTGTCACCGGCGATCTGCGGGACCGTGATCGCTCGCTACGGCACCGACGCCCAGAAGGCCCGCTGGATCCCCGGCATCGCCGACGGCACGTTCACGATGGCGTTCGCGATCACCGAGCCGGACGCAGGCTCGAACTCGCACAACATCATCACGACTGCCTCTCCCGACGGTGACGGCTTCGTGCTCAACGGACGCAAGACCTACATCTCGGGGGTCGACGAGGCCGACGCGGTGCTGGTCGTGAGCCGGATGGCCGACGCGAGGACCGGCAACCTCAAGCCCGCGTTGTTCGTGGTGCCCACCGACAGCCCTGGCTTCGAGGCGCAGACGATCGCGATGGACTTCGCTGCACCCGAGAAGCAGTTCAACCTCTTCCTCGACGACGTGCACGTGCCCCAGGACGCGTTGGTGGGCGACGAGGACGCCGGGCTCATGCAGCTGTTCGCCGGGCTCAATCCCGAGCGGATCATGGGCGCCGCGTTCTCGATCGGGATGGCGAGGTACGCCCTCGAGAAGGCCGTCGCCTACGCCAAGGAGCGCACGGTGTGGCGCGACAAGCCGATCGGCACCCACCAGGGCATCGCGCACCCGCTGGCGAAGGTCAAGATCGAGCTGGAGCAGGCGAAGCTGCTGCAGCAGAAGGCCGCGGCGCTCTACGACGCCGGCGACGACATCGGTGCCGGTGAGTTCGCGAACATGGCGAAGTACGCCGCCGGCGAGCTGGCCTGCAACGCGACCGACGTCGCCGTGCACACCCACGGCGGCAACGGGCTGGCCAGCGAGTACGGGCTCGGCAACATGCTGGTGGCCGCCCGCCTCGGACGGATCGCGCCGGTCTCGCGGGAGATGATCCTGAACTTCGTGGCCATGCACTCGCTCGGCCTGCCGAAGAGCTACTGACCCGCGCTGGTTGAGGAGTGAACGAAGTGATGGTGGTTGAGGAGTGAACGAAGTGAACGTCTCGAAACCCGTCTCGAAACCCGACTCGCCACCCCTGGTGCACTACTCCGCGGCCGACGGCGTCGCCACGATCACGCTGGACAGCCCGCACAACCGCAATGCCCTGAGCCGGCTGCTCGTCACAGGACTGTTCGACGGCCTCGACCGGGCCGAGCAGGACGACGAGGTCAAGGTGGTGCTGCTCCGGTCGGCCGACCGGGTGTTCTGCTCCGGCGCCGACCTGAGCGAAGCGACCGGAGAGGGGATGGCCGAGGGCGCGCGACGGATCGTCGAGCTCCAGCGCCGGATCGTGTCCTCACCGAAGCCGGTCGTCGTCCGCCTGGACGGGCCCGTGCGGGCGGGCGGCATCGGCATCGTCGCCGCCGCGGACATCGCCATCGCGGCACCCGGCGCGACGTTCGCGCTGACCGAGGTCCGGCTGGGCCTCGCGGCCGCGGTGATCTCGCTGACCGTCTTCCACCGGATGGGCAGCCGCGCCGGGTCGCGCGCCGTGCTCACCGGCGAGACGTTCGACGCCGCCACAGCCCGGGAGTGGGGGCTGCTGACCGAGGTCGCCGAGGACGTCGACGCCGCTGTCGACACGGTGCTTGCCGACCTCGGCAAGGGCCACCCGCAGGGCCTGCGCGAGTCCAAGCGGGTGGTCAACGCCGAGCTGCTGGAGAAGCTGGACCGCCGCGGCGCCGAGATGGCCGAGCTGTCGGCCCGGCTCTTCGGCTCCGACGAGGCCCGCGAGGCGATGCTCGCCTTCCTGTCGAAGAAGTAGGTCGTGCGGCTCACAGTGCGCCCCGGCGCACTGTGGACCACACGACGTCGGGTCAGGGCGCGCCGAGGGCGTCGAGGGTGGCCATGTCCTCCGCGGACAGCTCGAAGTCGGCGACCTCGGCGTTCTCCCGGATCCGCTCCGGTTTGCTCGACCGGGGGATGACCACGACGTCGTGCTGCAGGTGCCATCGCACGATCACCTGGGCCGGCGTACGCCCGAGCCGGTCGGCGATCCCGCCGATCACCGGGTGCTCGAGGGTGCCGCCACGCAGGGCGCTGTAGCCCTCGGCCACCACGCCGCGCGAGCGGTGCCCCGCGAGGACGTCGACGTCGAACAGCAGCGGGCTCCACTCGATCTGGTTCACCGCCGGTCGTACGCCGGTCGCGTCGGTGACCTCGTCGAGCTGCTGCAGGTCGAAGTTGCTGACGCCGATGTCCCGCGCGAGACCGAGCTCCTGGGCCTCGACGAACGCACGCCACATGGCCACGACGTCCGCGCCGCCCGGCCAATGGACCAACCAGAGGTCGACGTGGTCGGTGCCGAGCTGTTGCAGGCTCTCCCGGAGGTTCTCGATCTCCTGACCGGCGCGGTCGGGAGGGCACTTGGTGGTCAGGAAGACCTGCTCGCGGGGGGTCCCGCTCTCCCGCAGCCCGGCTCCGACCTGGCGCTCGTTCCCGTAGACGGTGGCCGTGTCGAGGTGCCGGTAGCCGACCTGGAGGGCGGTGGTCACGGACTCCTGCGCGACCGAGCCGTCGAGCTCCCAGGTGCCGAAGCCGAGCAGCGGCATCGAAGCTCCGCTGGGGAGCATGGCGGTGTGGTCGGGGACCTTCGCTGTCATGGCCACCAGCCTCGCAGAGCAGGGGTCAACAGGCGAAGGTCACGACGTCCCTGCTCGGCGACCCGTCCGCGTCGCCGAGGAATCCGGCGAGGGTGTCGCCCTGTCCAGCCGAACACGACGCGTCGTGACCGACAAGGGACTCTTGGCACGGAAGGTGACGGGCTGTCGATAGAGTTGTGCGTTCTGATCCGCCGGGTGCCGCCCGGGCCCGACCGCACCA
>CADCUK010000119.1 GCA_902805865.1 uncultured Nocardioidaceae bacterium | reverse complement strand
CATCGGTGACCGACGGCCGTCTGCGTGCTACCCGGCGAAGCAGGACGTCTTGTAACCGCAGCAAGGGCACGGGTGCATGACGCCCGCGCTCATTCGAGCGTGCGGTCGAGGAGCTCGAAGATGGGCCAGGCGCCCTCCGACCAGTTCGAGATCACGGTGCAGGTCGTCGACGTCGAGGGTCGGTGCAGGCTGATCATCGAGACGCCGGCGTCATGCCCGTCGAGCCACACCGCGTCGTGGGCACCTGACAGGTAGAGACCGAGGCCGAATCGCATGGACTCTCCCGGGCACTCACTGCGCACTCCCACCATCACGCTCACCGACTGCTGCGACACGATGTCTCCGGCGAAGAGCGCGGCCCAGAAGGCGCTGAGGTCCGCTGCGGTCGAGTAGATGCCCCCGTCACCGCTCCCGCGAACGGGAAGGTGGAACACGTTCGTCCTGAGACCGTCCGCGGACAGGTAGCCACGAGCGGCGTGGCCGGGGAGCTCGTCCGACCGGAGGAACGCGGTGGACGCCATCCCCGCAGGCTCACACACCAGCGCCTGCACCAACTCGTGGAACCCGACTCCGCTGGCGCGCTCCGCCAGGAGCGCAAGCACCACGTAACCACCGTTGTTGTAGGCGAACCGGTCGCCGGCGGCGAACACAGTGGGGTGACCGTCGAGCACAGGCAGGTACTGCTCGGTGGTGGCGAGCTCGTGCACCGGCACGGGCATCACGTAGTCGCGGATGTCGTCGAGGGCCTCCTCGTCGAGGTAGTCACCGATCCCTGAGCGATGCGCCAGGAGATGCTCGACCGTCACGCCATCGGCGATGAGGGGCAGGTCCTTGCCGAGCAGCGAACGCGCCGTTGTCGCCAACCCGAGGGTCCCTGTTTCGACCAGGCTCATGATCGCCGTCGCGGTCATGACTTTCGACCCACTCGCGAGAGCGAACATGGTGTCGACCGCGTTGTGGACCCCGTGGGCGCGGTCCGCATGACCATAGGCTTCGCAGAGAGCAGCTTCGCCATGGCGGTCGAGACGGACCACGCCGGTGAAGCCCGTACGTTCCACTTCGGCGTCGATCGCTTCTCGAAGTGGCTCCACCGTCCTCAACCTAGCAATGTGGGGCCGGGCACGACCTCGGTCGCAGCGCTAGCCGGTCAGTCCGCGTCGATGACGTGCCGCAGGTACCGCATGGGCTCGTCCAGGTAGCGCCGCCAGTGGGTGACCAGCTCGATCTCGTCCCAGACAGCTTCGCGGATCCCCCACGTTCCGACCTCGAGCAGCCGCGCGCCGGGCAGTGCGGCCACCAGCGGTGAGTGCGTCGCGCAGAGCACCTGAGCACCTGAGGCGGCCAGGTCGTGCAGCGTGCCCACCAACGCGATCTGCGCGCTGAACGACAGTGCGGACTCAGGCTCGTCGAGGCAGTACAGACCTGGCGAGTCGAAGCGGGTGCGTAGGAGCTCGAGGAAGGACTCGCCGTGGCTCATCTCGTGGAAACGGGGGTCGCGCTCGGTGCTGAAGGACTCCTGGCGCGTGAAGTAGCCGTGCATGGTCTCGGCCCGCAGGAAGAATCCCCATCGAGACGCGCCGGGCCCCCGCTCGAGGGTGATCCATCGATGGAGCGGTGACTCGGTCGCGCGAGTTCCTTCGTGCGCGTTGCGCGTGCCGCCCTCGGCGGCCAACCCGAACGCCATGGCGACCGCTTCCACCAGCGTCGACTTCCCGCTGCCGTTCTCTCCCACGAGCAGCGTGACGCCGGCTGGTAGCTCGAGCCCCGCGCGAAGCACCTGGGCCACCGCTGGGATCGATGCCGGCCACTCGCGGCTGTCCGCCGGCGCTTCACTCTTCGGCACGACCCGACGCACCGGACGGCCGTCGCGTACCCAGTCCCGGCCGCTCATGCCCGAGACGGTACCGCTCGATCCGCCCGGCGACCCTGCCAGCGCGATCGCACCGTTCGCGGCACGTCAGAAGGCGAGTCGGGGCTGGTCGTAGACGACAGGGGGACCTGGGCCGAACTCGATCCCGGCGAATGCACCCGGTGGTCCGGTGTGCGGGCCGGCGACGAAGCGCAGCACCGTCCCGTCCGGGTCCGCGACGTCCATGGCGATCCCGAAGTCTCCGCGGTCGTGGACGTCGCCGTGCTCGATACCGATCTCGACGCAGCGATCGATGACGACAGACATCTCCTCCGCCGTTCGGACCATGAAGGCACAGACGTCGAAGCCGTCCAGGACCGGGCTGCTCGCGCAGTACTCACGCTCACGCAGTCCGATCACGAACCCTGCTTCGTGGTCGGCAAGGACGACGCCTCTCACGGCGCCGTCCTCGAAGAACTCGTTGGCGAGCTCCAGATCGAAGAGATCTGCGTACCACCGCGCGCTGACCGCCAGGTCACTCACAGGCAGCTTGATCTGACGGACGCCGACGATGGGGAGCTTCACAGCTGCAGTGTGCCAAGACGTCGTGATCTGTCGGGCTGAAGGGACGACATACTGGGTCGGTGAGCGAGGCGGAGCATCTCGACTTCGGCACCGATCGAGCAGCCGATCCGCGCCGGCGCCGCTGGCGGCTTCTTCTGGCCGTCGCGATCGTCGTGGCGGGCGGTGCCTTCGTCGTGGACCGTGCGCTTCGGGATCGTGAGAGCGACCGGGTCGCCGCCTGCGCTGAAGATGTCGGCGCCGCAGTCCAGTTCGAGGGGCGACGCGTGCGCGCCACCTACGAGTACGTCCGCTTCGCAGCCGGTCTCGTCGACACACAAGGCCAGATGGGCACTCTCTACCTGCAGATCGCGAATGCCGCACGCGGCTCGGGGGCGAGGTTTCTCGCAGCGCGCGACTTGTGCAGCAGCATCGCGGTGTTGCCGACCCATGACGACCTCCGCAACCGACGCGACGAGTGCGTCAGAGTTCTGGACGCACAGCGATCGCGGCTAGCGGCTGTCGCGGCCGACGGGCGGTCGGTCTCTGAATGGCTGGATGCACCACGGACCTGCTGACTGGTCGGCTCACCCTTCGGGCGACAGTCAGGTGCGGTCGCCGAGTCGTCGCCGGACCACACGCCGCCGGAGGGTGGGCGTGGCCACCACGTCGTACCCGGCCTCGACGAAGACCTGCACCAGCCCCACCGAGGCTTCGTCCCAGATCACGGTCTTGCCCGGCGGCGGTTCGATCGGGTAGCCCTCCAGGACGCGGGCGCCGACCTGCTCGCCGTACTCGACGGTGGCGGTGGCGAGCTCGTAGGTCAGCCCCGACCTCCGCCAGCCCTTGCGCACGACGAAGCACGTGACGGACCAGACGCCCTCGAGCTCGGGGTCCATCCGCATCCACGGCTGCTTGCGGCTCCACAACCTGGGGTAGTTCTCCCGCGGCTCCACTGCGACCCAACCGGCCGCCTCGCCGTCGACGTACCCGATCAGCCCGGACGTCGGTCCGGCGGTGCCGCAGGCGGTCTGCTCCAGCAGAGCGGCGTCCCTCTGCTCCTGGGTGGTGTCGCGCCAGATCCAGCCGGGCACCTTCAGCGCCTGGCAGCGGCACTTGTGGGCTCCACCCGTGGCGAAGACCGCCTCGACGTCCTCGGTCGTTGCTTGGTTGGCTGGACGCCAGGTGAAGTCGGGCATACGGCGACCCTAGTTGCCTGCGAGCACCGGTTAGGTTCGTGCACATGACCGAGCCGGAGCACCCGCACCGCGCGATCCGCCTGCGCCGGGAAGAGCCGGGCGACGTCGAGGAGATCAGCGCACTGGCCGGCGCCGCGTTCGCGCAGGCCGCGCACTCTGCCCCGCCGGTCAGGGCAGGTGGCCCGCCAGGTGAAGTGGACCTTCTCGACTGGCTCCGCGATGACGTCGGCTGGCTGCCGGACCTCGCACTCGTCGCGGTGTCGGACGGACGCATCGTCGGACAGGTCGTGTGCACACGAGCGGACATCGACCGGGAACCGGCGTTGGGCCTCGGACCGTTGAGCGTCCATCCAGAGCTGCAAGGTCACGGCATCGGGACAGCCCTCGTGCGAGAGGTGCTCACCCGCGCCGAGGGGTCAGGCGAAACCATCGTGGCACTCGTCGGTGATCCGGCCTACTACCGGCGGTTCGGGTTCGTTCCCGCGCGCGACTTGGAAGTTGTCTCTCCGGACCCCGGCTACGGCGACTACTTCCAGGCTCGACGCCTGGGCGATCGCGACCATCCGCGCGGACGCTTCCGGTACGCGGCACCCTTCGACCGTCTCTGAACAGCGCGATCGAGCGATCACCGCGTCCTTGTCGCGCTCGCAACAGACCGAGCGGGGCACGAGCGGGGGGCCTACCGCCACTCTTGTTCGTCGATGATGCCCACCGGAGCCGCTCGCACCTTCCTCACGCCCTTCGCGTTGGTGAACAGCTCGACCTTTCGGTAGGACTCGTTGTTTGTGTAGTCGAGCTCCCGCAGGTTGCGGCCGTTGGTGTCCTCGGGGTTGGCCTCGACCGCGATGAAATAGGTGCCGTCCTCGAGGTCGCCGAGACGGAACGCCTGGCCGGTGCGGTGCTGGTAGTAGGTGTCGCCGTGGCCGTTGGCCAGCACCTCACGCAGTGAGAGAGAGCCCGGGTTGCCGCACTGGCTACCCAGGTCGGTGTACTCCGGCCGCATGTCGGCGTTGGGAACCGTGAGGTCCACGGCATCGGTCGCGACGAGGCAGAAGGACTGCTTGGTCGACCGTACGACCGCCTCGCCCGGAAGGTTCGGGTCTGCCGGGTCCGCCGCGAGCAGGCGGTACCGCGCGAAGTCCTCGAAGTGCCAGTGGTTGTGGTTCCCCTCGTGGAAGTGGAGCTCGCCGACCTGGTCGAACCCGGTCTGGTCGCCGTGCTCGTCGACGTAGTACTGGTAGGCGGTCATGTGGTCGACCGTCCGGTCGTCGCGGAATCCCTCGATGATCAGAGGTCCAGCGCCGCCGTTCCACACCGTGGCCGCAAACCGCATCGCGGTGCCCTTGGAGTTCAGGCTGACGGCGAAGGCAGGGAGGGCCTGCAGGTCAGGGGCGTTCTCGTCCTCGAGGGCGCCGGCGGAGCTGCTCGTCGGCTCCTCGCCGACGGGACCCAGGTTGTCGGTCGCCCTCTGGGGGCCTGCCGCCGACGGGTGGCGCTTGTCCTCCTTGACGACCAGCTGGGTCGACACCGTGGCGTCGGTGTCGCTGATCCCGAAGGTCTGACGGTAGTCGGGCGCGATGGAGGCGACCAGCTCGTAGGTGCCGGGGCGGAGCCGCATCGGGGCACCGAACTCCCCCACCAGCGGGGCGGAGTAGTCCTGTGCGATGCCCATGACGGACCCGAGGGTGAACGGGTTCCATGGGCAGCCCCACGGGTACGGGTTGGACAACGGTCCGTTCGGGCCGATCCGGCGGCCGTCGCCGTTGAAGCAACCTGAGATCTCGCGGTTGCGGATCCGGGTGCCATCGGTGCGGAACACCTGCAGGCTCGCGAAGTCTTCGAGTCCCCGCCACGAGGACATCTCACCGAGGTCGACGTCGCCGCTCGCGCGCTTCCAGGTCGCTGTGATCGGGGAGTCGTAGCTGGGGTCCCACCAGGCACCGGACCCGGCGACGCCGGGCTCTCGGGTCGCGTTGATCTCGAACTTCTCGCCCTGGGCGACCATGCGGATGCCGAGGTCGGAGAAGACATGGCCGTCGAAGCTCGTGACCACGACCTTGTCGGGAGCAGTGAGCCTCAGCGGCGATACGAGGTCGGCGGCCTGCGCCGAGCCTGTTACGCCGAGGCCGATGACGCTGCCGGCGAGGGCCACCGTGGCGCCCGACAGTGCTGCTACAAGGGCGCGCTGGTGCATGAATGTCCTCCTGGGAACGGGAGGCGCATGCCCCCGGGCTCCATGATGAGGCCCGGATGGCCAGTTGGTCGCACCTATTTGAAGATTGCCGTCGGGAGTGTCACGCGAAGTCGACCACGCAGCCCCAGCGTGGGTGGGTTTGAGTACATGGGCTCAGGCACCGGGACACAGGACACGCGAGCCTGTGGACATGGATCGGAAGCATCTGGCTCCCCTGCTGCTCGTGCTGCTCGCCGCGGCTGCTTCGGTGGCGCTCGCCGTGGTCGCGCTCGACCTCGCATCGGGGGTGACCCGGCCCCGTGGTCGGTGCTGCAGGACCGAGTTCTTCGACTCGCGGACCCTGGATCTGCTCTGGTTGCTGTACCCGCTGCTCGCGCTCGCGGCCGCTTGGTCGTGGCGCGTGGCATCGCTCGGCGTACCCGGCCTCGCCCTGCCCCACTGGGTCGCGATGAACGAGGTCATGGACCGCTACGCCGAGAGCGGTTGGGGCGACGGGCTGGAGGTCCTCGGCTATCTGTTCCCGATCCAGGTCGCGGTCATCGGAGCGTTCTCGGTGCTGCTCGGCAGTCTGGTCGGCCAAGGCGTACGCCGGCTTCGAGGCCTGCCTACGCTGGCAACGTGAGCACCTCAGGCGTCGAGCCCGTCACCTCCGAGGCGCCGGAGATGTCCGGGGCTGTGATGATGAACCAGAGCTGGCGGGACCTCACGTTCCTGCACTGGGCGGTGGATCCCGAGCGCGTAGCGCACCACATGCCGCCCGGCGTACGACCGGACACCCTCGACGGAGCCACCTACGTCGGTCTCATCCCGTTCCGGATGGTCGGCGCCGGCGTCGCCCGGGGCCCAGGCGTCCCGTGGTTCGGCACCTTCCTGGAGACCAACGTCCGCCTCTACTCCGTCGACGACACGGGGCGCCGGGGCATCGTCTTCCTCAGCCTCGACGCCGACCGCTCGGCGGTCGTGGTCGGTGCCCGCGCCGCTTTCGGGCTGCCCTACCGGTGGGCACGGATGCGGTACGACGCCACCGGAGACGTGCACACGTACGACGCGCGCCTCCGCGTCCCCGGCCGCGGGGCGGAGAGCCATGTCGTGGTCCGGGCGGGAGCGAGACGTCAGAGCACCGAGCTCGACGACTTCGTCAGCGCCCGTTGGGGACTGCACGTGCGATGGTGGGGCCGGACGCTGTACGTCCCCAACCGGCACGAGGTCTGGCCGGTGCACGACGCAGAGGTGCTGACGTTGGAGGACCAGCTGCTGGCATCGGTGGGCTTCCCCGAGCTGGCCGCACGGGCTCCCGACCACGTGGGCTTCAGCCCCGGCGTGCGCACCGAGTTCGGCTTCCCGGGCGATGCGACGCGCCCCCGCAGCGCCTGACGAGCGGAGGTCGCGACAGCTCGGCGGGGTCAGGGGAGGTCGGCGGGCAGGTCGAGCGCGTTGGGCAGTCCCTGCTCGTAGAGCTGCTTGTCGGCTGCCTTGACCGCCTCGAACTCCGGCGGGTCGTAGAGCTTCCACGTCTGCGCCGGCTCTGCGTTCGAGCCACTCGCCTCGAGGATCGCGTTGACGGCATGACGTGCGGACTCGTTGGCGCCCTCCATGCTGGCGAGGTCGACGTCGGTCTGCACGAAGTCCCCGGCCACGAACAGGTTCGGGATCGCGGTGGCGGGCTTGGGTCGCTTCTCCCAGGTGCCGACGGTGTTCACCAGCAGCGGAGTGGTGTTGATGTTCCTGCCACGCTCGGGCTGCCACTTGATGCCGGGGTCGAGGAACCACGAGTGCACGACGTCGCCCTTGAGGTGCTCCCCCGCAGTGCGGTGCTGGCGGATCTGGGCGAGCACCTCCCGAGCGATCTCGCGGGGCGTGCACTCCTTGGCGGTCTTTCCGTAGAGGATGCCCGGCGCGTCCCAGTTCGAGATGTCCACCGACAGGGAGTCGACTGCGCGACCGTCGCCGTAGTCCTGACGGAACGTGCGGTCCTCCCAGAACTGTCCCTGGGTCAGCGCGGTCAGCGCCCAGGGCGCGTCGATGAAGGTCATGTGGCCGTGGGTGATCTCCACCGGCCGGTTCAGGTAGTACTGGATGCCCGCCATCCAGTCGGTGAAGAGGTCGTCCATCTGACCCAGCGCCGGGTCGAGCCTCAGCACGTCGCCCGACCAGTGCTTGCGTGCTTGCTCCGCCGGCATCGCGCTGACGAACCAGTCCGCCTCGACACGGGTGCGGCGACCGGCACGGTCGACGAGCTGTACGCCGCGGATCCGACCACCCCCGACGTCGTACCGCGCGAGCTTCTGGCCCATCACGAACCGCACCCCCAGCTCGCGCAGGTGGCGCATCCACGGATTGATCCACGCCTCGTTCGTCGGCAGGTCCAGGACGCGGTCGAGGTCACCGTCGTTGCCGCGGCCCATGATGTTGTAGACGAACGCCTCGCCCATGTTGCCGATCGTGCGGGTGCTGGCGACGGTCTCCTTGGCTGCGACGAGGTTGCGGGTCAGGCCGGCGGCGAGGACCTTCTGGTACTCCGCCGACTTGGTCTCGGCCTTGATGAACTCCCACCAGGACACGTGCTCCCACTGCCCGTAGCGCCGCGCGTCACAGCTGGTGAGGAAGACCATGATCCGCTCGACGAAGTAGGCCAGCTCGTGCGGGGGCACGGTCTCGCCCTGCAGGTTGTCCAGCAGGTACTGGCGCATCTCCTCGACGCTCAGCACCCCGGTCGGGTCGGGACCGATGCCGAAGGGACCTCCGTCGGCACGGTCGCCGGCACGCATGAACTTCGACTCGTCGGCGGTGACGAGGTTGTCCTTCACGCCGTTCGGCTGGTTCTTGTACGGCGTGCGCGCCATCGAGTCCGGGACGTGGTGGTAGAAGCCTGGGAAGAACCGGAAGCCGTGCTCCCCCGGGAGGTCGCGCCGACCGCCCGTGCCCGTGCCGCGGACCGGGATGCTGCGCGCCTTGCCGCCCCACGCCTTGGGCTCGTAGACGGTGACCTGGAATCCCCGCTCGATCAGCTCGTGGGCGGCCGCCAAGCCGGCCATGCCGCCGCCGAGGACGGCGACCTTGCGACCTGGTCGTCGCGCAGAGGCCGGGGCGGGCCGCACGACGGTGAGTGCTCCTGCGGCTGCAGCAGCCCCGAGGACCGTGCGCCTCCCCACGTTCAGCTCGAGACCTGTCATGTCACCCTCCGCTGCTCGGCCCGAGATGACCTGCGAACGACACTGTCCCGAACGACAGTGCCACTGTCCGAACGAGACCGCTACCGGGTGGGTTACTGAGCTGCCCCGGGTGGGCTGGTCACCGGCCCCTCGGTGCTGATCAGCGACGGCGGCCCCGTCGCCACACCCTCCTCTGCCTCGGGGGCCGACGAGCGAGCGGCGGCCAGCACGTCGGCCGGGATGTGCTCGTCGAGGAAGCGCTGGGCGAGCCGGGTCGAGGGGTGCACGGCGACGGTGGCCACCACGATGATCCCGGCGATCACGAGCCAGCCCCCGGCACCCCACTCGATGGCGAGGAACGTGTAGAGCGCCGGTGCCCATACGCGCCCCAACGTGCTGCTCAGCTCCGCCGCTCCCTGGTACGCGCCACGCTGCCGCGGGTCCATCAGCTCGGCCTCGAACGACCAGCTGGCGGCCGACAGGTACAGCTCGGCGCCGGTCACCGTGACGTGCCCCAGCCAGACCAGCGCGATCGTGACCCAGCCGACCGTGTCGTGGGTGGCCAGCGTGATGAGGCAGGAGACCACGAAGAACGACGAGGAGAGCCGGATCGCCTTCAGGGCCGTCGACACGTCCTTGACCCCGCGCGCCGCGGCCATCGGCAGGAAGATGCACATCACCGTGTTGGTGCCGAAGAGGAACGCCAGCAGCACCCTCGGGGCGTCGGTCTCCTCCACCAGCCACAACGGGATCACGATGTTGAGCAGCACCTGGTTGGTCCAGAAGACCCCACCGAAGAACGTGGTGAGCAGCCAGCCAGGGTTCCGCAGCGGCCCCGGTCCTGGGATCTTGACCTTGCGCTCCTCGGCGGTGCGCTCGTCGTGCGACGCCTTCGGCAGCCGGGTGATCGCGCTGGCGTTGACCAGGAAGACCGCCGCGGTGAACCACGGCAGGGCGTGCAGGACGTCGTTCGACTCGAAGGCGAGCGCGATCCCGCCGAGGAGGGCGCCGAGAGTGAAGCCGACGTTGAGGGCGGAGTACATGTAGGCGCGCGAGGTCACCCGCTCCTCGGGCGGCAGCGCATCGATCGTGTAGGCGCCGTGCGCTGCGCCGCCGAGCGCGCCGATGACCTCCATGCCGACCGCCATCGCGACGTAGCCCTTGAAGTCGGTGATGAACGGCCACACCGCGAACATCGACGCCTGCCCCGCGGCGCTCACCGCCCACATCTTCTTCGCACCGTAGAGGTCGACCAGCTTGCCCATCGGCAGGGCTGCCAGGAACGCCGCGACGCCGGCGATCGTCAGGCCGAGGCCGACCTGCGCCGCGGAGAGCCCGACGATCTGGGTGAAGAAGACCGCCGAGCCGGTCATGAACGTGCCTTCGCCGAGGGCGAAGAGGAGGGACTGGGTCGCGAGACGGCCCGCGAGGGGGGACGGAGGGCGCGCCTGGCGCAGGAGGGCGGTGAACATCACCGAGGATTCTCCGTCGCGACCTGCCCGTTGTCGCACCAATATCCCGTTACGTCGGTCACGAGCCCTCTGCCGAGCTGACGCCGGTTCCTCCGGACACTGGCGTCAGCTCGGCGGGGGTGCCGTCAGCTCACGGGAGTCCGAGCCGCCCGGCGTGCCGGCCGATGAACGCGGCCACCTCGTCGGGCTCCCGGTCCGGCAGCCCCCAGATCGCCTCGGTCACGCCGGCAGCCTCCCAGCCCTCGAGCAGCTCGGGAGTCGGCTTCGAGGTGGCCAGCACGTGCACCGCGGGCGCACCCTCGCGGCCGGCGTCGGCCCAGGCCTTGTGCAGATGCGAGACCTTCGTCGCGACGTCGTCCTCGCGCGGAGTCGTCATCCAGCCGTCGGCGTGACGCGCGATCCAGGCGAACGTCTTCGGTCCGCCACCGGCGCCGATCAGCAGCGGCAGGTGCGGTTGCACCGGCTTCGGCCAGGCCCAGGAGGGCCCGAACGACACGAACTCGCCGTCGTACGCCGCCTCGTCCTGCGTCCACAACGCCCGCATCGCCTCGACGTACTCCCTCAGGACGGTCCTGCGCCGCTCCCCCGGCACCCCGTGGTCGGCGAGCTCGTCGGTGTTCCAGCCGAACCCGGCGCCGATCGTGACCCGGCCTCCGGAGAGGTGGTCGAGCGTGGCGACCGACTTCGCCAGCGTGATCGGGTCGGACTCCACCGGCAGCGCGACCGCGGTGGAGAGCCGGATCCGGTCCGTGACGGCGGCCGCGGTGGCCAACGAGACCCACGGGTCCAGCGTGCGCATGTAGCGGTCGTCGGGCAGGGTCTCGTCCCCCGTGCCGGGGTGCGCCGCCGTGCGTCGCACCGGGATGTGCGTGTGCTCGGGGACGTAGAACGTGTCGAACCCCGCGTCCTCGGCAGCCTTCGCCGCCTGGGCCGGCGTGATCCCGCGGTCGCTGGTGAACAGGACGATCCCGTGGCGCATGCCGTGCACGCTATCTCATAGAGGGCTCTATGATCCAGGCGTGGAAGGTCACCCGCCGTCGCCGCCGCTGAGCGCCAAGGGCACCCGCCTCAACAAGCGCGGGCTCGAGACGCGCGCCGCCGTGCTGCGGACCGCCGTGCGCTGCCTGGCCGACGGCGGCCCCGAGTCGGTCAGCGCCAACCGGATCGCCCGCGAGGCGGGCGTCACCTGGGGCACGGTGCAGCACCAGTTCGGCGACGTCGACGGTCTCTGGGCGGCGGTGCTGACGTCGGTGGCCGAACGCGCGACGGCGCTGGTCGCCGACGCCAGCACGCCGACGCTCGAGGACCGGGTGGGCCACGTGGTCGGGCTGATCTGGGAGGCCTTGGAGAAGCCGGCGGTCCGCGCGGTCGTCAACCTCCGCCGCGCACTCCCCCGCGAACGCGAAGCGCTCGAGTCCGAGTTCCCGCGTACGGCGGACGCGCTGGTCGACTGGGACGCCCGGTGGGACCGCTCGGTCACGGAGGCGTTCGCAGGCTTCGACGTGGACCCGGTCAAGCTGCGGCGGGTCCGCACGCTGCTGCCCGGCGCGGTGCGCGGGCTCCACGACGAGCAGCACCTCAGCAGCTACGCCGACATCGAGGGCGCTCGCACCGGGCTCGTCGAGGCGATCACCGCGTACCTGATGGGTTGAGGCCAGGCCGTTACTGCTCGCTCTCGAACCGCACCGGCGCGTCGACCTGCCCGCCGTCGAAGACCGACGTCTTGTTGGCCTCCTGGATGACCGAGCGGACCTGCTCGGGGTCGGGCTCCGAGCCGTCCCCCGACGCGATGACGACGATCGAGCTGCCCGCAACGGTGCTCGGCTCCGCGTCGTACCCCGCGCTCCTGAGGGCCGCGACGAGCGGCGCGGCGTCCTGCCCCGGCACGGTCCGGTATCGAAGCTCCTGCACTGGCTGTCCCCCTCGTCCGTGACCGGCGCCGGCCCTGCGCCGGCTGCTCGCTGTCGCCGGTCGGGTACCCGCGAGCGCCGGCATCATGCGCCGCCCCCGCCGAGTGCCACCGACTCGCAGGAGGGACGGGGGCCGCCATCAGCTGCCGGGAGGGACCAGGTCCGTCGTCAGGTCGACGCGCCGGAGGCCGCACGCTTCGTACGCCGCGACCGCAGCCGTGTTCGCCGCCGGGGTGTGCACGCGGACCGCCCCCGCTCCTGCCTTCGCCAGGGCCGCCATCACCGCGAGGTTCACGCGCCGCCCGAACCCCTTGCGGCGGTGGTCGGCGTGGGTGCCGACCGGTTCGAGGATCGCGCAACGTCCTGGCCCCGCGAACCAGCCGGTGGCCGCTGCCGCCGGGGTGCCGTCCGGGGCCCAGGTCACGAGGTCGAAGCGGGGGTCGTACGCCGGGCACGCAGCCATCCGCTCCCACCGGTCCACCGAGAAGGTCGACCCCGGGCTGAACGCCGAGCGTTGCACCTCGAGACGGGCGGCCGCGTCGTCCGGCGCGGCGACGCGGCGGGTCCCCGGGTCCTCGCGGTCGGCGTCCTGGGGACCGAGCTCCTTGAGCAGCAGGACCCAGGGGTCCCGCTCCGCGGACCACCCCCTGCCGAGCAGGAGACGACGCGCCGCGCTCCGGGCGAGCGGGTCGACGTAGTCGAACCCCTCGGCGACCTCGGCGATCGCCTCGCCCAGAACGGGGTCGCGGTCCAGGGCCGGGTCCACGGCGATCCGCAGGACGTTGGCCTCCGCGAGCCCGGCTGCCACCGGGACGCCGTCGCGGCGCCAGACGAGGAACGCCCCGCCGTTCTCAGCCAGCTGGTCGTCCGGATGGCGCAGGTGCCAGCCGATGTCGCCCGGGTGCAGCTGCGCGTCGAAGGGCGCATGACCGGCCCAGCTGCGCAGCGGCTCGATGAGTCCCTCACCGATCTCCCTGCCGCCTCGAGTCATCATGCCGTTCATCTTGCAGGTTAGAACGTTTCACACTCCCGAAACGCAACTGTCGCAACGCCGCAAGATCGCCTGCCGACACTGGGCGCACCCCGAACCCCCTGGAGGCTCCTCATGCTGTGGCAGGTCCGCGCCCTTCTCTCCGACCGACCCGGCGCCATGGCGGCGCTGGCCAGCCGGTGCGGCGAACGAGGTGCGAACATCCTCGCCCTCGACGTGCACCCCGCTGCGGACGGCGAGGTCGTCGACGAGCTCGTGATCCACACGCCCGAGAGCTGGACGGCACCCGACGTCGAGCAGCTCTGCACGGATGCCGGCGTCTTCGCCAGTGCCGTGACCGAGTGTTCCGCGCACGCGCTCGAGGACCAGCCGGTGCGCTACCTCCGCGCTGCACAGTGCGTGGTCCGGGAGCCCGAGCGGCTCGAGGACCTGCTGTGCCGGATGCTCGACGCCGAGCCGGCCGTTGCCGGCAGCGCCGCCGTCCTCGTCCTGGACGACGAGGCGGGACCGCCGGTCGCCCTCGGGCGGGAGCACGCGTTCACGGCCACCGAGACCGCACGGGCCGCCGAGCTGCGGCTCGTGGCAGCGGCCGTCCTTGCGGGGCCGGGAGCGGACCAGGTCGCGGGGGCACCGGCGCACGGGGTGGGGCAGCTGCGGCGCGGCACGGTCGTCGACATCCGTCCGCTGGTGGAGATGCACGACAGGTGCTCGGCCGATACGTTGAGCCGTCGGTACCACTCCCCGATGCGTCGCCTCTCCCCCCGCATGGCACGGGCGATGCTCCTGCCGGCCCACGGGTTCAGCTTCGTGCTGCCCGACGAGGACGGCGACGGCGTCGTGGCCATGGGGATGGTGGCCTTCCAGGACGACGAGGTCGAGGCAGCACTTCTCGTCGAGGACCGCTGGCAGCGCCGCGGCCACGGCGCGGACCTGCTGCGCGCCCTGGCGGCGGAGGCCAAGGCGATGGGGGCCGAGGAGCTGACGCTCATCGCCCGTCGCGACGACACGGCGGTGCTCGCCACCGTGCACCGGGCAGGTTTCCGCGCCCACGTCCGCTGCGTCGACGGGGTCAACCGCCTACGGGTCCCGCTGGGCAGGGTCTCGTCCGCACGGAAGCAAGCGGACCGGAAGCCGGCTGACCGGCCCGTGCGGCGTCGGATGACCGAGCCGTTGGTCGCCCTGCTGCACCAGCGCAAGGAGCTGCGGGAGGTCTACGCGCCCGCAGACATCATCGACCAGGCGGTCCGCGACGGCGTCTGAGCCGGTCGCACCCCTCACCGGGTGAGGCCGACCGCTCCTGCCGGCAGCTCGACGTTGGTGGCCTCGTTGTAGACGAGGTCGAACTCCGAGGGCGTACCGCTGAACTCGAGGTCGCCGACGAGGATCGGGAAGAGCACGAGGCTCACCAGGCCGAGCTCGACCGCCGACGCGCCACGCTGCGACGAACGCACTGGTCGGGTTCTCGGCACGGGTCGGCTCCTTCACTGCGCGGAACGCCCAAAGTAGGAGACAAGTTGTGCGTATTCCAGACTGTTTGACCGATATAGCCACTTTGCCTCTGGCGGATCAGCCGAACGGCTGATATGGCCGTCACCGGGCTGGAATACCAGGGCAGGCACTGCTGTTGAGATCGTCAGCCGGCCTGGATCATGCCCCCGGGCCTCACCATCTGCCGCTGCGAGCGGCCACTCGCCGAGAGGCGGCTGACGGGCCGGTGAGCAGGAGCGCACAGCCACCTGCGGGGTAAGCCCCCGTCCAGGTGGCTGTTTGCGTGTCCGGGGACGGCGAGGCGCTAGCGTGGCCGGCGTGACCCTGCGCGTAGAGCCCGCCTCGGCGGAGCGCTTCGACGACGTGACCACGATGCTGGGCCCGAAGAACCCCACCTCGTCGGTGTGCTGGTGCCTCAGCCACCGGATCGACGCGAAGACGAACCGGTCGCTGGTGGGGCCGGCCCGGGGCGAGTACGTCCGCGGGCTGTGCGAGCGGGAGGTGGCCCCCGGCGTCCTTGCCTACGACGACGACACGGTCGTCGGTTGGGCTGCGGTCGCGCCACGCTCGGAGCTGCCCTTCGCCCGGTCGACGAAGATCCCGCACGTCGACGACCTGCCGGTCTGGTCGGTCTGGTGCATCCGGGTCCGTCCCGGGCACCGTGGCAAGGGCATCTCACCTGCGCTCCTGCAGGGCGCGGTGGACTACGCCCGGTCCTGTGGAGCGCCTGCCGTCGAGGGCTACCCGGTCGACAACGCAGGCGAGAGGGTCGACCTGACGATGGCCTACGTCGGCGTTCGAGCGCTCTTCGAACGGGTCGGGTTCGTCAAGGCCGCCGACACCACCGCGGTCTCCGGCGGCTTCCCGCGGGTAGTCATGCGGCTTCCCCTCTCCTGACGTCCCGGGGGTGCCGCAGCAGCGTGGAGGTCCCCTAGGGTCCTGGTATGGATCCGCTCCACCGCAACAACGTCCGCGTCCTCGGGCGCGACGACGGTCAACCGATGATGTTCGCCCACGGTTTCGGCTGTGACCAGAACATGTGGCGCTTCGTGGCGCCCGCGTTCGAGGACGACTTCAAGGTGGTGCTGTTCGACCACGTCGGGGCGGGCGACTCCGACCTGTCGGCGTACGACCCCGACCGCTACTCCTCGCTCGACGGCTACGCCGACGACGTGAACGAGATCTGCGAGGCGCTGGGGCTGGACGACGTCGTCTTCGTCGGCCACTCGGTCTCCTCCATGGTCGGTGCCCTTGCCTCGACCGGGGCGCCTCGCGGTCGCTACGACAAGCTCGTGATGGTCGGGCCCTCGCCGAGGTACATCGACGACGACGGCTACCGGGGCGGGTTCAGCCGCAGCGACATCGAGGAGCTGCTGGAGTCGATGGACAGCAACTACCTGGGCTGGTCGAGCGCCATGGCACCGGTGATCATGGGCAACCCCGACCGCCCCGAGCTGGGTCAGGAGCTCACCGCCAGCTTCTGCCGCACCGACCCAGACATCGCGCGTCGCTGGGCGCAGGTCACGTTCCTCTCCGACAACCGCGACGACCTGGCCGGCGTCGACCTGCCGACCCTCGTGCTGCAGTGCAGCCAGGACGCCATCGCCCCGGTCGAGGTCGGCGAGTACGTGCACCGAGCGATCCCGGGCAGCACGCTGGTCCTGCTCGACGCCGTCGGCCACTGCCCCAACCTCAGCGCCCCTGGGGCGACGATCGACGCCATCGCCGCCTTCGTGCGTCCTCCGGCGGCTGCGTGAGGCTGGCTCGGCGGGGCGAGGCCGAGCAGCAGGACATCCCATGCTGACCGAGGACCCGCAGGCCATCTACGACGAGGCGCCCTGTGGCTACCTGTCCACCTCGCCGGACGGCCGGATCGTCAAGGTCAACGAGACCTTCCTGAGCTGGACGTCGTACACCCGTGACGACCTGCTGGGACGGCAGTTCAGCAGCATCCTGAGCGCGGGCGGCCGGATCTACCACGACACCCACTACGCGCCGATGCTGCGTCTGCAGGGCAGCGTCCGGGAGATCGCGCTCGACATCGTCACCCCCGACGAGCGGCGGCTGCCGGTGCTCGTCAACGCCACGATGCAGTCCGACGAGAACGGCGACCCGCTGGTGACCCGGCTCGTGGTCCTCGACGCCACGGAGCGGCGGGAGTACGAGCGGGAGCTGTTGAGAGCCAAGCAGCGTGCGGAGGAGTCCGAGGCGCGCGCCCACGCGCTGGCGCACACGCTGCAGCAGACGTTGATGCCGCCGAGCCTCCCGCAGATCCCGGGGCTGGACCTCGCTGCCGTCTACCGGGCAGCGGGCGCCGGCACCGAGGTCGGTGGCGACTTCTACGACGTGTTCGAGATCAGCACCGACGACTGGGTCGTGGCACTCGGTGACGTGTGCGGCAAGGGCGTCGACGCCGCGGTCGTCACCGCGTTGGTGCGCCACACGCTCCGTGCGGTGTCGGTGCGCACGAGCAGCCCGGCCGAGGTCCTGCAGGTGCTCGACGACGTGCTCCAGCATTTTCCGGCGCAGCGGTCGTGCACGCTGGTGCTGCTGCGTGTGCGCCGGGACGCCACCGGCTGGAACGTCTGCATCAGCCTCGGCGGCCACCCCCAGCCACTCCTCCTGCGCGCAGGGTCGGCGGCTTCCAGCGTCGGCGAGACCGGCTCGCTCGTGGGTGCGTTGCCCGAGCCGGAGTTCCTCGAGGCCGACGTGGGGCTCGAGCCCGGCGACACGCTGCTCCTCTTCACCGACGGGGTGACGGAGGCACGCAGCGGTCGTCAGATGTACGGCGACCGACGGCTGCGTGCGGCTGCCGAGCAGCACGCCGACTCCGCGACGCTCGTGCACGCGCTGCTCGATGACGTGCTGACCTTCCAGTCCGGCTCGCCGCGGGACGACATCGCGATGCTGACCCTGACCGTCCGTCAGTAGGAACCAGTCGCTGACGCCGTACTGGTCAGGCAGGGTCAGGTCAGGAAGGCTCAGGTCAGGCAGGGTCCGACGACCTCCTGCACCCGCTCCTGCTCGGTGGTCGGCGAGTTGAGCTCCTCGATGGTGAACTCCCGCACGAGGCGGTCCGCGCTGCACCTGGCCTGCGAGCTGTCGAAGCCCGAGTCCACCAGCGTCGCGGACAGGTACGTGCGAGAGAGCGCGAGCGACACCGCGTCCTTGGAGCCCCCGTCGGCGGTCGTGGGCGCATCCGGTCCGGGTTCGCAGGACTCGAACACCAGCATGGAGCCGTCCACGCGGACCTTCGCCGCTCCTGCTGGTCCCGCCTCCGCCCAGTCGGTGAGCGCGGTCTCCATCTCGTCGAGGTCCTTGGCGGAGTCGGCGCGGTAGTTGACTCGGATGCAGCTGACGTCGTCGCGCTCGAACGCGACGTAGGCATCACCACCCCAGCCGTCGGCCGCGACGAACGCCTGCTTGGCCGGGAGCCGCTCGGCAAGGACCACCAGCCAGCCCAGGGCACCGAAGGGGTCCTGGTCGAACTTGTCCTCCCCTTCCGCGAGCTCCGGCTCGGGCACCTCGATCGCCTCCTCGTTGTCCTCGATCAGCGACCATGGGTCGAGCTGGTGCTCCTCGTTCGTCGGCGGTGACTCGAACAACGCGTCCACCGCCTCGTCGCCGCCCTGCTGCGTCGCGACCTCGAGCAGCGCCTCACCAAAGGCGTACGGCGCCGCCATCAGCGTCTCCAGGACGTCGGGGATGTCCTTGGAGTCGGCTTCGAAGTCCTCCAGCTGGTCGGCCTGCGAGTCGTCGAGGGCCTTCCGGTCCTCCTCGCTCAGCTCCTCGCGCCAGGCGGTCTCGATCCGGCGGGCATCGCCCTCGACGATCGCGTCGAAGGCGCTCTCGGCCGCGGAGTCGTCCGTCTCCTCCAGCTCCTCGACCCGCTTGGCGAGGTCGAAGTGCTGGTCCTGGAGCGCGTGGGTGAGCTCGTGCACCAGCGTGGACTCCACGTCGGGGGTGAGCTCGGTGCCCCGCATCCGGATCCGCTTGTCGTCGTGGGAGTAGTAGCCGACGACACCGGCCTGCTGGAGCTCGTTCATCGTCTCGAAGAGGTCGACGTCGCTCCCGATCAGCCCCAGGGCCCGGAACACCCCGGTGACCTGTTCGATCTCCTCGCGGTCCTCGTCGGTGAGGTCCTCCTCGTCGGCGGTGACCCGCTTCTCGAACTCCTCCTCGGTGAGGAAGTCGACGTACACAGGATGGTCGAACTCGAGGTCGCGTTCGTCCTCGACGACCTCGACGTACTCCTCCACCCGGGGATCCCAGGCATCCGGGTAGTCACCGGCGCCGCCGTCGTCGCGGACCCACAGCACGCCTGCCACCCCTGCCGCCGCCAGGAGCGCGACTGCCAGCAGCAGGAAGGGCCACCGCCGCCGGCGCCGGTTCGGCTCGGCCGCCGACGGGGTGGCACCAGCGGGGTAGCCAATCGGTTCCAGCGGTCCTTGGTCACTGCCATGCGCGTCGCTCACCCAGCGAGCGTAGAGGCGTGGTCCTCAACACTCAGGGCTTTGGGCCGATGTGGCGGCGGCTCTCCTGGACGGCGACGCGACCGCCGTGGACCCGGGGCCCGAGGCTCCTGAGCGTCCGGGCGCCACGGTCAGCCGACCGGCAGCCCCGGCTCGTTCGGGTCGAGGTAGGCCGGCACGCCGTCGCCGTCGCCGTCCTGCGTCCCCTCCCCGGGAAGGCCGTCGTTGAGACCGGTCCCGTCGGAGTTGGTGTCCCGCCAGTTCGGCGTCCCGTCCCCGTCGACGTCGTTGCCGAACTCGCGCCCGTCGTCGACCTCGCGGCTGGTCGGGATGCCGTCGTTGTCGTCGTCCGCGTCGCGGTAGTCGGGCATGGCGTCACCATCGGTGTTCGTGGTGCCCTCGTTGGCGTCCCTCACTCCGTCGTTGTCGGAGTCGGTGTCCCGAGCGTCGATCCGCCCGTCGCCGTCACTGTCGCGCGGGGTGTTGCCGTTGTCGGTCTCGACGCCGTCGCTGATGCCGTCGTCATCGGTGTCGGTGTCGTCGGGGTCCGTCTCCAGCTCCGCCTCCCGAGCGTTGGTGACGCCGTCACCATCGCGGTCGGCGTCACAGACGTCACCGGTGGCGTCGCCGTCCTGGTTTGCCTGGTCGGCGTTCGCCTGGGTGCGGCAGTTGTCCGCACCGTCGTTCGTGCCGTCGTCGTCGGTGTCGGCGTCGTTCGGGTCGGTGCCGGTCTGGTTGACCTCAGCTCCGTCGGTGAGCCCGTCGTCGTCGGAGTCGGTGTCGTTCGGGTCGGTCTCGTGCGTGTTGACCTCGGCCCCGTCGTTCAGCCCGTCGTCGTCGGAGTCCGCGTCGTTCGGGTCGGTGCGGTCAGGGTTGGTCGGGCTGGTTTCCTGAGCGTCGGTCAGCCCGTCGTTGTCGTCGTCGTTGTCGCAGGCGTTGCCGACCCCGTCTCCGTCGCCGTCCTCCTGACCAGCGTTTGCCGTCGTCCGGCAGTTGTCGGCCTTGTCGTTGGTGCCGTCGTCGTCCGTGTCGCTGTCCGTCGGGCTCGTGCCGGTCTCATTGACCTCCTGCCCGTCACCCAGACCGTCGTCGTCGGAGTCGGCGTCGTTCGGGTCGCTCTGGTGGGTGTCGACCTCCGCGCCGTCGTTCAACCCGTCGTCGTCGGAGTCCGCGTCGTTCGGGTCGGTGTCGTGGGTGTCGACCTCGGCCCCGTCGTCCAGCCCGTCGTCGTCGGAGTCCGCGTCCTCCGGGTCCGTCCCATGCGTCTCGGTCTCCGCCTCGTTGGAGAGCCCGTCGCCGTCGAAGTCGTCGGAGCTGTCGAGGAAGTTCGGTGTGCCGTCGTCGTCACTGTCCGACGTGCCCTCGCGCCTGTCGCTGACCCCGTCCCCGTCGGAGTCGGTGTCGTAGTAGTTGGCCTTGCCGTCGCCATCGACGTCGTCGCCGTACTCGTCACCGAACGCCTCCTCCTCGGAGGTCGGGATGCGGTCGCCGTCGTCGTCGGTGTCGCGGTAGTTCGGAGTCCCGTCACCGTCGGCGTCGCTGGTGCCCTCGGCGGAGTCGTCCACGTTGTCGTTGTCCGAGTCGGTGTCCCGCGCGTCGACCGTCCCGTCGCCGTCGGTGTCCACCGCGGCGCCGTCGTTCGTCTCCGCCTTGTCGCCGATGCCGTCGTCGTCGGAGTCCGCGTCGTTCGGGTTGCTGCCGGCAGTCGTCTCCGCGTCGTCGGAGACGCCGTCGCCGTCGTCATCGTTGTCGCACGCGTCGCCGGCACCGTCCCCGTCGAGGTCGGCCTGGTCCGGGTTGGACGTCGTCGCGCAGTTGTCGCTGGAGTCCGAGTCCCCGTCGTCGTCGCTGTCGGGGTCAGTCGGGCTGGTGCCGAGCTCCTGCTCCTCGCCGTCGCTCAGGCCGTCGTCGTCGTCGTCGCTGTCGCAGGCGTCGCCGGCGCCGTCCTCGTCGAAGTCCGCCTGGTCCGGGTTGGACGTCGTGGCGCAGTTGTCACTGGAGTCCGACGCCCCGTCGTCGTCGCTGTCCGCGTCCTGGGGATCGGTGGTGCCGTCGACCTCTTCCTTGTCGGAGAGTCCGTCGTCGTCGCTGTCGGCGTCGTTGGGGTCGGTCCCGGTCTCCTGCACCTCACGCCCGTCGGTCAGCCCGTCGTCGTCGGAGTCGGGGTTCCAGGCGTCGGTCCCGTGGTCGAAAAGCTCTGCTCGGTTGCTCAGCCCGTCGTCGTCGCTGTCGTCGGTGAGACCCGCCTCGCAACCGGTCTCGTCGTCGCCACCCTTGCCTCCGGAGCAGACGTCGGAGCCTGCGCCGCCGGACAGGACGTCCGCCCCGGGGCCACCCATGAGCAGGTCGTTCCCGGACCCACCGCTGATCATGTCGCCGCCGGCACCACCGCAGAGGCGGTCGTCGCCGGCCCGTCCCTGGACCTGGTCGTCGCCGCCACCGGCCAGGATGACGTCATCGCCCGGCGTGCCCTTCAGGCGGTTGCCACCAGGTGCGTCGGTCTGGGTGGCGGTCCTGCCACCGCACTCAGAGGGGGCCGCGAGCGCCGGCGGCGCTGCGACGACCAGCAGAGCACCGGGCAGAGCCACGGCTGAAAGAAATGCGAGCGCTCGCCTGGAAGATGACAACGCGACCCCCCGAGTCGTGATGTTGGCGTCAGGCTCGCGGAGTCCTGGACGGACACGGCCTGGCATTTGGAGCAGGACAGTAACATCACGCCGCCCCCAGCCGTCGAGACAAATCTTTCTAGACTGGGCGGGTGCCACGCGTCCACCAGCTGACCGAGGAGCTCGTCGCCTTCTGGCGCGAGCGACACCTGTGCACGGTGACGACGCTTCGGGCGGACGGGACGCCGCACGTCGTGCCCATGGGAGTCGTGCTCGACCCCGAGCAGCGCGTGGCGTGGGCGATCACCTCGAGGACCTCGCAGAAGGTGGCGAACCTCCGGCGGCGCCCCACCGTCGCCGTGTGCCAGGTCGACGGCCGGCGGTGGTCCACGCTCGAGGGTCGGGCCGAGGTCCGGACCGACGCGGAGTCGGTTGCAGAAGCAGTCAGCCGCTACGCCGAGCGCTATCGCCAGCCGCGCGAGAACCCCGACCGGGTGGCGATCCGGATCCGGCTGAGCTCGGTCATCGGCAACGTCTGAGCATGGTCACGGCCGCGGACGAAGTGGCACCTCGGTCAGCGGGTCACCGGTGTCGACGAAGAGCCGACCCGAGGGCTTGAGCGCGTCGGCCAGTCGGTCGAGGGCCTTCTGCTGAAGACCCGGATGGCGCCCGTCGAGGGCGCCGACGCGGACCGCGAAGGCGAGGTCGAACCGTTCGACCTCGGGGTCCAGCACGAGGTCCTCGACCGCGACCGCACGCAGCTCGAGACGACCCGACGCGACCTCGTCGGCGGACCCGGTCAGCGCCTGGTTGATCGCTCGCTCCGAGCGGTCGATCGCCAGGACGAAGCCGTCGCCGACCCGTCGGACCACCTCCCGCGCGGCGGCACCCGGGCCGCAGCCGACCTCGAGCACCCGCATGCCGGCACTCAGGGGGAGTGCGTCGACCACCGCACGCAGCCTCGGCGAGAGCATGGGCTCATCCAAGCGTCCTCGAGCGACATGCCGCCACCCCCGGCCCGTCGTTCCGTCGTCCGCCGTCGTCGACGCCTAGGGTGGCGAGAACTGACCGGCCAAGGAGGAGAGCGGCGATGTCCTTGATCCGGGCAGAGGGGCTGACCATGCGGTTCGGCTCCGTCACCGCCCTCGACGGGCTGACGCTGGAGGTCGATCCCGGGATCACCGGCCTGGTCGGCGCCAACGGGGCCGGCAAGTCCACGCTGCTCAAGATCCTCCTCGGCCTCCTCCCGTCGACGGAGGGCACGGCGGCCGTGCTCGACCTCGACGTGGCCGTCGACGGCCCGGCGATCCGGGAACGGGTCGGCTACATGCCTGAGCACGACTGCCTGCCGCCTGACGTGTCCGCGACGGAGTTCGTCGTACACATGGCGAGGATGTCGGGGCTGCCCACCACCGCGGCCCGCGAGCGCGCCGCGGACACGCTGCGTCACGTCGGCCTCTACGAGGAGCGTTACCGCCCGATGGGCGGCTACTCGACCGGGATGCGGCAGCGGGTCAAGCTCGCCCAAGCGCTGGTGCACGACCCGAGCCTGGTTCTGCTCGACGAGCCGACCAACGGGCTCGACCCCGCCGGCCGCGACGACATGCTCGGGCTGATCCAGAGGATCGACTCAGAGTTCGGGATCTCGGTGATCGTCACCTCGCACCTGCTCGGGGAGCTCGAGCGGGTCTGCCGGACGATCGTGGTCATCGAGGGCGGCCGGCTGACGAGACACTCGAGCACAGCGTCGGTCACCGCCGAGACCGCGGTCGTGACCGTCGAGGTCGACGACGACCACGCTGCACTGCACGCGCGCCTCACGGCGGCCGGCATCACGGCGCGGAGCAGCGGTCGGGTCCTCCAGATCGACGTCGCGGACGGCTCGACCTACGACGTGGTCCGCGACGCCGTCGCCGAGCTGGGGCTGGGCCTGGTGCGGATGGAGCGGCAGCGCCACCGGATGACCGAGATGTTCACCGACCGCCCGACGACTCCTGGAGGAGTGCATGTCTGACCGGGCAACGCCGGCCGGCGCCCCCAGCAGCGGCGCGATCCACGACATCGGCTACCGGCACTACGACGGTCCGCGGCTCGGTGCCGCCTACATCCGGCGGTCGCTGTTCCTCGACACCCTGCGCGGCACCTACGGCCTCGGCCGCTCCGCCCGCTCGAAGATCGTGCCGCTCGGGCTCCTTGCGCTGTTGGCGCTGCCCGCCCTGGCGGTGGGGATCGTCACCGGGTACTTCGGCTTCGGCGCGCTGCCGATCGGCTACACCGAGTACATCTTCGGCTTCCAGGTCGCGGTGACGATCTTCGTCGCTGCCCAGTCCCCCGCGGTGATGTCGCGCGACCTCCGCTTCCGGGTCGCGGCGTTGTACTTCTCCCGCCCGCTGAGCCGCCAGCAGTACGTCCAGGCGAAGTACGCCGGCATGGCTGCCGCGCTCTTCCTGCTGATGGGGCTGCCGATCACCTTGCTGCTGGCGGGCGCGCTGCTCGCCGAGCTGCCGGTCGACGAGCAGCTGCCCGACTACCTGCGCGCGATGGCCGGTGCGGCGCTGGCGGCGCTCGTGCTGGCGGGGATCGGCCTGTTCGTGGCGGCGATGACCCCTCGCCGCGGCCTCGGGGTCGCCGCCGTCGTCGGCGTGCTGCTCGTGCTGTCGGGTCTCCAGGTGACGGTGATGGCGATGGCCTA
Organism: uncultured Nocardioidaceae bacterium; assembly: GCA_902805865.1. GTDB lineage: Bacteria > Actinomycetota > Actinomycetes > Propionibacteriales > Nocardioidaceae > Marmoricola_A. The sequence goes on along the minus strand of CADCUK010000119.1, from coordinate 3,290 downwards.
CGAGTTCGGCAACGACACCTTCACCGGGTACACCGGCCTGATCTCGCCGTACACGCTGGTCGACGGTGTCATGTCGGGTGTGCTGGGGGCGGACTCCTCGATCGTCGAGGAGCCGCCGGGCGCGGTCGGAGCGGCGGTTTTCGTCGTCGCCGTCGTCGCGCTCGTCGCCGCCTGCTACGCCGGCCTCGTCGCCCGCTACCGGAAAGCACTGTCATGAGCACCGTGGAGCTGGCGCAGGTGTCGCGCTGGTTCGGCAACGTGGTGGCCGTCAACGACGTGACCATGCGGCTGAGTACCGGTGTCACCGGCCTGCTGGGGCCGAACGGTGCGGGCAAGTCGACCCTGATCCACATGATGGCGGGATTCCTCGCCCCCTCCGCCGGGACCGTGACGCTGGACGGGCGCCCGCTGTACCGCGACCCCGAGATCTACCGCGAGGTCGGCCTCGTGCCCGAGCGCGAGGAGATGTACGACGCGATCAGCGGCTGGAGCTTCGTCCTGGCCAACGCCAAGCTGCACAAGCTCAAGGACCCCGAGAGCGCGGCCCGGCGAGCGATCGCCACCGTGGAGATGGCCGACGCGCAGGAGCGGGACATCCGCACCTACTCCAAGGGGATGAAGCAACGGATCAAGATGGCGACCGCCATCGTCCACGACCCGGCGGTGCTGCTGCTCGACGAACCCTTCAACGGCATGGATCCACGGCAGCGGCTTCACCTGATGGGGCTGCTCCACCAGCTCGGCGACGCAGGCCGGACGATCCTCTTCAGCTCGCACATCCTCGAGGAGGTCGAGCAGATCGCCGGACGAATCGAGGTGATGGTCGCCGGCCGGCACGCGGCATCCGGTGACTTCCGCGAGATCAGGCGGTTGATGACGCAGCGGCCGCACCAGTACACGATCCGCTCCAGCGACGACCGCCGGCTGGCGTCCGCGGTCATCGCCGAGCCGAGCGCCTCAGGCGTCGAGATCGTCGCGGACTCCGGCGGCTTCGGGACGCTGCAGATCCAGGCCACCGACTTCTCCGCGTTCGTCCACGCCCTCCCCCGGATCGCCTCCGAGCACGGGATCCGGCTGCTCGAGGTCCGGCCGGCGGACGAGTCCCTGGAGAGCGTCTTCTCCTACCTGGTGACCCGATGACTGGTGGACCGTTGACAGGTGGACCATTGAACGCAACCGTTGCCTCCCTGACCAGCCGCAGCCTCCTCGGCCGCCGCCGCACCTTCGTCCTGCTCCTGCTGCCGTTGGCGCTGCTGGCCCTGTGCACGCTGGCTCGGATCCTCGGCGGCCTCGACAGCGACATCGCCGCCGAGCTCGACGGCCCGCTCTCGCCCGACCTGCTCGGCGCCTTCGGGATCGCGATCCTCATGCCGCTGCTGAGCCTCATCGCCGGCACCGGCGCCATCGGCCCGGAGATCGACGAGGGCTCGATCGTCTACCTCCTGGCCAAGCCGCTCAACCGGCACTCGATCGTCGTCACCAAGCTGCTCGTCGCCTTCGGCGTGGTCGTCGCGTTCGGGGTCGTGCCGATCGCGGTCGCAGGCGTCGTGCTGACCGGCGAGCTCGGCTCGGTCACGGTCGCGTTCACCTTGGGAGCGCTGGCGGCAGGCGCCGCCTACGCGAGCCTGTTCCTGCTGCTCGCGGTGATCACCCGCAACGCGGTCGTCGTCGGGCTGGTCTACGCGCTCGTCTGGGAGTCCCTGATCGGTGGCCTGGTGCCCGGAGCGCAGGCGCTCAGCGTCCAGCAGTGGGCGTCCGCGGTGGTCGCGGAGGTGCTCGGCGACTCCGCGGCACGGCTGGGCGTGGACTCCGCCGTCGGCTTCGGTACGGCGATGGTGCTGCTGGTCCTGGTGACGGTCGCAGCGACGTTCTACGCGGGCCGGCGGTTGCAGACGCTGCGGATCAGCGAGGCGTGAGCGCGGGTTCCTCTCGGCGTCCGCGGGTGATCGCGAACCCGAAGGCGGTCGCCAGCAGGTACATCACGATCGAGTAGACCGCGCTCGGGATGGCCACCTCCACGCTGTCCAGCACGCTCAGCGCGATCGTGAGCGCGATCGTGGTGTTGTGGATGCCCACCTCCATCGAGCAGGCCACGGCCTGCCGCTGGTCGAGCTGCATCACCCGGGCCGCCGTGTAGCCGAGCGACAGGCTGGCCAGGCAGAACAGGGCGGTGAGCAGACCGACCTGCTCGACGTAGCCGACGACGTTCTCCCGCTCCCCCAGCAGCGCGCCCAGGGAGACGATCACCAGGACGACGATCGAGAAGATCCGCACCGGCTTGTCCGCCCGGGCCGCAAACGCCTCGGAGCGCTGACGGACGACCATCCCGACCGCGACCGGGACGAGCACGATCGCCACGACCTGCACCACCTTGGCGAACTGGAGACCGAGCTCCCCCTCGGCGTCGAAGTGGGCGATCGCCAGGTTCGTGATCAGCGGCAGCGTCACGGCTGCGAGCACGGAGTTGATCGCGGTGAGGGTGACGTTGAGCGCGACGTCGCCGCGGAAGAGGTGGCTGAAGAGATTGGCTGTCGTCCCGCCCGGCGAGGCGGCGAGCAGCATCACGCCGACCGCGAGCAGCGGGTCGAGGTCGAACAGCTTCACGAGCCCGAAGGCCACCAACGGCAGCACGACCACCTGCGTCACCAGCGCGACCACCACCGCACGGGGAGAACGAGCCACCCGTGCGAAGTCACCGGGCGTCAGGGACAGCCCGAGGCCGAACATGATGATGGCCAGCGCGATCGGCAGGCCGATCGTGATCAGCGCTGAGTCGTTCATGCCCTACCTCATCTGACGACGGCGACGTTGGCGTGACCCTAGCGGAGCCCGGGCCAGGCCAACGTCGCTGTCGGCAGGATGCTGCCTACTTGTAGGCAGGCACCTTCGGCATGTTCGTCACGCGGTAGACATCGAGCCCTCGGACCAAGTCGATGCTGTAGAAGATGTTGGTCTTCTCCACTACCGCACGGTTCTGGTCGTCGCGCTTGGGCACCCAGTAGGAGTCCCAGGTTTCGCCGCCACCCTGCACGAAGCCGAAGGGCTTGATGTTCTTCGGGTCGCGGACATCGAGCAGCCGCACCCCGCCCCGGTAGTAGGCCGCGGCGACGATGCCGGTCTGGTGGTAGTCGAACCAGTGCGCCGAGCAGAACGCGTCCACCGGCGAGATGCCTTCAGCCGCACCCCCGAGGTCGGTGAGCTCGACCTTGTCCAGCGGCTTGATCGCGTTGCGTTGACTGAAGTTGTCGACCTTCCAGGTCTGGAAGGACCCGGCCGTGCTGCAGTCGGTC
>CADCUK010000118.1 GCA_902805865.1 uncultured Nocardioidaceae bacterium | reverse complement strand
GTTCTACTATCGACGGATGAGCGACACCGAGCTGCCTCGTCCCCTGTCGACCGCCGACGTCGGTGACTGGTCCGACGAGGTCGACGTGCTGGTGATCGGCGCCGGGATGGGCGGCACGTGCGCGGCTCTCGAGGCGGCTCGCGCGGGAGCGCGGGTGCTGGTGCTGGACCGCGGTGGCCCAGGCACCTGCACGACGGCGATGGCCGGTGGGCACTTCTACCTCGGCGGGGGTACGGCGGTGCAGCAGGCGACCGGGCATTCGGACAGTGCTGAGGAGATGGCCGCCTACCTCCGGGCGGTCAGCCCGCAGGCGTCCCCGGAGAAGATCGAGCTCTACTGCCGGGACTCGGTGTCGCACTTCGACTGGATCGAGGGGCTCGGGTTCCAGTTCGAGCGGTCCTACTACGCGCCGAAGGCCGTCGTACAACCCGGGACCGAGGGGCTGATGTACACCGGCAGCGAGAAGGCGCACCCGTTCCGGGACCTGGCTCGCCCTGCCCCGCGGGGGCACAAGCCGCCGTTCCCCGGGGACACCGGCGGAGGCGGCTTCGTCGTCGACCTCGCGCTGCAGCGGTTAGCCGAGTTGGGGGTCGAGGTGCGCTACGACACCGGCGTCACGACGCTGGTGGTCTCCTCCGAGGGGGCGGTGGTCGGTGCGGCGTGGAAGAGGTACTCCGAGAGCGGGTTCGTGCGCGCGTCCTCGGTCGTCATCGCGGCCGGCGGGTTCGTGATGAACGAGGAGATGATCGCGGCGTACGCCCCGCGGTTGCAGGCCCTGGTCGCGCGCGGGATGGCGCTCGGCAACTCCTACGACGACGGGCTCGGCATCCGGATGGGCGAGTCGGTCGGCGGCGTCGCCGAGCACATGGAGGGCGCCTTCTTCACCTCGCCGTTCTACCCGCCCGGCGACGCGCTGAAGGGGATCGTCGTCAACGCCGAGGGGCGGCGCTTCGTCAACGAGGACGTGTACCACTCGCGGTCCGCCGCTGCGCTGTTCGAGCAGCCGGGTTCCGTCGGGTACCTCATCCTCGACTCCGCGACGATGGTGGAGCCGGCGTACGGATTCCACCCGCTCGTCGACGGCTGGGACACCGTCGAGGAGATGGAAGCTGCTCTGGGGATGCCCGCCGGGTCCTTGGTGCAGACGATGGCGGACTACAACAAGCACGCTGCGGACGGGGCTGATCCGGCATTCCACAAGGCCGCCGAGTGGGTGGTGCCGTTGTCGAACGGGCCGTGGGGTGCCTACGACCTGACGCCGGGTAAGGCGTTCTACGCCGGCTTCACGCTCTGTGGGCTGCGGGTCTCGGTCGACGGCGAGGTGCTGTCCTCGTCGGGGGCTCCCATCCCCGGGGTGTACGCCGCGGGGGCGTGCGCGTCGAACATCGCGCTCGACGGGTCGGGGTACTCCAGCGGGACCCAGCTCGGTGAGGCGTCGTACTTCGGTCGGCGGGCCGGTCGTCACGCCGCCGCCCACCTCCGTTGAGTGGGTGCTCGCGCGAGGTCGAGAGGACCTGGCGTCAGGGGCGGAGCTTCTCGTCGAAGAAGTCGAGCACCCGGTCGACGCCTTCCTGCTGCCGATGCACGGTGAGCGTGGAGTGCTTGCGGCCCGGGAACTCGACCGCGATGAAGTTGTCCCCGAGCTCGCGCCGAAGGGTGTCGAACCGTCGCCCGACGGCCGGGTCGTCGGCGTACCGAAGGCCGAGCACCTGGCACCCGCCGCTGACCTTCGCGCGCACCGCGTCGAGGTCCGACGGATCCAGGCCGAGGTCCGCCGACCGCGCCTTGCCGATCGCGGCCGGCATCGACGGCTGCGCCAGCACCGGTGCCACGACGGGAGCGTCGGCAAGCATCGCCAGGGCGTAGCCGCCGGTGAAGCACATCCCCACCGCGCCGACGCCCGGCCCTCCGAGCTCCGAGTGCAGCTCGCGTGCCAATGATCGGAGCCAGCCGGCGATCGGAGTCGTCCGGTGCAGGGCGAACATCGTGAACTCCCGGTTCACGCAGAGCTTGGCGATCGTGGCGACGGCGTACGGCAGGGACGCCTTGCGCCCGGGCGTCCCGAAGAGGTGCGGGATGACGACCGTGTGCCCGCGAGCCACGACCTCGTCGGCGAAGTCGATCACCTCGGGGATGATCCCTGGCACCTCGTGCATGACGATGACCCCCGGACCGCTGCCCTTCCGGTACGTCGCGTGGGTGACCCCGTCCGCGGTGTGGCTGCCCTCGGTCCAGCTCGTCAGGTCGCTCATCGGGTCACCGTACGGCGACTCGGAGCGACCGACGCAGGCTGCTGGCCAGCGCGAGCGCCCACTCAACCTCGCGCGAGCGCCTACTCAACGGGGGGTCAGGAGTCGAAGCCGAGACCGAAGCGGTCGAGGGTCCGCAACCACGCATTACGCCGACCCTGCCGGTGATCGGCGCGGTCGAGGGACCAGCGGGTCGCCTGGATCCCCACTGCAGCAAGGGGTTCCGGAGGGAACGGCAGCGGTTTCCGTCGCACCATCTCGAGCCCGGTCCGCTCGGTGTCGAGACCGTCCAGCAGGTCGAGGAGCACGTCGGCGGCGAACCGGGTCGCCCCGACACCGAGCCCGGTGAACCCCGCTGCGTGGGCGACCCGCCCCTGACGGGCGAGACCGTAGAACGCGCAGAACCGGGTCGAGGTGTCGATCGCTCCGGCCCACCGGTGCGTGATGCCGATGCCCTCGAGCTGGGGGAACGTCGTGAGCAGGTGGGAGCCCAGTCGCCGGTGGGTCGCCGGCCGGTGCTCGTGGGAGTCCCTGACCTTCTTGCCGCGGTAGACGGCGTCGTACCCGCCGAACAGGATCCGGTCGTCGGCGCTCAACCGGTAGTAGTGGAACTGGTTGGCCGCGTCGTCGATCCCCTGCCGGTTCCGCCACCCGATCGAGTCCAGCTGCGACCGGGTCAGCGGTTCGGTCATCACCGCGTAGTCGTAGACCGGCACCGTGTACGGGCGGTAGCGACGCACGAGGGCCGGGAACGCGTTGGTGCCGAGCGCGACCCGAGATGCGCGCACCGCCCCGGAAGCGAGCTGCAACGTCACCGGCCCGGAGCGATCGGCCGCATCGAGCGACAGCACGTGGCTGTCCTCGAAGATCTCCACCCCGAGGTCAGCGGCGACCCTCGCCAGCTCGTCGACCATCTTGGCCGGGTGCAGCAGTGCGGTCTCCTCGCCGAGAAGGCCGGCGAGGTACGTCGGACTGTCCACCTCGGCTCGGACCTCGTCGCGGTCCAGGAACTTGCCGGCTCCCGAGGACGCGGCTTCCTGGAGCCAGCCGACCTGGTGCGGCTCCACTGCGACGCTCAGCTCACCGCTGCGCTCGAAGTCCACCCGCATCCCGTGCTCGTTGACGGTCGCCTCGATGGCGTCGAGGTTCTCGGTGCCGAGACGCTCCAGCGTGGCGTACTCCGAGGGCCACCGGGTGCGGCCGTTCTCCTCGCCATGCGTCAACGAGGCCGCGCAGAACCCGCCGTTGCGTCCGGAGGCCGCCCACCCGAGCCGACGCGACTCCACCAGCACGACCCGTCGCCCCGGGTCGCGCTGCTTGGCGCGGATCGCGGTCCAGAGTCCGGTGTAGCCGCCACCCACCACCGCCAGGTCACAGACGAGGTCGCTGCGCAGGGGCGGGAACCGGAGCGGTGTGGCGACGTCCTCGATCCAGAAGCACGCGTCCCGTGCATCCCGCAGTGACGCCTCGACGAGTGACTCGGCAGGACGTCGCCGCTCGAAGACCGTGTCGTCAGCCCCTCGCATGGGCGTCGCCCACGGACAGCGCCGCGTCCAGGACCGACAGCCCTTCGCGGGCCTCGTCGTCGCTGATGTTGCACGGCGGCACCACGTGGATGCGGTTGAAGTTCGCGAAGGGCAGCATGCCGCCCTTCTTGCAGGCCGCGATCACCTCGGCCATCGCCGGGCTGCTGCCGCCGTACGGCGCCAAGGGCTCCTTCGTCGCCCGGTCGGCGACCAGCTCGACAGCCCAGAATGCGCCGACTCCACGCACCTCGCCCACGCAGGGGTGCTTGTCCTGCAGCTCCCGGAGACCCGGGCCGAAGACCTCGTCGCCGAGTCGCGCGGCGTTCTCGACGATCCCCTCGTCGCGCATCGCTCCAATCGTCGCGACCGCAGCGGCACAGGCGAGAGGGTGCCCCGAGTAGGTCAGCCCACCGGGGTAGACCCGCTGGGCGAACGTCTCGTAGATCGCGTCCGAGATGATGACCCCACCGAGCGGCACGTAGCCGGACGTCACGCCCTTGGCGAACGTGACCAGGTCCGGCGTCACGCCGTAGTGGTCCAGCGCCAGCCAGCTGCCGGCGCGACCGAACCCGGCCATCACCTCGTCGAGCACCATGACCACGCCGAACTCGTCGCAGATCTCGCGAACCCCGGCGAGATAGCCCGGCGGGGGCGGCATGATCCCTGCCGTGCCTGGAATTGTCTCGATGACAATTGCGGCGACGGTCGAGGGGCCCTCGAGCTCCACGGTGCGCCTCAGGTGGCGCAGCGCGCGGGTGCACTCCTCCGCCTCCGTGGTGGCGTCGAACTCGGACCGGTAGAGGAACGGCCCGAAGAACTTGACGGTTCCGGCCGAGCCGTAGTCCGACGGCCAACGACGAGGGTCGCCCGTCAGATTGACGGCGGTGTTCGTGCCACCGTGGTAGCTGCGGTACGCCGACAGCACCTTGATCCGCCCGGTGTGCAGCCGCGCCATCCGTACGGCGTGCTCGACCGCCTCCGCCCCACCGTTGGTGAAGAAGACGTGCTCCAGCCCGGCCGGTGCGATCTCAGCGACGAGACGGGCCGCCTCCGAGCGTGCGTCGTTGGCGTGCTGCGGCGCGACCGTGCACAGCTTGGCGGCCTGCTCCTGGATCGCCGCCACCACCCGCGGGTGCTGGTGGCCGATGTTCGTGAACACCAGCTGGGACGAGAAGTCGAGGTAGCGGTTGCCCTGGTTGTCCCAGATCGCCGCCCCTTCGGCTCGCTCGACCACCATCGGGTCGAGGGTCGCCTGCGCGGACCAGGAGTGGAAGACGTGCTTGCGGTCGAGCTCGTAGGCGCGGGGTTTCGAGTCACTCACTTCGTTCGCTCCTCGACCACCATCACGGAGGTCACTTGTTCTGGGGGAAGGCGAGCTCGAGGCCGCCCGTGGGCTTCACTGCCGGGTCGTTCCACCGCGAGGTGACCACCTTGCCCCGCGTGAAGAAGTGCACCCCTTCGATGCCGTGCGCGTGGCTGTCGCCGAAGAGCGAGTTCTTCCAGCCCCCGAACGAGTAGTACGCCATCGGCACCGGGATCGGGACGTTGATGCCGATCATCCCGACCTCGACGTCGACCTCGAACTTCCGGGCCGCTCCGCCGCTGCTGGTGAACAGCGCCACGCCGTTGCCGTACGGGTTGTCGTTGACCAGCCGCACCGCCTCGTCGTACGACGACACACGGACCACGTTGAGGACGGGGCCGAAGATCTCGTCGGTGTAGACCGACATCTCCGGAGAGACGTTGTCGAGCAGGGTCGGCCCGAGCCAGAAGCCGTCCGACGCGCCGTCGGCCTCCACCGAACGGCCGTCGACGACGACCTTCGCGCCGGACTCCTCGCCGGCCTCGACGTACGACGAGACGCGATCCCGGTGCGCCTGCGTCACCAACGGGCCCATGTCGCATCAGCGGGTGCCGTCGCCGATCCGCAGGGACCGGGTCCGGTCGGCGACCTTTGCCACCAGGTCGTCGGCGACCGGCCCGACCGCGACGAGGACCGAGATCGCCATGCACCGCTCGCCTGCGGAGCCGAACCCGGCGCTGACCGCCTGGTCGGCAGCGAGGTCGAGGTCGGCGTCCGGGAGCACGACCATGTGGTTCTTCGCGCCGCCGAGTGCCTGCACGCGCTTGCCGTTGCTGCTGGACCGCTCGTAGACGTAACGGGCGATGGGCGTCGACCCGACGAAGCTGATCGCCTTGACGTCGGGGTGGTCGATGAGCGCGTCGACGGCCTCCTTGTCACCGTGGAGGACGTTGAAGACGCCGTCGGGCAGGCCTGCTTCCTTCCAGAGCTCGGCCATCCAGATCGACGCGGACGGGTCCTTCTCGCTCGGCTTGAGCACGACGGTGTTGCCGGCGGCGATCGCGACGGGGAAGAACCACATCGGCACCATCGCGGGGAAGTTGAACGGGCTGATGATGCCGACGACCCCGAGCGGCTGCCGCTTCGAGTGCACGTCGACTCCGGTGGAGACGCTCTCGGAGTAGCCACCCTTGAGCAGGTGCGGGATGCCGCAGGCGAACTCGACGACCTCGAGCCCACGCGAGACCTCGCCGAGCGCGTCGGCCAGCACCTTGCCGTGCTCGGCGGTGATGATCGCGGCGAGCTCCTCCTTGCGCTCGTTGAGCAGCTCACGGAAGCGGAAGACGACCTGGGTGCGAGCGGCGATGGAGGTGCTGTTCCAGGCGGTGGCGGCGGCGCGGGCCGAGCCGATGACCCGCTCCGCGTCGGTGGTGTCCGCGAGCGCCACCTGAGCAGTGACCTCGCCGGTCGCCGGGTTGGTGACGTCGCCTGTGCGGCTGGAACGGCCGTCGAAGGGTGCGCCGTCGGCCCAGTGGGAGATGCGTGTCGTCATGGTCCTCACAGTGCCGCGGCCGGGGCCGGAACGGTAGTGACGATCTGTCCTCTGCCGCGACGAATGGAGAACGGTCTGTCACGATGGCGGAGTGCGACCGACACTGCGCTCCGTGCTCGACTCCCCTGCGCTCCGCGACGGCGAGCCGGAGGTGCTCAGCGGCGCCGACCGCCTCGACGCCCGGGTGCGATGGGTGCACGTCGGCGAGGTGCGGGAGATCGCCGGTCTGCTGCAGGGCGGCGAGCTGGTTCTCTCGACCGGGCTGGCGATGCGCGGGCCGGCAGCGGACAGCGTGGCCTACCTCGACGACCTCGTGGGGTCGCGGGCGGCGGGGTTGGTGGTGGAGCTCGGCGAGGAGTTCCCCGCGGTGCCGTCGGAGGTCGTTGCTGCGGCGCGCGGCGCTGGGTTCCCGCTCGTCGCACTGCACCGGCGAGTGAGGTTCGTGGAGGTCACCGAGCAGGTGCACCGCAGCATCGTCGCCGAGCAGCTGGAGCAGGTCGAGCACGCCCGGCAGGTGCACGAGACCTTCACGCAGCTGAGCCTGGAGAGCGCGGAGAGCGCGACGATCGTCACGACGGCGGCCGCCCTCTGCGGCTCCTCGGTCGTGCTCGAGGACCTGTCCCGACACGTCGTCGCGTTCGAGGCGCGGGGCCGGCCGGCGGCCAGCCTGCTGGCCGACTGGGAGCGGCGCTCGCGCTCCGCCCCGGTGCTCGACAACGCCGGGATCACGGGCCCGGAGGGCTGGATGACCGCGCCGGCGGGGCTGCCGGGCGACCGCTGGGGCCGGCTCGTCGTCCCGGATCCCTACGCCGACCAGGCGCGGCTCTCGATGGTGCTCGAACGGGCGGCGCAGGCTCTGGAGCTGGGCCGGATGGTGGAGCGGGAGCGCTTCGGACTCGCCCTCCAGGCACACAGCGGCATGCTCGCGGACCTGTCGTCCGGGCAGATCCTCGACGAGCCGTCCGCCCGAGCGCGCGCCACGGCGCTCGGGCTCACCCCCTCGTCCGCGTACGTCGCGGTGGTGGCTGTCCACCGGGCCGCGGGTGCCCACCGCGGCCCGGACCCGCACCGGTCCCGGGAGCTCGTCGAGCACCTCTCGGCCGCGCTTCGCGGCGCCCGGCTCACCGGCCTCGTCGGCACGCTGACGGGCCGGCAGGTCGGATTGCTGCTCGCCGTACCCAAGGGCAGGACCGACGAGCAGGCCCTCGACGCCCTGGCTGATCGGCTGGCCGGCCTGCCGACGGCCGAGCAGGTCGTGGTCGGCGCCGGTCCGGTCTCCCCCGGCATCGTCACCGCAGGCGCGGGGTTCCGGCAGGCCGCACACGTGGCCGACGTGGCCGCGGCGATGCCCACCCCCGGTGACCGCCGCTGGTTCCGCGCCTCGCACGTGCGACTGCGCGGACTGCTCGCGCTGCTCCACGACGACCCACGGGTGCAGGGCTTCGTCGAGGCCGAGCTCGGTCCGTTGCTCGAGCACGAGGCACGCACCGGTGCCGGGCTGCTCGACCTGCTGCGCCAGTACGTCGCGGCGGGCGGCAACAAGACCCGGCTCGCGCAGGCGACCCACCGCAGCCGCCCAGCGCTGTACAAGAAGCTGGAACGACTCGAGCGGATCCTCGGCGTGGACCTCGACGAGCCGATGTCGCTGATGTCGCTCGGGGTCGCCGTGACCGCCTACGACCAGGTGCGCCCGGACCTCGGTGGCTAGCTGTTCATCGCGATGTAGGCAGCCGTGGCGCTGAAGGCCGCGGACGTCAGCCCGGCCATGTTCCGTGTCGTGGACGGAAGGCCGCGCTCACGGAAGGCCGTGAGCGAGTCCACTGCGTTCATCGCCGCCGCGAGGGTGGCTATGCGCTTGCGCTCCTCGTCGGAAGACGCCATCAGGGTCAGTGCGCCCAGCACGGCGGTGCGCGACCCCCAGGTCCGGCTGAAGTAGTCCAGCGATGGGCCACTGCTCGCCTTGTCGCCGTACGCGCTGCGAAGTGCACCAGGTGCGATGGCCCCGAGGACTCCGAAGCCCAGGGATCCCCAGCCGACGGCCTTTGCTGCCGTGTCGATCGTCGTGCTCGTCATCGTCTGCCCCTGCTCCCGCCGGCCCGTCCGGCGTCCCTTCGAAGTTAGATCCGGGGTCGGCGCTGGTCACTGGTCCGAACGTCCCTTCTCGTCGGGCCGCCGTGCACCACCTCCGTAGACTCGGCGGGTGAATGACGGCCCGCTCATCGTCCAGTCCGACAAGACCCTCCTCCTCGAGGTCGACCACGAGCAGGCGGTCGACTGCCGCAAGGCCATCGCCCCCTTCGCTGAGCTCGAGCGCTCCCCTGAGCACATCCACACCTACCGGCTGACCCCGCTCGGGTTGTGGAACGCCCGCGCCGCCGGGCACGACGCCGAGCAGGTCGTCGACACGCTGCTGACGTACTCGCGCTACGCGGTCCCGCACGCGCTGCTCGTCGACGTCGCCGAGACCATGGACCGGTACGGCCGGCTGCGGCTGGACAAGCACCCGACCCACGGGCTGGTGCTCGCCTCCACCGACCGTCCCGTGTTCGAGGAGGTGCTCCGCGCCAAGAAGGTGCAGGGCATGATCGGCGAGCGCATCGACGACCTCACCGTCGTGGTCCACCCGAGCCAACGCGGCAACCTCAAGCAGGCGCTGCTCAAGCTGGGTTGGCCGGCGGAGGACTACGCCGGCTACGTCGACGGGGAGGCGCACGCGATCGAGCTGGCGGAGGACGGGTGGCACCTGCGCGACTACCAGCGCGACGCCGTCGAGTCCTTCTGGCACGGCGGTTCCGGCGTCGTCGTCCTCCCTTGTGTTGCAGGAAAGACGATCGTCGGCGCAGCCGCGATGGCCACCGCAAAGGCGACGACACTCATTCTTGTCACGAACACAGTATCGGCGCGCCAGTGGCGTGACGAGCTGTTGCGCAGGACATCGTTGACGGACGAGGAGATCGGCGAGTACTCCGGCGCCAAGAAGGAGGTCCGGCCGGTCACCATCGCGACGTACCAGGTGATGACCACGCGCAGGAAGGGTGTCTACTCGCACCTCGAGCTGCTCGACGCCCGCGACTGGGGACTCATCGTGTACGACGAGGTACACCTGCTGCCTGCCCCGATCTTCCGGATGACCGCGGACCTGCAGGCCCGTCGCCGCATCGGTCTCACCGCGACGCTCATCCGCGAGGACGGACGAGAGGGCGACGTGTTCTCGCTCATCGGCCCCAAGCGGTACGACGCCCCGTGGAAGGACATCGAGTCCCAGGGCTGGATCGCGCCCGCCGACTGTGTCGAGGTCCGCGTGACGCTGCCCGAGGGCGAGCGGCTCGCCTACGCGACCGCCGAGCCGGAGGAGCGTTACCGGTTGGCCGCCTGCACTGCGTCGAAGACGCGTCTGGTCGAGGAGATCGTCGCGAAGCACGAGGGCGAGCCGACTCTCGTCATCGGTCAGTACCTCGACCAGCTCGACGAGATCGGGGCCGCGCTCGACGCTCCCGTCATCAAGGGGGAGACGCCGGTGAAGGAGCGCGAGCGGCTGTTCCAGGCGTTCCGCACCGGCGAGGAGAAGCTGCTGGTGGTCTCGAAGGTCGCCAACTTCTCGGTCGACCTGCCGTCCGCCTCCGTCGCTGTCCAGGTCTCCGGCTCGTTCGGCTCACGGCAGGAGGAGGCACAACGGCTCGGCCGGCTGCTCCGACCGAAGACCGACGGCCGGTCCGCGCGGTTCTACACGATCGTCACCCGCGACACCGTCGACGCGGAGTTCGCCCAGCACCGGCAACGGTTCCTGGCTGAGCAGGGCTACGCCTACTCGATCACCGACGCAGCAGACCTGTGATGATCGGACACGGTCGTCGCGGGCCGGTGATCACCCACGCCTGACCGGGCCGGGCACACGACTCCACGGAGTCGGCAGGACCGGACGTCCCCGGAGCTCTGAGCGTCCCGGGTCGACGGGTCATTGGCCCGTCCCTCAGTGCTTCGTCTGCGTCCCCGTCCCCCCTGGGTTATTGTTCCGATGCGGACGCGGAGTGTCCGACCGTGACACCAGCACGTCGCGTGCCGCCAACGGCGGCGAACCATCTCGGGAAAGCACGAAGAATGAAGCATCGATTTGTCCTGGGACTCGTCGCGGCCTTGGGACTGACAGTGACGAGTCCTGGCCTGGGGCCGAGCGCCGGTGCGCAGCAGGCACCGAACATCGTCGTGATCATGGTGGACGACATGCGAGCCGACGAGATGGAGTGGATGCCGCGGACCCGCCGGCTGCTGGGGCAGTTCGAGCTCACGCAGTTCGTGTCCAACCATCCTCTGTGCTGTCCGGCGCGAGCCGAGTTCCTCACCGGACAGTTCGGACACAACAACGGCGTGCGACACAACCCGGAGACGGACCCGGACGGGTTGACGTCAATGGGCGGGTACCAGGATCTCCGTGACCCGGACAACACCCTCGCCACCTGGTTCGACGACGCGGGTTATGCGACCTCCATCGCCGGAAAGTTCATCAACGGTTGGTACGACTACATGGGAGTGCCAGCAGGTTGGGACAGGTTCAGTGTCCTGACGCGCAACACCTACGCCGCCTACGACTACGACGTCTGGCGCGACGGCACGACCCAGACGTACACGGATCTGCACAACAACGACTTCGTCACCGAGGAGTCGATCTCGCAGATCACCACCGCGACAGACGAAGGCCGTCCTTACTTTCACTACGCCGCCTACACCGCACCACACGGATACTCCGACCCCGTGACCGACGAATGGCTCCAGTGGCCGGTCCCCGCGGTCCGGCACGAGGATCTGTTCAAGGGAGTTGCGCCGCCGAGCAGGTCCGCGCCGAGCTACGAAGACGTCGAGGGCTACCCGGTCACCCGGGTGTTCAGGGCACGGATCCGTGCGCTGCAGAGCGTGGACGAAGGCGTGGGACGTATCGTGCGGGCCACGAAGAGCAACGGCACTTTCGACGACACGGTCTTCGTCTTCACGTCGGACAACGGCTACCTGCTCGGTGAGCACGGGCTACGTGGGAAGAACGTGCCTTTCGAGGAAGCGCTCAGGGTCCCGCTGCTGGCGAGTGGTCCTGGTATCCCCCGCGGCGCCTCTGCGAAGGGTGCGATGATCACCGACCTCGCGCCCTCGCTCGCCGCCCTCGCCGGCGTGACCCCCGGGCGCCCCCAGGACGGCAGATCCGACATGTTCGCCGCCGGCGGCGGCTGGTCGCAGATCCTCATCCAGGCGGGATCGGACAAGCACGAGTGGTGGTGGCGGGGGGTCCGCGAGCGACGATGGGTCTACGTGCGTTACCTCGATCGGCGGACGATGCTCTTCGACCTCCAGCGTGACCCGTTCCAGCTCCACAACCTCCGAGGAAAACGACCTGCTCTGGAGGAGCGCCTCAGGACCTCGCTGCCGTAGGTCGAGAACCACGGGCGGACCCGAGGGACGAGTACGCCGATGGCTCGTCTGACCGAGCCGACCGGCTGACCCGAGCGACCCGGGGCTGCGGCCCGTGGTCAGGCGGGGTCGTAGCTGAATCGCACCTGCACGATGCCGTGGTCGCCGCTGCCGGTCGCTCGGTGGTCGGGGTAGTTGAGGTGGTCGTTGTTGATGACCAGTCCGTCGAAGAGCCACAGACGATCAGCGGAGTGGTCGTAGAACTGTTCACTCAGGAGGATGTGATCCAGGGACTCGCGCATCTCCTGGTGGACGTGCGTGTAGTAGACGTCGCGGGTGTCCCGGTACTCCTGCAACGTCTGTGCCGTGTACAGCCCGACGTCCGTCCCGCCCGGGTGACGCCCCGACAGGTACCTCGGCTGGCCGGTCAGGATGTTCATCGTGTTGCTGTGCTGCCCGTCGTTGAGATCCCCGAGCACCAGCACGGGCGCGTCGGTGCCCCGCATGACGTCGGTCAGCATCGCCCGCAACGCGACGGCCTCGGCGGTACGGCGGATGGTGGCGATGCCGGCGCCGAGCGTCCCGGCATGCGCCCTGTACTTGTCCTGGTCGGCCTCGTACCAGGGCTCCTTGTCGACGCGGGTGGGCAGCTTCGACTTCAGGTGGGCGACGTACACGTGGACGGGCTCGAGATCGTCTCGAAGCGACACCTGGAACCGGAGGACGGGTCGCGAGAACCCCTTGATCTGTACGGCGACGGCTGGTGCCTGGGGATCCGCCGGATCATCGGAGGACTCGAGCCGCACGGTGTCGGGAAACGCTGCGATCCATGACGGCTCACCGGTCAACAACCCTTTGCGCACGATGGCTGCACAGGTGATCTCCCCACCGGACGCCGGCTCGGCGAGGAGGTCGTACTCCTCGTCGAACCCACCTGCTTCCATGACCCGGCTCAGCGCGTCTCGGTGCCACAGCTCCTGGAACCCGACGACGTCGGCGGAGATGCGGCGCAGCTGTTGCGACAGCCAGTCGACCTTGGCGGCGTACTCGCTCTCGCTCCACCCCGGCCTGCCGTACATAGGGCGCCCGGGCAGGTTCAGGTTGTACAGGTTGACCGTCGCGACGCTGAAGCTGTCGAGGTTCACGAGGCCCCCTTGGCAGTAGGTCTTCCACCACACTAGGGAGCACGACCCCATCTGGACAGGTCTCTTCGAGCAGCCTCGTCGGGTTGAGTCGTCCCTCCACAATGGCGGGGTGGAAGAAGTGGACGAGGCCCTCCTCGATGCTCGGGCCAGGGTGCTGAGCGACCTGCACGCCAGCGGTGCCGCCGACCCTGCTTCGGTGTCGGCGCTCGACGAGGTCGTGGCCGGCCGACGCTGGTGGGTCACCTCCTGGGACGAGGCACCTGCCTACGTCGCCGGCCTGGTCGCCCAGGACCTCCAGGACGAGCTGCTGGAGGAACGCGGGCGGTGGCCCGTCTGCCCTCGCTGCGCGGGCGCCACGCATGCGTTGTACATCCATCCCGACCTCGGCGGCCTCGACCCGACGTGGGTGTGCGAGGAGACGGGCCAGCAGGTCGCGCCGCTCGGCAGGCTCAGCG
Source organism: uncultured Nocardioidaceae bacterium (assembly GCA_902805865.1). Classification (GTDB taxonomy): domain Bacteria; phylum Actinomycetota; class Actinomycetes; order Propionibacteriales; family Nocardioidaceae; genus Marmoricola_A. The sequence continues at coordinate 14,432 of CADCUK010000118.1, read as the reverse complement.
GCGCCGCAGCCACCTGACCAGGAGCACGATGACGAGGCTGGCTCCGGCCAGCGGCTTCCAGTAGGTCTTGGCCAGCACCGGCAGCACCGTCGTACCGAGGTCGATGGCCGCCGCCGCCTGTGGCGGCGCCCCGACCTTCACCACCGGCGGCTCCTCCGGAGCAGGAGGGGACGCAGGACCCGCTGACCCGTCGGCCGGTGCGGAGGACTCGACCGGCTCACCCACACGGGACGCCTCGGGAACGGAGCCCTCTGAAGCACCCGCCGGAGCAGCCGGGGGACCGACCCGTGACTCCAGGCACTGCACGAACTGGCCGAGCAGCTTGTCGGAGACGTCCTGCATCACTCCCCTGCCGAACTGCGCAGGCTTCCCGGTGATGTTGAGGTCCGTGACGACCTCCACGCGCGTCGAGCTCGGCCCCTCCTCGATGAACGACGTCCGCACGGTCGCCCCGGCCGTGCCGTTGCCGCGCTTGTCCCTGCCCTTGGCCTCCAGGACCATCAGGAAGTTCTCCGCGTCGCGCTCGAGGAACGAGCCGGATCCTGAGTACTGCAACGCGACCGGCCCGAGCTTCACCTTGCAGGTGCCCTGGAAGGTGTCCCCCTCCACGGAGGTGACGGTCGCACCGGGGAAGCACTCGGCGACGGACTCGATGTCCTGGAAGGCAGCCCACGCTGTCGTCCGGTCGACCGGGACCGTGAACGCGTGGTTGAGGTCCACCCGCTCACGCCCCAGCGGCGGCGAGCACAGCGCGACGGGTCAGCACCGGGACGATGCTGCGGCGGTAGTCCGCATCACCGTTCAGGTCGCTCGGCGGGTTGGTGCCCTCGGCGGCAGTCTCCGCTGCCGCGCGTACGGCGTCCTCGGTGGCCGGCTGGCCGACCAGCGCCTGCTCGACGCCGGTGGCCCGCAGCGGACGGTCGCCCATGTTGGTCAGTCCGATCCGTGCCTCCTGGATCGTGCCGCCGTCGGCCTTCACCGTCGCCGCGACCGCGACGATCGACCACTGGTGGGAGACGCGCACGAACTTCTCGTAGTGCGCCCCCCAGCCGGTGTGCTTGGGGAAGCGGATCTCGGTGAGCAGCTCGTCCTCGCCGATCGCGGTCTCGAAGAGCCCGGAGAAGAACTCCGACGCGGGCACCGTGCGCGACCCGGACGAGCCGGTGACCACGAACGAGGCGTCGAGCGCCAGGGCCGCGGCGCCGAGGTCACCCGCGGGGTCCGCGTGCGCCAGCGCGCCGCCGACGGTGCCGCGGTGCCGGATCTGCGGGTCGGCGATGGTCTCGGTCGCCTTGGTGAGCAGGAGCAGGTGCTCACGCACGGACGCGTCGTCGAGGAGCGTCTGGTACGTCGTCATCGCGCCGATCGCCAGCTCATCCCCCTCGTCGCGTACGCCGCGCAGCGACTCGATCTTGCTGAGGTCGATGACCATGCTCGGGGCGTTGAGACGCATCCGCAGGACCGGGAGCAGGCTCTGGCCACCGGCCAGCACCTTGGCCTCGTCGCCGGCCTCGGCGAGCGCGCTGAGCGCCTCCTCGACGGTCGCCGGGGCCACGTAGTCGAACTGCGCGGGGATCACTGGGCACCTCCTGCGTCCGCACCGCCGGTGGCGCCCGGATCGGCGTTCTCCTCGGCCCCTGGACTGAAGTGCGCCTGGCCGGAAGCGTCGCGCGGGGCGTCACCGCCGAGCGCGCTGACGTCGTGCGCCGTGCTGTCGCCGACACCGACGGCTGCGCGGATCGCCTTGTAGACCCGCTCGGGCGTGCACGGCATCTGCACGTCGTCGACACCCAACGGCCGCAGCGCGTCGACGATCGCGTTGACCACCGCAGGGGTCGACGCGATCGTGCCGGCCTCCCCGACGCCCTTGGTGCCCAGCGAGGTGTAGCTCGCCGGCGAGGTGGTGTGGTCGATCTCGAAGCTGATCGTGTCCGCGGCCGTGGGCAGCGTGTAGTCGACGAACGAGGCGGTCACCATCGTGCCGGACTCGTCGTACACCGCCTCCTCCCACAGCGCCTGCGCGATGCCCTGCACGAGACCGCCGTGCACCTGCCCGGAGACGATGAGCGGGTTGATGATGTTGCCGATGTCGTCGACGGCGACGTACTTCCGCATCGTCGTCGCGCCGGTCTCGGTGTCGACCTCCATCGCGCACAGGTGGGTGCCGTGGGGGAACTAGAAGTTGTCCGGGTCGAACGTCGCGGACGCGTCGATCGACGGCTCCGCGCCCTCCGGGAGGTCGTGGGCGTGGAACGACGCCATCGCCACCTCCTGGATCGTCACGCCCTGCTCGGTGCCCCGGACCCCGAAGCGGCCGTTCGCGAACTCGAGGTCGTCCTCGGACGACTCCAGCATGTGCGCGGCGACGGTCCTGGCCTTCTCGATGACCTTGTCCGCGGCGCGCACGACCGCCTCGCCGCCGACCACGAGCGACCGCGAGCCGTAGGTGTCCAGGCCGCGGTGCGAGATCTGGGTGTCCCCGTGCAGCACCTCGACGTCCTCGAAGGGGACCCCGAGCCGGTCCGCGACGATCTGCGACCACGCGGTCTCGTGCCCCTGGCCGTGCGGCGAGACCCCGGTGATCACCTCGACCTTGCCGGTCGCGAGCATCCGGATGTCCGCGTGCTCCCAGCCGCCGGCGGCGTAGTTCAGCTGCCCGAGGATCCGCGACGGCGCGAGCCCGCACATCTCGGTGAACGTCGAGACGCCGATGCCCAGCTGGATGCCGTCGTTGCTCTCCCTGCGGCGCTGCTGCTCGGCCTTGAGCTCGTCGTAGCCGAACATCTCCTTGGCCCGTGCGGTCGCGGCCTCGTAGTTGCCCGAGTCGTAGGTCATCCCCGCCACGGTCGTGAACGGGAACTCCTCGTGCTTGATCCAGTTCATCTCGCGGACCTCGAGCGGGTCCTTGCCCAGCTCGGCGGCCAGCTCGTCCATCAGCCGTTCGATGGCGTACGTCGCCTCGGGCCGGCCGGCTCCGCGGTAGGCGTCGACCCACGTCTTGTTCGTGTAGAGGTTCGTGACGTTGAACTGGTAGGAGTCGAACTTGTAGATCGCGTTGAACATCCACGCGCCGAGGACCGGCACGCCGCCGCCGACGATCGCGGCGTACGACCCGAGGTCGGCGAGCAGGTCGACCTTGAGCCCGGTGACCCGCCCTTCCTTGGTCGCGGCGAGCGTGAGCTTCTGCCACTGGTCGCGGCCGTGGTGGCCGGCCATCAACGACTCCGAGCGGGTCTCGGTGTACTTGACCGGGCGGCCCAGCCGACGCCCGGCGAGGAACGTGATCCACTCCTCCGGGGTGGTCTGCAGCTTGCCGCCGAAGCCGCCGCCGACGTCGGGTGCGATGACCCGGATCTTCGACTCGGGCACACCGGTGGTCGCGGCGAGCGCGAAGCGGACGATGTGCGGGACCTGCGAGGAGGTCCACAGCGTGATCTGCTCACCGGTCGGGTCGCAGACGACCGAGCGCGGCTCCATGAACGCCGGGACGAGCCGCTGCTGGCGGTACTCCCGCTCGATGACGATGCCGTTCGACCGCGCCTCGGCGATCGCCTCGTCGACCGCGCCACCGGAGCCCTGACCGGCGGAGTCGAGCTGCCAGAAGGCGGACTTGTTCGTGCCGAGGTCGGGGTGGGCGAGGACCTCGTCCTTCGCAGCCTCCTTGAGGTCCAGGACCGCCGGCAGCTCGTCGTAGTCGACCTCGACGAGCTCGGCCGCGTCCCGCGCCTCGGCAGCAGAACGAGCGACCACGACGGCGACCACCTCGCCTGCGAACGCGACCCGGTCGACCGCGATCGGCGGGTGGTTCGGGGTGTTCTGCTCCGGGGTCACCGGCCAGGCGGTGATGAGCGTGCCCTGCTCCTCGGCCACCTCGGCGCCGGTGAACACCGAGACGACGTTCGGCGCCGACTTCGCGGCGGAGGTGTCGATGTTCGTGATGCGGGCGTGGGCGAAGGGGCTGCGCACCATCGCGACGTGCAGCATCCCGGGCAGCTGGATGTTGTCGGTCCAGCGGGTCCGGCCGGTGAGGAGGCGCTGGTCCTCCTTGCGTCGACGGGACGCGCCGATCTCAGGGCGCGCGGTGGCGGGGGCGTCGGCGGTGGCGGTCATGACGCGCTCCCCTCGAAGGTCGGTACGTCGGTGACTTCCTGGCCGGCCGCCATCTGCACCGCCCTGACGATGTTGTGGTAGCCCGTGCACCGGCAGAGGTTGCCCTCGAGACCGTGCCGGATCTCCTCCTCGCTGGGGTCCGGCTTCTCCTGCAGCAGGTCGACGGCCTGCATGATCATCCCCGGCGTGCAGTAGCCGCACTGGAGGGCGTGGCACTCGCGGAAGGCCTTCTGCACCGGGTGCAGCTCGTCGCCGTCGGCAAGCCCCTCGATCGTCTTGACCTCGTGCCCGTCGGCCTGGACCGCCAGCACGTTGCAGGACTTCACGCTGCGCCCGTCGAGGTGGACCGTGCACGCGCCGCAGTTGCTCGTGTCGCAGCCGACCACCGTGCCCACCTTGCCGAGGCGTTCTCGCAGGTAGTGCACGAGCAGCATCCGAGGCTCCACCTCGTCGGTGTAGCTCGAGCCGTCCACGTTCACGCTGATGCGGGTCATGCAACCCTCCTGGGTCTAGACGGGTGCCGTGGCCCGATCCTTGCCTGCCGGAGGCGCTGAGACAAGGGTCACACCGGACGAGCCACTCACTGGGGCTGCGGACGTTGGTAGCGGCCCCGTCGGTGCACCAGCGGCTCGTCGTCCCCGACCTCGACGTGCTCCAGCCGGCAGGTCACCAGCAGCGACCAGCCGATCTCGCGCGCGTCCACGAGGGACACCCCGGCCCAGCTGGTGGCATCGGCCAGCCGCGGTCCCCAGTCGGTCGCGCTGAACGGGCTCTGCGCGAACTTCCCACCGGGCGCCGGCGCGGTGTCGGCGAACACCTCGGCGAGGTCACGGTGGCGCCAGGCGAGCAGCTGGACGACGGCTCTCGACGACGACTGCAGCGCGTCGGCGAGGTCGGAGTCCGGGTCGATCAGCCCCACCACGTGCGCAGGTTCGCCGTTCGCGACCATGACGCTCGAGACCGTCAGCCCGGCCGGCCGGCCGGGCCCGTCGCTGGTCCACAGGGTGACCGCCCCGCCGAGCCGTCCCCGGAGCTGTCGCACCGGGTCCGAGGAGGGGTCGCGGAACGGGTGCTCGCTGTGGATCGTCACAGGGTCCCCGACGGGACGTCGGCCGAGCCGTGGTGGATCCGGCCCTGCGTCTCCATCAGCCGCTGGCCTCCGCCGCCCCACTGCATCGCGATGATCTCCGCGGCGATGCTCACCGCCGTCTCCTCCGGGGTCCGCGCGCCGAGGTCGAGCCCGATGGGTGAGGACAGCCGGCCGATCTCCTCGGCCGACAATCCGGCCTCCTCGAGCCTGCGGAGCCGGTCGTCGTGGGTCCGGCGCGAGCCCATCGCCCCGACGTAGCCGACCTCGGGGAGACGCAGCGCGACCTCGAGCAGGGGCACGTCGAACTTCGGGTCGTGGGTGAGCACGCACAGCACGGTGCGCCGGTCGACCCGGCCCGCGTCCGCCTCCGCACGCAGGTAGGTGTGCGGCCACGACACGACGACCTCGTCGGCCGAGGGGAAGCGGGACGCCGTGGCGAACACCGGGCGGGCGTCGCAGACGGTGACGTGGTAGCCGAGGAAGCCGCCCATCCGGGCGACGGCGGCAGCGAAGTCGATCGCGCCGAACACGATCATCCGTGGCGGCGGCGCGAACGCCCACACGAACACCCGCTGGCCCTCCCCGCGGCGCTCGCCGTCCGGGCCGTAGCCGAGGACACCGCTGTGACCGGCGGCAAGCATGCCGAGAGCGTCGTCGCCGACGGCGGCGTCGATCCGGTCGCTGCCCAGGGTGCCGGAGAACACCGGCTCGCCGTCCTCGTCAGGTCGGATCACGATCCGGGCGCCGACGCGCGCGGGGTCCGGGTGGTCCACGACGGTCGCGATCGCCACCGGGCGGTCGGCGGCCACGTCATCGGCGATCGCTCCGAGCTCGGGGAACGTCGTCGGGTCGACCCGCTCGACGAAGACGTCGAGGATCCCGCCGCAGACCAGCCCCACCTCGAAGGCGTCGTCGTCGCTGACGCCGTACCGGTTGAGCCGGGGACTGCCGTCGGCCACCACCTCCTGGGCGAGCTCGTAGACCGCACCCTCGACGCAGCCGCCGGACACCGAGCCGACCGCGGAGCCGTCGGGGCCGACGAGCATCGAGGCGCCCGGCGGTCGTGGGGCGGAGCGGAACGTGGCGACGACCGTGGCCATCCCGACCGGCTTGCCGGCGCGCCACCAGCCCAGCAGCGGCTCGAGGACCTCACGCATCGGTGATCACCTCCAACACCCTCTGGAAGGCCGCCAGCGAGTGGCCGGCGACGAACTCGTCGACGTGGGGCAGGGCGGCAGCCATGCCAACCTGCACCGGTTGGTAGCCCGCCGCCCCCTTGTGCGGGTTGACCCAGACCACGCGGTGGGCGAGCCGGTGGAGTCGCGCCATCTGCTCGCCCAGCAGCCGGGCGTCACCGCGCTCCCACCCGTCGCTGAAGACCACGACGACGGCGCCGCGTGCCATCCCCCGCTGACCCCACCGGTCGAGGAAGACCTTGATGCCCTCCCCGAGCCGGGTCCCGCCCGACCAGTCCGGGACGATCTCCCCGGCCGCCACCAGGGCCCGGTCGGTGTCGTGCAGCCGCATCGCCGGGGTCAGCCGGGTCACCCGCGTGCCGACGCTGAACGTCTCGGTCGCGCCGGTCGAGGCGACCCGGTGCGCGAACCGCAGCAACGCGTCGGCGTAGCTGCTCATCGAGCCGGAGATGTCGACGAGCAGGACCGTGCGACGGGGCCGCGTGGACCGGTGCCGTCGAGCGATCTCGACGGGCTCCCCCATCCGGGTCAGCGTGCGCCGCAACGTCTCGTGGGTGTCGACGACACCCCTGCGCGACGGCGTACGGCGGTAGGAGACCCGACGTGGCGGCGCGGGTCGGAGCCGCGCGAAGAGCCCGGCGAGCCGAGCGCGCTCCGCTGCGTCGAGGGTGGCGATGTCCCGGTGGCGCAGGACCTCGGAGTCGCTCGCCGCCACCCGCAGCACCTCGTCGTCGTCGCTCTCGGTCGCCTCACCGCCGTCGACGTCGAAGGGTGCCTGCACCAGCGGCGGTTGCTGGTGCCGCTCCCTCGATGTGGGCGTGGGGCCGTCGTCGAGGAACCAGGCGGTGAACACCCGGTCGTAGAGGACGAAGTCCTCCTGGCTCCCGCACAACGTGGCGCGGCCCGCCAGGTAGGTCGCCCGGTGGTTGCCCAGGTCCACGACCGTGGCCGCGCGCAGGAAGGTCTGGGTCCGGTCAGCGGTGACGGGCAGCCCGGCCGCCCGCAGTGCCCGGGCGAAGCCGAGCAGGAGCTCGTCGGCCTCGTGTCGTACCGCCCTGTGGCGTACGGCGTCCGCAGACCCCAGCTCCGTCACGGACGTCACCGGGCCAGCATGCGGTCGAGGGCGCCGCGCACCCGCTCGGCGTCCTCCCGGTACTTGATCGCGGTGCCCAGCGTGCGCGCTGCGGACTCGACGTCGAGCTCACGCGCACCGATCCGGTCCAGCGCCCGCGCCCAGTCCAGGGTCTCCGCGACCCCGGGTGCCTTGACGAGGTCGGCGGTGCGCAGCTGCTGCACGAGCGTGACGACCTGCGCGGCGAGCTGTTCGGAGATCTCCGGGGCCCGGGACCGGACGATCGCGACCTCGCGCTCCAGTCCCGGGTGGTCGATCCAGTGGTAGAGGCAGCGCCTCTTCAGCGCGTCGTGCACCTCGCGGGTCCGGTTCGAGGTGAGCACGACCACCGGCGGCGTCGCCGCCGAGACCGTGCCGAGCTCGGGGATCGACACCTGGAACGTCGACAGCACCTCGAGCAGGAACGCCTCGAACTCGTCGTCGGCGCGGTCGATCTCGTCGATGAGCAGCACCACCGGGCTCTCGCGCAGGGCTCGCAGCACCGGCCGCGCCAGCAGGAACCGCTCGGAGAAGAGCCCCTTCTCGACGTCCTCGACGTCGGCGTGCCCGTCGCCGGAGCCGGCGACCGACTCGACCGCCCTGAGGTGCAGGATCTGGCGCGGGAAGTCCCAGTCGTAGAGCGCCTGGGACGCGTCGATGCCCTCGTAGCACTGCAGCCGGATCAGCGGCAGCTCCAGCGCCTCGGCGAGCGCTTCGGCCAGCGCGGTCTTGCCGGTGCCCGGCTCGCCCTCCAGCAGCAACGGCCGTGCCAGCTCGAGCGCCAGGAAGCCGACGGTGGCGAGCGCGTCGTCGCAGAGGTAGCCGGTGCGGGCGAGCCGGTCGGCGAGCTCCTCGGGGGACGCGGCGAGGGCGCCGCTCGTGCTCATGCGAGGTCCTCCGGACGGTCGACGTCACGGCCCGTCGCGAGGTCTTCGCAGCTCACCTCATGCACGATACGACGGCTCAGGTAGCCCTGCGCCCCGCTGTCGCCGACCAGCGTCTCGCGCAGCTCCGCCCAGTGGTCGCGGCCGATGAGCACGGGGTGCCCCGGCACACCGTCGTACGTCGCACGCACGAGCGCGTCCGGACGGCCCCCCTCGAGCTGCCACCGCTCGAGCACCCTGGCCATGACGGTCCCGTCGACGTCGGGGAGGTCGACCAGCGTCACCAGCGCTGCGCCGACCCGGGGGTGGGTCTCCCTGAGCGCGTCGAGGCCGCAGCGCAACGAGGCGCCCATCCCCTCGGCCCAGTCCCGGGCCACCACCACGCGGACCTCGTCGGACGGTCGGTCCCGCAGCAGGTCCGTCGCCTCGTCGGCCTCGGCACCCAGGACGACCGTCACCCCGTCGCAGCCGGCGGCGAGCAGCCGGTCGATCACGACATCGGCGGCGGCCGACCCGTCGGGCCCGGTGAGCAGCGCCTTCGGCCGGCCCATGCGGCGTCCCGCGCCGGCAGCGAGCAGCAGGCCGGCTGCCTGGATGGTCAACGGCAGCAGTCAGCGGTGCCGGGGCTGCGGCACCCGGGTCAGCGGCACCCACATCGTGAACCGGTCCGCACGGTAGGTCGACCGGGAGACCTCGACGGGCGACCGGTCGCAGAACGCTCGCCGGGCGACCCGGAGCACCGGGTGGCCGACGGTCAGCCCGAGCAGCCGGGCCTCGGGCTCCTGGGCCAGGCCGGCATCGACGGAGTCCTCGCCCCACGTAGGAGCAAGGTCGCGCCGCTCGAGCTCTGCGTAGAGCGACTGCGGAAGGTGCTCCAGCAGCCCGGGCACCAGCGTGGCGGCGAGGTAGGCGTCCTCGACGCACATCGGGGCGCCGTCGGCGAGCCTGAGCCGCTGCCAGTGCACGATCGGGTCGCCGACACCGACCTCGAGGGCGCGTGCCACACCGGGGCCGGCCGACTCGACGCGGGCGAGCAACGTCCGGGAGCCGGGTGCCATCCCCCTGCGCGTCATCTCCTCGGCGAAGCCGCAGAGCCGGGGGACGTGGTCGACGCGCGTGTCCGCGACGAACGTGCCCCGACCCGGGATCCGCTCCAGCAGCCCCTCGGCCACGAGCGCGTCGAGTGCCTGGCGGACGGTCATCCGGGCGACCCCGAACAGCTGCACCAGCTCGCGCTCGGACGGCGCCGGGGTGCCTGGCGGAGCTCCGGTGATCAGCGACCGGACGTACTCACGGACCTGGACGTGCTTGTGCACAACCGTCGTCCCAGGACGATGCTTGACGGCTGCTTGCCCCATAGCGTCATCCCTTCGCCCGGTGTTACTTCGGTCACCATAGACCCGGACGCGGCTGAGCAACACGGGTGAAGGGTCCCGCCGGGGGTCCTACTCGGTCGTGATCGCCCTCAGGACGTCCAGCCGAGCCGCCCGCCGGGCGGGGAAGACAGCCGCCAGCACGCCGACGACCGCGGCGACCAGGACGAACGCCAGGAGCGTCAACCAGGGCACCACCACGGCGGTGAGCCCCTCGTCCTCGAGCGCCTGCATCAGCGCCAGCCCGAAGGCGAGTCCCATGCCGAGACCGAGCAGGGCGCCGAAGACGGCGATCACGATCGACTCCAACCTGATCATCGTCCTGAGCTGGGCGCGGCTCAGCCCGATCGCGCGCAGCAGCCCGACCTCGCGCGTCCGTTCGATCACCGACAGGGCCAGCGTGTTCACGACCCCGAGGATCGCGATCAGCACCGAGAGCACGAGCAGCCCGTAGATCATCCGCAGGAACAGGTTGATCTGGCCCTTCTGCTCCTCGGCGAACTCCTGCGGGTCCTTCAGCGTGACCGTCGGGAGGTCCTCGGTGATCTTCTCGACCCCTTCGCGGAGGTCGGCGGTGCTCGCACCCGGCGTCTTGGTGACGAAGAGCATCGAGTCGAGCGGGGCCAGGCCGCCCTTGTCCAAGGTGTCCTGGGTGACCAGCCACTCGGCAGGGAGGGCACCGGTCGCGGCGATGATGCCCGCGACCTCGACCTCGACGTCGCCGCCCTGGAACTCCAGGGTCACCTTGTCCCCGACCTCGTGGCCACCCCGCTCCGCAGGCTGTGAGGCGATGAGCACCTTGCCCTCGTCGAGCGCGGCCAGCGTCCCCTGCACCATCGGGACCTGCATGACGTCGCTGAAGTCGTCTGGGTCGATCGCGCCCATCCAGGCAGTGCCGCCGCCCTTGACGTCGGGGTTGGCGTAGCGCAGCGAGGCGACCGTCTCCACGCTGTCGAGGTCTCGGATCTGCTCGGCGACATCGGTGGAGAACGGCTGCCCGATGACGTTCGACACGACGAACTCCGACGTCAGCGTCTGCTCGATCGCCTCGTCGGTGCTCGCGGACGCGCTGCTGCCGAGGATCGACATCATCGCCATCAGTGCCAGCCCGACCATCAGGGCGCTGGCGGTCGCGGCCGTGCGCCGGGGGTTGCGCAACGAGTTCTCGGTGGCGAGCCGGCCGACGGTGCCGAACGGACGGAACAGCGCGCCGAACGCCTTGATGACCGGGCGGGCGATCAGCGGCGAGAGCAGTGCCACGCCGATGAGCACACCGAGCATGCCGAGCCCGATCTCGACCAGGACCTCCCCGCCGACCTCGGCGAGCCCCGCAGCCATGCTCGCCGCACCGGCGAGGATCAACGTGCCGCCGACCGCGACGCGGACCCGCAGCGACGACTCCGGCATCGCGGTGTCGTCCCGCAGCGCCTGCACCGGCGCGATGCTGGAGGCCCGCCGGGCCGGGAGGTACGCCGCGAAGACCGTCACGATGATGCCGACGGCGTACGACGCGATGATCGTGCTCGGGTTCACCGGGAACTCGGCGCCGGCCAGGTCGAGGCCGAGGAGGCCGAAGAGGGCCTTGAGCCCGAGCGCCAGCAGGTAGCCGCCCAGCAGGCCGAGCGTCGAGCCCACGACACCGACGCCGAACGCCTCGAGCAGGACCGACCGGTTCACCTGTCGGCGGGAGGCGCCGAGCGCCCGGAGCAGCGCCAGCTCACGGCTGCGCTGGGCGACCAGGATCGAGAAGGTGTTGATGATGAGGAACGTGCCGACCACGAGCGAGACGGCCGCGAACACCAGCAGGAACGTGTTGAGGAACCCCATGATCTCGTCGATGCCGGCCTGGTTCTTGGCCACCACGTCGTCACCGGTGCGAGCCACGACGCCCTTGGGCAGCACCTCCTGGGCGGCCGCCGCGAGCTCCGCCTGACTGACGCCCTCGGCGGTGTTGAGCGAGATCGCCGAGTAGACGTCCTTGCCCTCGAAGAACGAGTCCTGCATGAACTCGGTCTCGAACAGCGTGAGCGTCGCGCCGTTGAGCCCGCCCGAGCCGAACTCGACCAGCCCGGTGAGCTCGGCCTCCATGCTGGGCGGCTTCCCGGGGGTAACGAGCGTGACCGTGTCGCCGACGTCGTACCCCGCCTTCTCGGCGGTCGCCACGTCGAGCGCCACCTCCTCGGGGCCGTCCGGGAGCGCGCCGTCCTTCAGCGTGATGATCTGCTTGCCGGTGATCGCCTCGGCCTCCGTGGGGTTGAAGGCCAACCCCGGAGGGCCGCTGCCGCCGACCACCTTGTCGTCGGAGCCGATCACGAAGACCGACTGCAGCATCGTGCTGGGGTAGACGCCGTCGGCCTCCGGGAGCTTCTCGAGCTCCTCCACGACCGACGCCGGGATGACTCGCGAGTCCTGCACCGAGTCGAAGTCGTTGGCGCCCTCGTAGGCGATCTCGACGTCGGCGGTGGAGCCCTCGATGATGTCGTCGAACGCGCCGCCCATCGCGTCGGTGAAGATCAGGGAGCCGGCGACGAACGCGACGCCGAGCACGATCGCAAAGGCGCTCAGCAGCAGCCGCAGCTTGCGCGCGATCAGGTTGCGCCAGGTGACCTTGAGCACCGCTCAGCCCTGCACGGACTGCGAGGCGGCGAACTGCGCCATCCGCTCGAGCACCAGCTCGGCGGTCGGCTCGCGCATCTGCTCGACGACCTTGCCGTCGGCCAGGAAGACCACCCGGTCGGTGTAGCCGGCGGCGACCGGGTCGTGGGTCACCATCACCACGGTCTGGCCGAACTCGTCGACCGACCGCTTCAGCAGCTGCAGGATCTCGGCGCCGGCACGGGAGTCCAGGTTGCCGGTCGGCTCGTCGGCGAAGACGATCGACGGCCGGCTGGCCAGTGCCCGGGCCACCGCGACCCGCTGCTGCTGGCCACCCGAGAGCTCGTTGGGGCGGTGGGTGAGCCGGTCGGCCAGCCCGACCGTCTCGATCACCAGGGCGTACCACTCCGGGTCGGGCTTGCCCCCCGCGATCGACAGCGGCAGCAGGATGTTCTCCTCCGCGGTCAGCGTCGGCACGAGGTTGAAGGACTGGAAGACGAATCCGATCCGGTCACGGCGGAGCCGGGTGAGCTCCTTGTCCTTGAGCGTCGAAAGGTCCACGTCGCCAAGGAGCACCGAGCCGCTGGTCACCTCGTCCAGGGCTGCGCAGCAGTGCATGAGCGTGGACTTCCCGGAGCCCGACGGACCCATCACCGCGGTGAACTGGCCGGCGTACAGGTCCAGCGTCACCCCGTCGAGGGCACGGACCTCCGCCTGGCCGGAACCGTAGACCTTGGTCAGGTCGATCACCCGCGCAGCGACACCGGTCGCGTTCGTCGTGGGGATCATCTGCTGCTCGGTCACTTCACCCTCGCCCTTCGTCCAGGCCGAGTCCCCCTGCGCGCACCTGCGCACCCTCCGGCACTGCGAACGTATCCGGTGCAACCGACAGCCCTCTACCGGGTTTCCGACCCCCGTGACCCTGGTCCGTCCCTGACGGGACCCTGAGCCGAGGACTAGAACATCTGTTCGAATGGACGTATTCTCAGGGGATGTCGATCGCACTCCAGCCGTCGCTCTTCGACTCGGTCGCCGAGGACGGGCCCGCCTTCGGTCCGCTCGCCGGCCACGTCCGTCGTACGCCCCTGGCCCGGGGTGCCTGGGTCGACCACCTGCCGGGCTGGCTGAGCGGCGCCGACCAGCTGTTCGCCGAGCTCGTGGACTCCGTGCCCTGGCGCGCGGAGCGCCGCCAGATGTACGACCGTGTGGTCGACGTCCCGCGGCTGCTGTCCTTCTACGGCGAGCACGCCGAGCTCCCCCACCCGCTGCTGACCGAGGGGCGGGAGCGGCTCAGCAGCCAGTACGCCGACGAGCTCGGCGAGCCGTTCCGGACCAGCGGGCTCTGCTACTACCGCGACGGACGGGACAGCGTCGCCTGGCACGGCGACCGGATCGGCCGAGGGCGCAACGAGGACACCATGGTCGCGATCCTGTCGCTGGGCGAGGCTCGCAGGCTGATGCTGCGGCCCAACGGCGGCGGCGCCGGGCGGACCCTCGGGTTCAGCCTCGGCCACGGCGACCTGCTCGTCATGGGCGGCTCCTGCCAGCGGACCTGGGAGCACTGCGTGCCGAAGTCGTCACGTCCGTGCGGCCCGCGGATCAGCATCCAGTACCGCCCCCGCGCCGTGCTCTGACCACGCGGGAAAATGACCGAAGGGCCCGGGATGACCCGGGCCCTTCGTCGTGCTGCTGGTGGTGCGGTGGATCAGAAGTCCATGCCGCCCATGCCGCCGGACGGGTCGCCGCCCATGGGCGCCGCCTTCTCCGGCTTGTCCGCCACGACCGCTTCGGTCGTGAGGAACAGCGCCGCGATGGAAGCGGCGTTCTGCAGTGCGGAGCGGGTCACCTTGGCGGGGTCGATGATGCCCTCGGCGATCATGTCGACGTACTCGCCGTTGGCCGCGTTGAGCCCCTGGCCCGACTCGAGGTTCGCCACCTTCTCGGCGACGACACCACCCTCGAGACCGGCGTTGACCGCGATCTGCTTCAGCGGAGCAGAGGCAGCGGTCCGGACGATCGCCGCACCCGTGGCCTCGTCACCCTCGAGCTCGAGCTTCTCGAACGCCTTTGGGG
>CADCUK010000117.1 GCA_902805865.1 uncultured Nocardioidaceae bacterium | reverse complement strand
AGGAACGGCGATGGCCATCAACCCGGGCAGGGCGTTCTCGGCGATCAGCGTGACGCCGAGGAAGGCGGCCGCGATGTTGATGTCGAAGTAGCCGAACGCCGCGACCACCGCGATGCCGATGAAGGCGAGCAGGAGCCAGTTGACGTCCCAGCCGAACCAACGGTCGAGACCGAAGTTCGAGAAGTAGGCGAAGATGCCGATCAACGAGCCCTCGAACACGACGTAGGCCATCGTCGCGAGGGCGCCGGAGGCCATGCCCCACACCTGCCCGAGCCCGTGGGTGATGAACCCGTAGAAGGCGCCTGCCGTGGTGATGTGTCGAGCCATCGCCACGAAGCCGACCGTGAACAGCGTCAGCACGATCGTGGCGACCAGGTAGCCCGCCGGGGCTCCGAGGCCGTTGCCGTAGCCCACCGCGATGGGCACGTTGCCGGTCATGGCGGTGATGGGCGCCGCGTTGGCGACGGCCATGAACAGCACGCCGGCCAGGCCGACGGCACCGGCCTTGAGTTTGTTGTGGGACTGCCCCGCTGGGGCGTGACCGCTGTCGGGCGCGTGTGCTCCCGACGAGGTCCTGTCGCTGGTCGTCACGTGGTCTCCATGGGCTCGAGGCCGGGCGAGCGGACCACAACGGACCAAACACGGTTCGCTGCGTCGACACTACCGAACCTGATCTAGCGTGACCTAGGCCACTTTCATCCGCATCGTGACACCAAGTTGCGCCGGTGACAAGGGCAGAACGAGCCGTGTCACGGGATTTTGACGAGGTGTTGACCGGACCGTAACAACCCTGCTAGAAACCGTATCTGCCGTAAAGGTATGTTTGGTATGTCGATCCCGGTGCAGCGTTCCCGAGGAAGGAGCCGGCATGGCTTTCGACTACGGGGACTTCTCCTTCGAGTCCAAGGACGAGGTCCTCGAGAAGGCGCGGGAGTACTGGAACCCCGGCAAGACCGACTTCTGGGTCGAGACCGGCATCCCGCTGGTCATCGACCGGCGCGAGGACTACTTCCTCTACGACATGTCCGGCAAGCGGCTGCTGGACGTGCACCTGAACGGCGGCACGTACAGCCTGGGTCACCGCAACCCGGAGGTCGCGACCGCCGTCGCTGCTGCGATGTCCCACTTCGACATCGGGAACCACCACTTCCCGGCGGTCACCCGGACGGCCCTGGCCGAGGCGCTCGTCAAGACGGCGCCCGAGGGGCTCACGAAGGTCGTCTACGGCAGCGGCGGCGGTGAGGCGATCGACATCGCGTTGAAGACGGCACGGCACACGACCAAGAAGCGCAAGATCGTGTCGATCGTCAAGGCCTACCACGGGCACACGGGGCTTGCGGTCGGCACGGGCGACGACCGGTTCAGCAAGTTGTTCCTCGCCGACCGTCCCGACGAGTTCGTCCAGGTGCCGTTCAACGACCTGGCAGCGATGGAGCAGGCGCTGCGGCCCGGCGACGTGGCCGCAGTGATCATGGAGACCATCCCGGCGACGTACGGCTTCCCGCTGCCGGACGCGGGCTACCTCGAGAGCATCAAGAGGCTCTGCGAGCAGCATGGCGCGCTCTACATCGCCGACGAGGTCCAGACCGGTCTGATGCGCACCGGCGAGCTGTGGGGCATCACCAAGCACGGGATCACCCCGGACATCCTCGTGACCGGCAAGGGCCTGTCCGGCGGGATGTACCCGATCTCCGCGGTCCTGCTGTCCGAGCGCGCTGCCGGTTGGCTCACCGAGGACGGCTTCGGCCACATCTCGACGTTCGGTGGAGCCGAGCTCGGCTGCGTCGCTGCCCTGAAGACGCTCGAGGTCTGCAACCGGCCCGAGACCCGCTCGATGGTGCACTACATCAGCGACCTGATCGGCCAGGGGCTCCGCGAGATCCAGGCCGACTTCCCGGACTGGTTCGTCGGCATCCGGCAGAACGGCGTCGTGATCGGCCTCGAGTTCTCGCACCCCGAGGGTGCCAAGTACGTGATGCGTCACCTCTACGCCAACGGTGTCTGGGCGATCTTCTCGACGCTCGACCCCCGCGTCCTGCAGTACAAGCCCGGCATCCTCATGCGTCCCGAGCTCTGCGAGGAGCTGTTGGACCGCACCGAGGTCGCGGTGCGGAAGTCGTGGGACGAGGTCCGCAAGGCCGGACGACGCGGCGAGAAGGTGGTCGCATGAGCCACCTGCCCGGCGCCGTCGCGGACGGCCTGCGGGTCGAGGCCCGGGGAGTGCCTCGGGCGCGGCAGATGCTCGAGCGTGCCCGCTGGGCCTCGCGGTCCTTCGCGACCTACGACCGTGATTCGGTGATGCGCGTCGTCGAGGCCGTCACCAGGGTCGCCGAGGAGCGTGCGGAGCACTACGCCGAGTGGGCGGTCCGCGAGACCGGCTTCGGTGTGGTGGCTGACAAGGTCGTCAAGAACCGGTTGTGCTCGCGGGGCATCCTCGATGCCTACCGCGACCACGACTATGTCTCGCCGCGCCCCGATCCCGGTGGCCTGAAGCTCGTCGAGCTGCCCCGGCCGGCGGGCGTGGTGCTGGCGCTGACCCCGTCGACGAACCCGGTCTCGACGGTGTACTTCAAGGTCATCCTCGCGCTGATGACCCGCAACGCCGTCGTCGTCAGCCCGCACCCGTTCGCCAAGGAGTGCTGTGCGGACGCCGCCAGGGCTCTCGGTGAGGCGGCGGTCGCCGCCGGCGCCCCTGACGGGGTGGTGCAGGTCGTCGAGGAGCCGTCGGTGCCGCTCATCGAGGCACTCATGACCGACGAGAGGACCGACGTCATCCTGGCCACCGGCGGCGGTGCGGTCGTCCGTGCGGCGTACTCGTCCAGCAACCCGGCGATCGGGGTCGGTCCAGGCAACGTGCCGGTGCTCGTGGACGCGACTGCCGATCTCGCCCGGTCGGCGAAGAAGCTCGTGGACAGCAAGGCCTTTGACAACTCGATCCTGTGCACCAACGAGAGCGTGCTCATCGTCGAGGAGTCGGTCGCCGACAGGTTCCTCGCGGAGATGTCCAGGCAGGGCGCCCACGTGCTGTCCGACGCGGACCGGGACAAGGTGCGGGAGACGGTGTTCCCCGAAGGCCGCTTCGACACCTCCCTGGTGGGCAAGGACGCGGTCGCGATCGCGGCAAAGGCCGGGGTCCGTGTCCCGCCGCGCACCCGCATCCTGGTGGCACCGTTCGACCTCGTGGTCGACGAGGAGCCGCTGGCCCACGAGAAGCTCTGCCCGGTGCTCGGCGTCACCCGCGTCCCCACCGCCAGGCGCGGCATCCGTACGGCGGCTGCGGTGCTCCGCATCGGCGGCGCCGGACACTCCGCAGTCATCCACAGCAAGGATCCGAGCACCGTCATGGAGTACGCCGCCGCGGTGGACGTCCTGCGGGTGGCGGTCAACGAGGGGGGCAGCGCCGGCAGCGCGGGTTTCGACACCGACCTGGCACCGAGCATGACCATCGGCACCGGCTTCGCAGGCCGCAGCTCGCTGGGGGAGAACCTCCAGCCCAAGCACCTGGTCAACATCGCGCGGATCGCCTACAGCACCGACCCGTCCGAGGTGATGCCCTCGTTCGAGGGGCTCAACCCGTTCGCTGCGCCGCTGTCGACGGTGCCCGCCTACCCCACGGCAAGCAACCTCGCGCCGGTGGAGCTCCCGGTCCGCAACAGGGACGTCTCCACCTTCCGCAGCACGACGACCACCACGCCATCTCCCGGTGACGCGACGAACGGGCTCCGTGACGAGCTCCGCCGTCTCATCATCGAGGAGCTCCAGTCGATCATCAGGAGCTGACGAAGACATGGGCTCAGACATGAGCGGGGCCGAGCTCAGGTCCTTCATCTTCCTGGACCGGCTCCAGCCCCAGACGATGTGCTACCTCGGCACCTGGGTCAAGGGATCGCTGCCGCGCGCCGACATGGCGGCGCAGATCATCGAGGTGGCACCCGGGCTCGACATCGAGCCGCTCACCGACGTCGCGCTCAAGAACACCGACGTCCAGGCGGGGATCCTGGTCGTCGAACGACAGTTCGGCTACCTGGAGGTCCACTCGCGCTCCACCGAGGCGGTCCGGTCGGCGAGCGCTGCGGTGCTCGAGGCCCTCGGCGCCAGCGCTGCGGACGCCACGCGGCCCACCGTCCTGGCGTCCAGGATCGTGTCGCGGATCGATGCCCAGCACGCCTTTCTGATCAACCGCAACAAGGTCGGCTCGATGGCGCTCAAGGGCGAGTCGCTCTTCGTCCTGGAGATGCAGCCGGCGTCGTACGCGATCCTCGCGACCAACGAGGCCGAGAAGGCAGCCAACATCAAGGTCGTCGACTACCGGATGATCGGCGCCACGGGCAGGGTGTACCTGACCGGCGACGAGGCGGACGTGCGCGCGGCTGCGGACGCCGCCGAGCAGGCACTGGCGCGCGCATGAGCAGCTACCGCCCGGAGATGGCCCTCGGCACCGACGAGCTCCGTGCTGCGGTGCGTGCGGTGCTCCGCGAGGTGCTGCCGACCGAGCTGGCGAACGGAGCGACGTTGGGAGGCGCCGCTCCGGTGGAGCAGGTCGCGCTCCGCACCGACGCCGATCTCGACGCGCTCGTGCGGCGGGTCGCGTCGTTGTGCGAGGACCCGACCAGGCGTGCAGCGCTGAAGGACGGCCGTCACGGGTTCCGGCTGGCCGGTGGCACCGCAGCCAACGACCGCCGTCCGGTGGTCAGTGCGCACAGTGCGCACAGTGCGGCTCCGGCGTACCCGGCCTCGGGGACGGTGCGCATCGAGCGCGGCGCGGTCACCGAGCGCACGGTCGCGAAGGCGGCTGCCGACGGCGCCCGCCTGGTGCTCGGTGCCAAGGCCGTGCTCACCCCGCTCGCCCGGGACAAGGCCCGGGTGCTGGGCGTCGAGATCGAGAAGGAGCGCTGATGCTCAAGGCAACGGTGGTCGGCAATGTCTGGTCGACCAGGAGGGTGGAGGGGATGCCCAACGGCGCCCTCCTCGAGGTCGAGGTCGAGAACGGCACCCGGATGGTGGCGTTCGACGTGCTCGGCAGCGGCATCGGCGAGCGCGTGCTCGTCGCCACCGGTTCGGTGGCCGCCGCGTACTTCCCACCACCGCATCCGCCCGTGGATGCGCTGGTCATCGGTTCCATCGACGAGTCCGTCGACTGAGGAGAGAGAGAAGACAATGGCGAACCAGGCGATCGGCATGATCGAGACCAAGGGGTACGTGGCAGGTCTCGCCGCCGCGGACGCAATGGTCAAGGCCGCGAGCGTCACCATCGTGGGCCGTGAGGAGGTCGGTGACGGACTGATGGCCGTCACGATCGTCGGCGACGTGGGAGCGGTCAAGGCCGCCACCGAGGCCGGCGCGGAGACGGCGGGTCAGGTGGGCGAGCTCGTGTCCGTCCACGTCATCCCGCGACCGCACGCCGAGCTCAGCCGGCACTTCAGGACCGGGGCCGAGGGCTCCGCGTGACCGAGCTGCGGGTCTACCTGCTCCTGGAGGACCTGCAGCGGCAGTTCGCGGCCTACATGGGCACCCCGTCCAGGGCCCGGGGCTACCCGCCCTTCGAAGGTCAGCACTCGCTGATCGTCGAGGTGGCGCCCGGGCTGGCGATCGAGCGGGTGATCGACCTGGCGCTGCGTGCGGTGCCGACGGTCGAGCCGGGGATCCTGTTCGTCGAGCGGCAGTTCGGGGTCCTCGAGGTGCACGGTTCCGACCTCGACGACGTACGTCGTGCCGGCGCGGCGATCCTGGAGGGACTCGAGGCATCCGCCGCGGACCAGCTGAAGCCACAGGTGCTCTACACCGACGTCATCGAGGACGTCACCGACCAGCACGCGGTGATCATCAACCGCAACCGGCAGGCCTCGATGCTCATGCCGGGTGAGACGCTGCTCGTGTGCGAGATGACACCGGCACTGTTCGCCACGGTCGCCGCCAACGAGGCGGAGAAGGTGGCTCCTGGGGTGACCCTGGTCGACGTGTCGATGATCGGAGCAGCCGGTCGGGTGTACATGAGCGGCTGCACCGAGGAGGTGCTCCTCG
>CADCUK010000116.1 GCA_902805865.1 uncultured Nocardioidaceae bacterium | reverse complement strand
CTGGACGGCAAGGCCGCCGAGACCTACGACCACGTCACGACCAAGAAGGGTGACAACAACGTCGCCACGAAGGTCAACACGGCCTCGAAGCTCATCAAGATCGAGGAGACGACCACGGGAAGTGGTCTGATGAAGCCCGACTACGGCTCGGTGGAGCTGGCGGCTCCGCCCGCCGAGCCTGAGGCGCCGTCCGGCCAGGAGCTCGGGGCCGACGACTACGTCGGCGACGCTGCCGAGCGCACCGGCGTGAGCGGGCTCGAGGCAATCGACGAGGTGACGATGGTCGCTGCCCCTGACCTGATGGCGGCGTACGAGCAGGGCGCGATCGACCTCGAGACCGTCCAGGCTGTGCAGCTCGCCATGATCGCGCACTGCGAGCTGATGGGCGACCGGGTCGCGATCCTCGACCCGCCCCCGAACCTGTCGCCGCAGCAGATCAAGAACTGGCGTGTGAACGACGCCGGCTACGACTCGAAGTTCGCGACGCTGTACTACCCGTGGGCCAAGGTGTTCGACCCGGCCACCGGCAGCAACAAGTTCGTCCCGCCGAGCGGCTACATGGCTGGTGTGTGGGCTCGCAGCGATGACACCCGCGGGGTGCACAAGGCTCCCGCGAACGAGGTGGTCCGTGGCGCCATCTCGCTGCAGACGCAGGTCACCAAGGCCGAGCACGACCTGCTCAACCCCGTCGGCATCAACTGCATCCGCAGCTTCCCGGGTCGTGGCGTGCGGGTCTGGGGGGCCCGGACGATGTCCAGCGACGCCGAGTGGCGCTACCTCAACGTGCGACGGCTGTTCAACTACCTCGAGGAGTCGATCTTGCTCGGCACCCAGTGGGTCGTCTTCGAGCCGAACGACCCGGCACTGTGGGCGAGGATCCGGCGCACGATCAGCTCGTTCCTCATCAACGAGTGGCGCAAGGGTGCGCTGTTCGGTCTCACCGCGGACGAGGCGTTCTTCGTCAAGTGCGACTCCGAGACCAACCCCGCTGAGGGCATCGACGCTGGGCAGGTCATCTGCCAGATCGGTGTCGCGCCGGTGAAGCCGGCCGAGTTCGTCATCTTCCAGCTGTCGCAGTTCTCTGGCGGCACGAGCCTCGTCAACGAATAGCAGACAGGGAGCCCAACCATGGGACTTGCAGACCCGCTCGACTCATCGTCAGCCAACGCCTTCAAGGTCTCGATCGACGGGATCGAGATCCCCAAGGTCACCGAGGTCAGTGGCCTCAAGAGCGAGGTGGACAAGATCGAGCTCAAGCAGCAGACCTCCGACGGCAAGTACGTCGTCCGCCAGCTCATCGGTCGCGCGAAGCCCGGCGAGCTCAGCGTCACCCGCGGTCTCACCGACTCCAAGACCGTGACGGACTGGCTCAAGACCGTGATGGAAGGCGACGTGGCCGGCGCCCGCAAGACGGCCTCGGTCGAGCTGCTCGACTACACCGGCGCACCCATCAAGACCTACAACTTCAACAACTGCTGGGTCCGCAGCGTCGAGATCAACTCGCTAAAGGCAGGTGCGGCCGAGCAGGCGACCGAGAAGTTCGTGATCTGCTATGACGAGTCGACGGTCAGCTGATGCAGCGAACCCGTGGTGCCCCGGTGCTCGACCTCGAGGATCCGCAGCAGGCGGTCGGGGGCGCCGTGGGTTCGGGGCGCGGAGCCCAGCTGCGCACGGAGTTCGACTTCGTGCTGCCCCGGGGGTACGTCGACCAGGACGGTGTCGTGCACAACGACGGCACCATGCGCCTGGCGACCGCGCGTGACGAGCTGCTGCCGCTGTACGACGCCAGGGTGCAGGAGAACGCCGCCTTCACGACCGTCGTGCTCCTCGGCCGCGTGATCACGCGGCTCGGCACTCTCGGTGCGGTCAACGCGAACGTCGTGGAGAACATGTTCGCCTCCGACGTGGCTTTCCTCCAGGACTTCTACAGGAGGATCAACGCGGAGGGTCACACCCGCTTGGCGGTCACCTGCCCAGGCTGCTCCCATCGGTTCACCGTCGACGTCGCCGGCGGCCGCCTGGGGGAATCGTGACGTACGCGCCCGACCGGATCTACGAGGAGGTCGCGTACGTCGCCTATCACTTCCACTGGCCGCTCGACGACATCCTCGACCTCGAGCACCCGCAGCGGCTGCGGTATGTCAGCGAGATCGCCGACATCAACAACCGGCTCAACCAGGAGCGGTGAACGATGCGCTGGCCCTGGCAGCGTCGGGAGCCGGTCGAGCCGGCGCCCGATCGTGGTGCTCCGCCGGTCCAGCGCGACGGTGCTGAGCCGTCCCCGATGGGGTGGGCGTTCCTGCCACCGCTGCAGCGCCAGCTCGGCGACATGCCTCTGGTCGCTCGGGCGGAGAGCTTCCCGTCGCAGCTGCCTGCATGGCAGAACCCCTCCTTCACCGGCACGCTCGCACACCGCGTCAGCACCGACGCCCCGTCGGGTGTCATCGACGGTGACGGCGGTGGCACCGGCGAGCCGTCGGTCCACTCCGGGTCTCCGGACCTGACCCTGCTGGCCCCGGCACCGGTCCGACCGACTCCCGTCCAGCGGGCCACGAGCGTGTCCTCGCCGTCGGACGGTGGCGCCCCTGCGCCGTTGACGACCGCAGCGCCGTCCGGCCTGCCGGTGCTGGTGGTGCAGTCCTACGAGGCGCCGGCGGACCCACCGGCCGACACGACGGCCGAAGTCGTGTCCGACGACCCGGCGTCGGAGGTCGACGCGATCGCAACTTCGGCGACGACGGATCGCCACGAGGACCCCCATGCACCAGTGGCCGGTGACCCCACGCCGGAGAGCAGAGCGCCGGCTCCGGTCCAGCGCTCGATCGACAGCGGCCAGGCGAGCGTCGTGGCTACGTCTTCGACATCCCCTGCGACGCGCGTACGACCGGAGGTGGGCGGTCGCCGCCTCGGGCTCGGTGCGCCGCTGCCGACCCTCCCGCTCGCCTCGGACGTGCCACCGGTCCAGCGCACGGACGTGCCGCCCCTGCTCGGGAGCGAAGGGGGCGAGGGGTACGTCGAGGTCGACATCCCTGCCAGGCAGACCAGGTCGGAGGCGCCGGCGAGGCCCACGGAGCCCATGGTGCCCAGGGAGGTCACCAGGCCCGCGGAGTCCGCAGAGACCGGCGCGCCCGCCGTGCCCACCGTGCCCGCCGTGAAAGACACCGAGCCTGACGCCCCGACGCTCGCTTCTGAGGTCGCGGAGCACGAGACCGGGCTCGATGCGGCCGGCACGCCCGGGCCGGTGACCTCGGCACCTCCGGACATGCCGACAGCTCCGATCCAACGCAGCGTCTCGGACTCGAGTGATGCACCCTCTCCCGGGCTCGGCGAGTCCATCGCGGACGGCTCGACGCCTGGCGCCCCAAACACCGAGGAGGCGCGGCTCGCGCCAGAAAAGACGCATCACGTCACCGCATCGACGGCTGCGGACGACGGGCCCATGGCCGAGCCGGACCCGCGGCCGCCCAGCAACGCGGTGTCCGACCGCCCAGTGCTGGCTCAGCGCTCGCTCGCGACGGGCGCGGAACCGTTCTCGGACCCCGATGTCGAGCCCGGAGCCGGTCACGGCGCGACGCCGGCGCCGAGCCTCGCAGCAGCGCGACCGACGCTCGTCGGGAAGAACGCCGCACAGGCTGGGGCTCCGGAGATCCAGCGCACCCCGGCCGCCCCCTTCGCGACCGGCCCCATCGAGCTCTCGCTGCAGAGAACGACGTCCGACTCGGCGTCCCCGGAGGGCATCGGATCCGGTGCGATCGACACGAGCGACCACCACGCAGCGGTCATGGAGGCACCGCCTCCCGACCGGCCCGCAACCTGGAGCGCCACGGAAGCTGACGGCACCGGCACTGCAGACATGAATGGTGAAGCCCCGCTGTCGATCGCCAACCCGACCCGGCCCACGCTCGCAACCGCTGCACCTCTGCTCGGCCCAGCCACGGCAACGGTCCAGCGATCGACGGACACCGTCGACGTGCGCAGCCACGCAGGCCCGTCGTGGTCGCCACCGGTCTCCACCCGACAGGCGGAACGCCCGTCGGCGGCGGTCCAGACGCACACGCGGCCCACGTGGCACGGGGCCGGTGTCCCAGCCGTGCAACGGGCGGCCGGTGGCGCGCACCTGCAACGAGCGGTCAGCACCGCGAGCGACGGAGGAACGGGCCTTGCGAAGTCCCCAGAGCCGAGCTCGCCGGTCGGCGTCCCCGAGATGCCGCTCGCAGCGCCGGCCGCCGGCGAGGACGCCCCGGTGCAGCCGGCCGTTGTCGAGGACGTTGCGCCGGACGCAGCCGGCGTACCGGGTGACGCTGCCGCCCCGACGACGAGGGAGGCCGGTGTCGCCGCAGCCGCTGCCGCATCGCCCGGAGGCGGAGCGGCGGGAGCGGCGGGAGCAACCAGCCCGGAGGAGCTCGAGGCGCTCGCCGGGCGCCTGTTCACGCCACTGATGCGTCGGATCCGCTCCGAGATGCTGCTGGACCGCGAACGGCGCGGGCTCCGGACGGACTCGTGGTGAGGAGGGGCTGATCGTGCTTGCAGAGGTCGAGACCGCCGTCAGTGTCAGGTACGTCGTCGAGATCGACAAGGTCGAGCTCGGGGCATTCAGCACGTGCGAGGGCCTCGGGGTCGAGGTGGTCATGGAGGCCCGGGAGGAAGGCGGCAACAACACCTCCGTGTGGCAGCTGCCGACACGGCTGAAGTACACGAACATCAAGCTCACCCGTCCGCTGGGCAAGGACACCGAGAAGGTCGCCAAGTGGATCGCAGGCATGGCCAGCGGCTACGAGCCGCAGACCGGCACCATCCGGGCGATGACCGCCGACGGGACCGCGATCGCCGCATGGGGGCTGATCGGCGTGGTGCCCGTGCGCTGGACAGGTCCGTCGATGAACCCGGACCAGCCCAAGGTCCTCACCGAGACGATCGAGATAGCCCACCACGGGTTCTCGAGCTGAGGAGATCGCCATGTCGTCCAGCCAGACCGGGCTCTCGTCCGCGGGCGCGCCGCCCAGCTCGTCGGACGGGGCCAAGCTCGAGCACGCCTACCTGCAGCTGTACGAACCCTCGAAGAACAACGACCTGTCCAGCCCCGGTCCCGCGATGGAGCGCATCGACTTCCAGTTCAACCCCAAGGAGCTGACGATGGCGAAGTCGGCAAGCTGGGCACGCAGCACCAGCAAGGGGTCGAAGAAGAGCGGGCCGCCGCAGTACAACGGACCGCAGCCCTCCAAGCTGGCGCTCGAGATGTTCTTCGACGCGTCAGCCGCCCAGGACGACAGCGTCGTGAAGGTCGTCGACAAGCTCTTCGCCTGCTGCATCCCGACCACCGAGTCGCACCAGCAGAAGAAGGCGTCACCGCCGTGGGTGGTGTTCCGCTGGGGGCCGTTGACCGGCTTCCTGGCCTACATCAGCAGCGTGTCGGCGAAGTACACCCGGTTCACCTCCGGCGGGATGCCGATCCGCGCGGTGTGCACGGTCACGCTCGAGGAGCTCGCCGGTGAGGCGCCGAAGCAGAACCCGACGTCAGGCGGGCTGCACCCGCACCGGGTGCACACGGTGGTCGCGGGGGAGAACCTCGCTGTGATCGCGTACGACGAGTACGGCGACCCGACCCTGTGGCGGCGGGTCGCCGACGCCAACGGGGTCGACGACCCGATGCGACTCAGGCCCGGCGCCAGGATCTTCCTGCCGTCGGTCGAGGAGCTCCGTCCCCCTGCCGACGGCCGACAGCTCGGCAGCAGGGCCAGGCACGTGACTGGTTCGCGGTCGGAGTCACTCGATGCCGCACGGTGAGGAGTTCAGCAACACGCTGCTGGTGGAGGTGCAGGGAACCCCCCTGCCCGCCGACATCGCACCGCTCCTCGTCAACGGCTACGTCGACGACAGCAGCAACGTCCCCGACCTCTTCCTGCTGCGCTTCA
Source organism: uncultured Nocardioidaceae bacterium (assembly GCA_902805865.1). Taxonomy (GTDB): domain Bacteria; phylum Actinomycetota; class Actinomycetes; order Propionibacteriales; family Nocardioidaceae; genus Marmoricola_A. The sequence goes on along the minus strand of CADCUK010000116.1, from coordinate 22,507 downwards.
CCGATCCGGGCGGGACCGTGATCGAGAAGGGGGGATTCAAGATCGGTGCGCCCGTTCGCCTCCTGGTGCAGGACAGCGGCTCCGGCGGGCCGCAGCTGCTCCTCACCGGCGAGATCACCGCCCTGGAGTCCGAGGTCTCGGGTCAGGGACAGCACACCGTCGTACGCGGCCTCGACACGTCGCACCGTCTGTTCCGCGGGCGCCGGGTGGAGGCCTACGTCAACTCCTCGGTCGGCGACATCGCTCGGAAGGTGGCCCAGCGCATCGGCCTGAGTGCGGGCTCGATCGACGGGCCACGGGCCGTGCTGCCGCACGTCGCGCAGGACGGCGTCACCGACTGGGAGTTCCTCAGCCGTCTCGCCCGCCAGTCCGGCTGCCTGGTCAACGTGGTCGACGGCGCCCTCAACTTCACCACCGCCACCCGGGCGGCCGAAGCGCCCGGTAGCAGCGCCGGCGCGCGGGACAACCAGCTCGTCCTCGAGCGCGGCGTAAACCTGACCGGTCTCCGGGCAAGCATCACCTCGTCCGACCAGGTGCCCGACGTGGAGGTCCGGGGGTGGAGCGTCAAGGAGAAGAAGGCGCTGGTCGCCAAGTCCCCGTCGGAGACGACCAGCATCCAGCTCCCCGAGGTGACGCCGGCTCGGCTGGCCCAGGACGCCAGGGCGCCGTCGTACCTTGCTCCCTGGCCGCTCTACGAGGAGCAGGCCCAGTGCGACGCCACCGCCAAGGCACTGGCCGGCCACCTGGCCGGCGGGTTCGCCGGGCTCGAGGGCGTCGCCCGCGGGAACCCGAAGCTGCGCTCGGGCGAGGCCGTGTCGCTGGTGGGGGTCGGCAAGCCCTTCGAGGGCCGCTACACGCTCAGCGCCACCCGGCACGAGTTCTCGCCGGAGCTCGGCTACCTCACGTCGTTCACGGTCAGCAACGACTCCGAGCGGTCCCTCTACGGGCTCGCCAGCGGGGCAGCGCCTTCCGCGTCGTCGCCCTTGCCGGGGGTGGTCAGCGCCGTGGTCAGCGACCTCAAGGACCCCGACGCCCTCGGCCGCGTGAAGGTGACCTTCCCGGTGCTCTCCGACCAGTACGTCAGCGGATGGGCGCGGGTGCTGCAGCTGGGAGCAGGCGACAAGCGGGGGGTGGCCTGGCTGCCGGAGGTGGGCGACGAGGTCCTCGTCGCGTTCGGGCAGAACAGCTTCCAGCAGCCGTTCATCCTGGGCGGCCTCTACAACGGCAAGGACAAGCCCGACCTGGAGTGGGGGGAGCACATCGGCAGCAACGACGGGCAGGTGAAGCGTCGGGCGTTGGTCTCGCGGAGCGGCATGGTGCTCGAGTTCCTCGAGGGCCCCGACGGCGAGCAGGTCAACATCCGCACGCAGGACGGGAAGCAGCAGCTGTCGCTGGTGCAGAAGCCCGACGCCGCCGTGAGCCTCGTCTCCGAGGGACCGATAGAGGTGAAGGCCGCCAAGGACGTCACCGTCACCGCCAGCAGCGGAAACGTGAAGATCACCGGCCAGAAGGTCAGCATCGAGGCGACCACGGACCTCGAGCTCAAGGGCGCCAATGTGAAGGCCACCGCCTCGATTGCTGCCGAGCTCAAGGGCGCGACCACGACGGTGGCCGGCGACGCGACCACGACCGTCCGTGGCGGCATGGTCCGCATCAACTAGCAGAGCAAGGAGGTGCTGTCGTGCCGTTCGCAGCCAGGGTCGGGGACATGAGCGCCCACGGCGGTGTGATCACGGGTCCGGGAGTCGCCACGGTCCTCATCGGCAGCATGCCCGCAGCCGTCCTGGGTGACCTGCACACCTGCCCGGTGCCGCCTCCCGCCGGACCGCACCCGCCGAGCCCCGTCCTCCCGCCCGGCTGTCCCACCGTGCTCATCGCGGGACGGCCCGCTGCCCGGGTCGGCGACATGGTGGGGTGCGGCGCACCGATCATCCCGCCGGGCTGTCCGACCGTGATGATCGGAGGCTGACGATGGGCCAGGAATTCGTCGGCGCCGGATGGGGCTTCCCGCTTCGGACGGACCCCACCGGACGTGTCTCGCTGGTTCGAGGGACGCGCGAGGTCGAGGAGAGCATCCGGCTGATCCTCGCCACCGCTCCAGGGGAGCGACCGATGCGCCCCCAGTTCGGCTGCGCCGTCCACGACTTCGTCTTCGCCCCCGCCGATGCCGCCACCGCCGGCGACATCGCGTTCGCGGTGCGCATGGCGCTCGAGCGGTGGGAGCCGCGGATCGAGCTCAACAACGTCGTGGTCCGGTTCGACGCCGTCGAGTCCGGCCTGCTGTACGTCGACATCGAGTACTCGGTCCTCGGCACCAACGACCCCCGGAACCTGGTCTTCCCCTTCTACGTGATCCCGCGACACGACGAGGCTGGTGTGTGATGACGCTCCCGATCCCCAACCTCGACGACCGCACCTTCCAGGACCTCGTCGACGACGCCAAACGGATGGTGCAGCAGCGCTGCCCCGAGTGGACCGACCACAACGTCTCCGATCCCGGCGTCACGCTCATCGAGACCTTCGCCTTCATGGTCGACGAGCTGATCTACCGGCTGAACCGGGTCCCGGACAAGCTCTACGTCACCTTCCTCGACCTGCTCGGCGTGACCCTGCACCCCCCGACGGCCGCCACGTGCGACCTGACCTTCTGGCTCTCCGCCCCCCGCGACGAGCCGATCACCGTGCCCCAGGGAGCCGAGGCGTCGACCCGACGGACCGAGGCGGACGAGGCGATCGTCTTCGCCACCGCCGACGAGCTCGTGATCCCACCACGCGAGCTGACGCATCTCTTCACCCAGGAGGCCGGGGGAGAGCCCGTCCAGCACGGCGAGGACCTGCTCAGCGGCGTCGAGTTCAGCTGCTTCTCGCCGGCGCCGCAGATCGGTGACGTCCTGCTGCTCGGTCTCGACGACGCCGCTCCTTCCTGCGCATTGGCCCTCCGGTTCGACTGCGACGTCCGAGGAGTCGGCGTCGACCCGCGCCGCCCCCCGTTGGTCTGGGAGGCGTGGGACGGTCGCGACTGGGTGTCCTGCGACCTCGACCACGACGAGACCGGGGGCCTCAACCGTTCCGGGGACGTCGTCGTCCACGTCGCTGGGAGCCACAAGGCCTCGGTCATCGACGGCGTTCGGGCCGGGTGGGTCCGGTGCCGGGTGGTTCCCGCGCTCGAGGGCTACCCGTTCTACAGCGCGTCGCCCACGCTGAAGAGCGCCGCCGCGTTCACGCTCGGCGGCACGGTGCCGGCGGTGCACGCGGAGACGGTGACCGACGAGGTGCTGGGGCTCTCCGAGGGAGTGCCGGGACAGACCTTCCCGTTGGAGCGTGGACCTGTTGTCGCCGGAGGTCCGGAGTTCGTCGTCGAGGTGGCAGGTGGCTCGGGGTGGGACACCTGGACCGCGGTGGACTCGTTCGCGGGTGCCGACGACGACACCCGGGTCGTCGTGCTGGACCGCTCCACCGGCGAGGTCCACTTCGGGCCGGCGGTCCGCGAGCCGGATGGTTCCCTGCGGCACTACGGCGCAGTCCCCGCGAAGGGTGCCCCGATGCGCGTGCCGGTCTACCGCACCGGCGGCGGACCCGCCGGCAACGTGGCCGCCCGGTCCGTCAACGTCATGCGCACCACCGTCCCGATGGTGGACCGTGTCGAGAACCGGCGGGCGGCGCTCGGCGGGGTGGCGGGGGAGACCGTAGACCAGGCCAAGGTGCGGGGCCCTCTCGCCCTGCGCACGCGCGACCGCGCGGTCACCGTCGAGGACTACGAGCAGCTGGCCCGACGTGCCGCGCCGGGCATCGCCCGCGTCCGTTGCGTCCCGGCCGGCAGCGGTGCCGACGCCGGCGGGGTCCGCGTGCTCGTCGTCCCGTCGGCCGCCGCCGACGAACGTCAGCGCCTCCGCTTCGAGGACCTCGTCCCGCTCCCCGAGATGCTCGCGGCGGTCACCCAGGAGCTGGACGAGCGACGGGTGGTGGGGGCGCGCGTGGTGGTGGAGCCGCCGTACTTCCAGGGGATCACCGTCGTGGCCCGCCTCGTGGCCCGGCCGCGCGCCTCGGTCGACCGGCTCCGGCTCGACGCGCTGACAGCGCTCAACCAGTACTTCAACCCGCTCACCGGTGGACCCGAGGGGAGCGGCTGGCCCTTCGGTCGGCCGGTGCAGGCCGGCGAGGTGTTCGCGGTGCTCCAACGGCTCAGCGGCACCGAGATCGTCGACGAGGTGAAGCTGTTCGCGGCAGACCCGATCACCGGCAAGCGCGGCGAAGCAGTGCAACGCATCGAGCTCGACCGGCACGCACTGGTCTTCTCCTACGAGCACCAGGTCCGCGTCGTCCAGGGCGGGTCGTGATGAGAAAGGCGCTGCCAGACCTGCCGAGCGCCGCACCGGTGGGGTTACGGCTGCCCGGGGTGCTGCAGGAGGACGACCTTCTGCTGCGGTTCGTGCAGGCCTTCGACGACGGGTTCGCCCCGGTGCTGGCCACGCTGGACGGGCTCCCGGCGTACGTCGACCCGCTGCTGGCACCCGAGGACTTCGTGGACTGGCTGGCCGGATGGGTCGGCATCGACGTCGACGACGCCTGGACCCTGCAGCAACGCCGGGACATCGTCGCGCAGGCCGCCGGCATCCACCGCAGGCGCGGGACCGCCCGGGGGGTCGCCGACGCGGTCCGGCTGGTCGTCGAGGCTGACGTGGAGGTCGAGGAGACCGGAGGCACCGAGTGGTCCGCCTCACCGGGCAAGGCCATGCCGGGGTCCGCGGAGCCGCACCTGCTCGTCCGGGTCCGTTGCGAGCGTCCGGACGACGTCGACGCACGCAGGTTGGACGCGATCGTCGCAGCGGTCAAGCCCGCCCACGTGCCGCACCGGGTCGAGGTCCTCGCACGGGATGGTGCGGGGGCTGCCCCTTCGGGCGGTGAGCGTGGGCCGGAAGACGTGCCCCCGACGACTGCCGGGAGCGACGGGTGACGCCGGATCGTGGGGAAGGCGCCGCTGGTGCCGGCCCGGCGGGTGGATCGTGAAGGAGGGTTCCGGTGCAGGTCTGCTCTGACTGCGGTGCCGCCAACGAGGACAACGAGGACTTCTGCGGCCAGTGCGGTGCCTACCTCGAGTGGGACGGCGAGCGGGCTGCTGCCGAGACCGGAACGGCCGCAGCAGCGCCGGTCGAACCGCAGGAGTCCGACCCCGTCGACCAACCGCACGGACTCGTCGGCAGGGTGCGTGAAGCGGTCGGGCTGGGGGCGGGTGGCGTGGGCGCGCACGCGTCGGCGGACGCCTCGTCAGGAGCGGTTGACCCCACCCCGGTGGTCGGGGCGGACGCGCACGCGACGACCGACCAGAGGGCGGCCCCGGTCCCTGTCGGGGAGGACGGCTCTCGGACCTCGCCGGACGCACCCCCGACCGGCACACGCACGCCGACAGCGGCGAGCACACCGGGGCAGCCGGACGCCTCGACGATGGTGGTCAAGGTGCCGCCGCCACCGCCGGTCAGGCGTGCCGCGGATGTGCCGAGGACACCCGGGCCGGCCGGGCCCGGGGCTCGGACACCCTCAGCCGAGCAGCCTGGCGCCGTACGCCCCGGCGCCGCGGCGCCGAAGGCGCGACCCACCCCGCGCGCGCACGTCGCTGAACCGGTCAACCCGGGCGACCTCATCTGCGGGGAGTGCGGTGCGGGCAACAAGCCGACCCGCAAGTTCTGCCGCCGCTGCGGGCACGACCTGGTCGAGGCCGTGGTCGCGAAGGTCCCGTGGTGGAAGCGGATCCTGCCGCGACGGCAGGCAGTCGCAGCGGGCTCGAGAGGCAAGGAGAAGAGCTCCCGCGACCGCCCGATGACGACGTACGCCGTGCTGCTCGGCATCCTGGTGGTGCTGGCCATCGTCGGGTTCTCGCTTCGTGACGCGGTCGGCGGTGCCTACCAGAGAGTGGTCGACAGGGTCGTCGGCAGTGAGCCCGTCCGGCCGAAGATGTCGGCCTCCAGCAGTGCTCCGGGCGCTCCGGCGGCCCAGGCGAACGACGGCACGAGCAACAAGTTCTGGGCGCCGGCGGACGAAGGTGACGCGAACGGCGAGTTCCTCCGGGCCGAGTTCAAGGAGCCGTTCCGTCTGCTGCACCTGATCATCACGCCGGGTGTCTCGACCAAGCAGCCGGAGTTCCTGGCCGCGGGCCGACCATCCGTGCTGAGCCTCATGGTCACCGACGAGTCCGGCGAGGTGACGCGTGAGCGGTTGGAGCTCAAGGACACTGCGGGGCCGCAGACCTTCGACGTGGTCCACAGCGACGTCGAGCGTGTCCGGTTGACCATCGTCTCGTCCGAGCAGGGCTCCAGAGCAGGGACCCGGGTCGCAATCGCCGAGGTGGAGTTCCGCGGCCGGGACTAGGACCGCAGGAGCGCGGAACCGAGCAGTCCGGGGACGGTCTCCCGAGGTCTTCGGTCGAGCTCCCATGGACGTGACAGCTCGACCCCTATCGCACGAAGGATGCGAGAGGCTGGCCCACCTCGACGATGTAGGTGGAAAGCATCCGCCCAGTCTCGGGCCCGACGTCGTAGGCATTGTGTGGAGTGCCCGGGGGAATCAGGAACCCGTCTCCGGCAAGGAGCTGAAGGGTAGGGCGTCCCTGGATCATCATCTCGACCGTGCCGGCAACGATGTAGCCCACCTCCTCGCCGGGATGCGTGTGCCAGCCGGACTCCACGCCGGCTGGGATCTCGGTCAGCACCTGGATGATCTCGCGACCAGTGATCGAGGACGGCTCGCGTTGCAGCTCGGTGCGCTGGAGCTTGCCGGCGAGTGCGTCGGGCTGACGGTGCGCTTCGGTGTTCTGGCCTGTCATGTCTGTCTCCGATGTGGTCGGCGGCCTGCTGCGCAGGGGGCGTCGCAGGCGCTACACGCCAGAGCGTGCCCCGCTCAGCCACCTGTCGGCATCGGGCATCCGACTGCAACGTGGAGTCTTGTGCGTTGCGTCATGCTCTGGACATGAGTCGCGGTCTGGTCCTGGGTGCCGCGATGTGGTTGGTGCGTCCGGTGTACGTCGTCATCGAGCTCGTCGTCGCCGCTGCGACGGTCGGCGGACATGACCTGACCGACGACACGGTCAGCGAGCTGGGCGCAGTCGAGTGCTTGCAGACCCTCTGCTCGCCCCGGCACGAGCTGATGAACAGCACGTTCGTCGCGATCGGCCTGCTGCTGGCCGTCGGGGCGTTGCTCCTGGTCGGACGACTGGGGCGCACGGTCACCGCGCTCCTCGTGGTGGCCGGCCTGAGCTCGGTGGCGACCGGCCTCGCTCCCATCGACGGCGACGTCACGCTGCACGCCGTGGCCGCGGCCCCTCTGTTCGTGTGTCAGCCGCTCGCGCTGCTCCTCCTCGGCCGGAGGCTGTGGCGAACGCACGGCCGTCTGGCAGTGGCGCTCCTGCTCACCGGAACCGTCACGGCCGCTGCGGCGCTCGCCTTCGTCGCGAGTGAGGCTGGTCAGGGGTTGTTCGAGCGGCTGGCCTTGTGGCCGGTGCTGATCGCCACCGCGGCGGTGGCCGTGACGATCCTCGAGCCTGGCCGGGGGAGGACCGCTACCTCGACCTGACAGCCGGGGCGATCACCACGACGGGGACTTCACAGCGGCGGGATGCGGTCCCACCAGGGAGCGGCCTGCTCGAGCTGCGCCGCGAGCCGGAGCAGGAGCCCGTCGCTGCCCAGCCGCCCGACGAGCTGCACGCCCATGGGGAGCCCGTCCGGCGTCCAGTGCAGCGGCACGCTCATCGCGGGCCGGCCGGTGAGGTTGGCCAGCTGGGTGTAGGGAACCCAGCCCAGGTTCTCCTGGATCAGCTGGTCGACGATCGGGGTGAAGCGGAGCATGCCCGCGGCCTTCGCCTTGAGGACGACCTTCTGCGCCAGTGCCAGCGGAGCGGGCGGATCGAAGGCACCCACCCGCGGCGGGGGAGTCGCGGTGGTGGGGGTGAGCAGCAGGTCGTGGTCGGCGTGGAAGGCCGCGAGCCGGCGCACGTGGTCGTGGCGGCCCTCGACGGCCCGGACGTAGTCGATGGCGCTCGTGGCGCGGCCGAGCGCCGCCATCACGCGGGTGTCGGGCTCGAAGGCGTCGTCGCCCGCGCCCGAGGCCTCGCGCGCCTGGGCAACCGAGACGGCGCAGTGCACGAACCAGCTGGTGAGGAAGTCCTGCGCGAGCCGGGCGTCGTCGACGGGCATGGCCACGGGGACCACCTCGTGCCCGAGGTCGGTGAGCAGCTGGGCAGCGTGCTCGACCGCGGCCTTCGCCTCGGGGTGCGGCTCGGGGTTGATCGCGCTGTCCCAGGTCATCCCGATCCGCAGTCGCCCGGGCTCGCGCCCGAGGTCGGCTGCGAACCCGCCGGCCGGCAGCCCGCCCACCAGGTAGGGCGAGTCGTCGGTGGAGCCCGCCAGCACGTCGAGCATGGCCGCCGTGTCCCGCACGCTGCGCGAGAGCACGCCGTCGGTGGCAGTCCCACCCATGGGCTCGCCGTTCACCGGGCCGTGGGGCACCAGGCCACGGCTCGCCTTGAGGCCGAACAGGCCGCACGCCGAGGCCGGTATCCGGATCGAGCCGCCACCATCGCTGGCCGCAGCGCACGGAACCACGCCGGCGGCCACCGCGGCAGCACTGCCTCCGGACGAGCCGCCCGGGGTGTGGTCGGAGTTCCAGGGGTTGCGAGAGGGCCCGAGCGCGTGCGGCTCGGTGATGCCCTTGGCGCCGAACTCCGGGCTGTTGGTCTTCCCGAAGACCACGAGACCGGCCTCGACCCAGCGGTCGACGACGGCCGCCGTCTCTGCCGCGGGCAGGTCCTTGAGAGCCCGGCTGCCGCCACTCGTCGGCACGCCGGCGAGGTGCTGGTTCAGGTCCTTGAGCAGGAAGGGCACTCCCGCGAACGGTCGCCCGCCCTCAGGTTCCGGACCTCGTGGTGACGGCGGGTCGACGTCGCGGACGATCGCGTTCAGCTGCGGATTCACCTCCGCGGCTCGGGCCCTGGCTGCGGTCAGCAGGTCGTCGGGCGTTGCCGCGCCGGTGCGCACCAGCGCGGCCAGGGCGAGGGCGTCGTGGTCGCGGTAGTCCTGCACACGCGAAGACTAGTCACCCGGGCCGGCGTACCGACCGCTCAGGCCACGTTGCCGTGCGCGGAGGAGGACCGGGCGCCGGACGACGGCGCGGCCAGCGGCTCGACGCGGAGAAGCAGGACGGCCAGGTCGTCCGCCAGCTCGTCGCTGTGGTGGAAGCCGCGGGCGGCGTCCACGAGCTGCCCGGCGATGTCGTCGATGCTCTGCTGGGCGCACTGGTCGAGCACCGCAGCGGCCCGCTCGGACCCGAACAGCTCCGCGCCGTCCCTCGCCTCCACGAGGCCGTCGGTGAACAGGCACAACGTGTCACCAGGACCGAGCACCACCGAAGCGTCGTACAGCTCAGGGTCCTCGATCAGCCCCAGTGCGGTGCCGTAGTGCCCCACGTCCTCGGTGCCGTGGTCTGCTCGCCCGACCAGCGGCGGGTGGTGCCCCGCCAGGCTGAGCGTGAGCTCCGCACCGGAAGCACGTCGACGGAGGATGCCGTAGACCAGCGTGCAGTGCATCTCGTTGGTGATCGCCGCCAGCATGCGTGTGTTGAGCTCGGCGAGCGTGCTGCTCGGGAGGTGGTCGGGGTCGGCCAGGGTGCGGAGGGTGTAGCGGGCGAGCGCGGTCACCGCCGCTGCCTCGGCGCCCTTGCCGCTCACGTCTCCGAGGAACACGCCCCACGTGTCCTGGTCGAGCGGGAAGACGTCGAAGAAGTCGCCGCCGATCTCGCTCCCGTCACCGGCCGGCTCGAACCGGCTGGCCAGCTCGATGCCGGGGATCGTGGGCAGCGATGCCGGGGTGAGGCTGGTCTGGAGCGCCGCGGCGACCCGTGACCGTTCGTCCAGCAGGTGCTGCAGCCGCAGCTCGGCGCGCACCCGCTCGGTGATGTCGCGGAGCACGACGAGCTCGCCGGCGGGCCGGCCGGCACGGTCGTGCAGCGGTCGGCGCTGCACGTCGTAGGTCCGGGTGGCGCCGTCCACCTCGAGGGTGAGGTCGTCGGGGCCGCTCTCCACACCACCTACCTGGTGGAGCACGTCAGGGAGCGAGCAGCCGACGAGCCGGTTGCTGCTCAACCCGAGAGCCCGGGCGCCGGACGGGTTGACGTCGACGATGCGGTCGAACGCGTCGATGACGAAGACACCGTCGGTCATGTTGTCGACGATCAGGCTGCGGGCAAGGGGAGTCAGCCGGACCAGCCGCTCGCGCCAGAGTCCCCAGACCAGCACAGCGCCGGTCACGGTGAACGCGAAGGGAGTGAGGTCGATGCGAGTGAACCAGCCGACCTGGAAGTTGTGCAGCAGGTTCGCCGCCCACGGCAGCAGCGACGCGGTGACCAGTGCCAAGGCCATCTGCCGGTAGGTGCGGGACAGCCGGACCATCGTCGCGACGAAGAGCCCGGTCGCCCCCAGGAGCATCACGTTGGCGTAGACGAGGTGGAACCAGAACACCGCGCCGGTCTCGACCACCGGCAGCTCCTGGCCGGCCGCACCTGCCGAGTAGTAGCGCACCAGGTCGTGGGTGCCGCGGTTCGCCAGCAGCGCGAGCACGACCACCGGCTCGATCGTCAGCAGCGCGAGCATCCGTCGCGTCACCAGATGTCCCCTGCCGGTGTACTGCAGGACGAACACGAGCCACGAGGGCGCCAACGTGCAGATCCCGACGTACTTCAGGTCACCCCAGACACCTTTGGAGCCGAGGTCGTCGGTCGAGAGCTCCGCGGCGTACGCCAGACCCCACCAGGCGACCGAGACCAGCACGGCAGCGAGCGGTACGCCGGCACGGGAGCCGCGGCGCCGTCCGACGTAGACGGCCAGGGCGGCGAGCGCCAACCCGGCGACGGTCATGAGTGCCGCGAACAACGGCAACATGCGGCCGCTCCTCTCGCGGTCGTGCCACTACGGCGCGCTGGAGGCGCGCGGGCCAGGTGCTGTGGCCTACCCCGACGTTAGTCGTTCACGGCTCAAATCGGGCGCAAATGGCACGCGGGCGCTCCGGTGCGCGCCGGTATGCCCGCTTTACGTCGCCGCCGTTTGGTGGCACCGTGAGCCCATGACTCGGCCGACGCCGTCGGCGGTGTTCGAGTCCTTCGACGAGGTGCGCCTGAAAGGTGGTCGACGGGGGTGAGCGTGGGCGCGGTGGAGTCGGCGTGCGCAGGGTGTCAGGCGCAGGTGAGCGTCGACACCGCCCATGGGGTCGCCACGGGGGACGACGGCAGCCGACGCAAGATCACCTATGCCGACACCGACATCGTGGTGTGGGACTGCCCCCGTTGTGGCTTCGCGAACGCTGACGTCTTCGGCGACTGAGCTCGAGGTCGTTTTGCCGTTCCGGCAACGTTGTTTGCCGTCCGGGCTGTTGCCGACGCAGACTGTTCCGGTCGCAGTCGGAAGGGCTCATCCATGGACCACGAGTTCGACAGGGACTACTGGGAGGCGCACTGGCGCGAAGGTGGACGCGGCACGCACGCGTCCACGGCCCAGAGTCCGCCCAACCCCTACCTGAGCATCGAGACCAGCGAGCTGGTGCCCGGCACGGCGCTCGACGCCGGGTGCGGCGCCGGCGCGGAGGCCATCTGGCTGGCCTCGCACGGGTGGCAGGTCACTGGTGCGGACGTCTCGTCCGAAGCGTTGTCCCGTGCCGAGGAGCGCGCGCGGGAGTGCGGGATCTCCGAGCGGCTCCGGTGGTTGCAGGCCGACCTGAGCGTCTGGGCCCCCGAGGGCTCCTACGACCTGGTGGTGTCCCACTACGCACACCCGGCGATGCCCCAGCTCGAGTTCTACGACCGCATCGCTTCCTGGGTGGCGCCAGGAGGGTCGCTCCTGATCGTGGGGCACCAGCACACCCACGACGCCGACGGTGACGCGCACGAGCACGGCCCGCCCGTCGAGGCGTCGGTGTCTGCTGCCTCGGTCGTCGCCCGGCTGGACACCTCGCGCTGGGAGATCGTCACTGCGGAGGAGTGCCGGCGGGTCGTCCCGAGAGGTGACGACCGCGAGGCCGTCCTGCACGATGTCGTGGTCCGCGCCGAGCGCCAGCGCTAGCCGGCCCGCACGCAGCCTGGCGTCGGGGTCAGAGGCTGTCGAGCGTGGCCGCCAGTGGTGCGGGGACCCGTCCGGGCTCGAGGGCTTCGACCAGCAGCTTCGCGTACCGCGCCTTGCGGCCCGACCGTACGCCGAGGAAGCGGTGCAGAAGGGCTTCGCGGGTCCACCCGCGCTGCGCCGGCATCCTCTCCAGGAGGCGCAACGACCGCGTCTCGCCCGCGTCCTCGATGACCGCCTCGACGGCAGCGACGCCGAGGGCTCGGATCAGCTCGTCCTCCAGGTCCATGCAGCACTGGTGGAAACCCGCACCTGGCAGTCCACGTGCTCCCACTGCGTCCCCGAGACCCGCCGCGGCCAGCGCCCGCTCGACGATCGCCTCGTCCGGCGCGTCGTACAGCCCGGCCAACGGGAGGTCCAGCCCGTGGGGGCCGTAGCGGCTCGCGAACGACCGCGTGTTGGTGATGCCACCCATGGCCACGACGTCGATGCCTTCCGCAGCCAAGTCCCGTCCTGTCCGCGCGGCCAGTGTCAGGAGCGCGACCCGGTCGCTCTCTCCTTCGACCAGAACGACCGCGCGCACCGCCACGGCTCATCGCCCCGTTGCTGACACGTCCGCCAGGGCTGCGTCGACTGCTGCAGAGACGTGGATCCGGGTCGTGGGGAAGACGGGGACGTCGGTGTCCTCTTGCTTCACCAGAAGCTCGATCTCGGTGCAACCGAGGACGATCCCCGCTGCGCCCGAGTCGACGAGCCGCCCCATGATCGCCTGGAACTGCTGACGGGAGGACTCGCTCAGGATTCCCCGGCAGAGCTCGTCGTAGATCACCCGGTGGACCACGCGCCGGTCGTCGGTCTCGGGGACGATCACGTCGATGCCGTGGGAGATCAGCCTGTCGCGGTAGAAATGATCCTCCATCGTGAATGCGGTGCCGAGCAGCCCGACGCTCGTCGTGCCGGCGGCCCGTACGGCTTGTGCCGTCGCGTCCACCACGTGCACGAGAGGGATGTCGACTGCCGCCTCGATCGTCGCCGCGACCTTGTGCATCGTGTTCGTGCACAGCACCAGGAGCTCCGCTCCGGCCCCCTCCAGCTCGACGGCCACCTCGGCCAGCATCGTGCCGGCTTCCGCCCACTCGCCCCGGCTCTGCAGCTGCTCCATGACCGCGAAGTCGATGGAGCGCATGACGACGTCGGCCGAGTGCAGCCCACCCAGTCGTTCGGCGACGAGCTGGTTCGCGAGCCGGTAGTACAGCGCCGTGCTCTCCCAGCTCATCCCGCCGATGAGTCCGATCCTTTGCATGGCAACACCGTAGGGGGCGTCGGGTCCGCGCGCTCGGTGCTTGCGCCGCCGTCGATCATGGAGCTATGACTCTCACAGGCGAGTACGTCCCCAGCAGTGCGCAATGGGTCCGCGACCAGGTCGAGCTGTACGAGAGCTCCGGCGGGACCGAGGGCACGACTCTGCGTGACACGGGTCTGCCCGTCGTGGTGGTCACCTCGGTCGGCGCCAGGTCCGGCAAGCTCCGCAAGACGCCGCTCATGCGGGTGGAGCACGGGGGCAGCTACGCGCTCGTGGCCTCGCAGGGTGGAGCCCCGAAGCACCCGGTCTGGTACCACAACCTCGTCTCCCACCCCCAGGTCGACATCCAGGACGGTCCGGTCAAGGGCAGCTTCCAGGTGCGCGAGGTCAGCGGCGAGGAGCGAGCGGCGTGGTGGGAGCGGGCTGTTGCTGCATTCCCGGACTACGCCGACTACCAGCGGCGCACGGAACGCGAGATCCCCGTGTTCGTGGCCGACCCGGCCTGACGACGCCCCACGCCCACTCGATGCACCAGCCCTCGTTCGTCCTCCACGACCACCGCAGACCGCGGCCGCACTTCGACCTGCGGCTGGAGCAGGGCGGCGTGCTGCGGTCCTGGGCGGTGCCGAAGGGGTTGCCCAGCACGTCCAGCGAGGACCGTCTCGCGGTGGCGGTGCCCGACCACGACCTGGACCACCTGCGATTCGAGGACGAGCACAAGTCGATCGCCGACATAGGTTGGTGGGAGGACGTCGGCAGCAACGATCGGCGCCTGCTGTTCGTCCTGCACGGGCAGCGATCGTCGGTGCGCTACGCGTTGATAGACACCGGTCGCGACTGGTTGCTGCACCGGACCAAGCAGCAACCGTGAGGCGCAGCAGGCGCTCGTCGGGTGCAGACTGGTCGGCGGGGGCAGGCAACCTTCGGGTCCGCTCACCTCGTGACATCGCATGAAGCGAGTGACCGATGCGTGACGAGCAGGCGTTCGTCGAGTTCGCAGAGGCGGTGCGTGGTCGGCTGCGCCGCACGGCGTACTTGCTGTGCGGCGACTGGGACCAGGCGTCGGACCACGTCCAGGAGGGGCTGATCCGCGTGTACGTCGCGTGGCCGCGGCTCACGAAGGCCGGCCGCAGTACGCCTACGCCCGCAAGGCCGTGGTCAGTGCCTTCATCGACCACGGCCGGCGCCGTTCGAGCACCGAGGTGCCGGCCGAGCCGGACCGCAACCTGCCGTCGAGGCAGGACCTTGCGGAATCGGTCGCTTCTCGCACCGCCCTCCTCTCGGCGTTGAGCGGCCTGTCCGTGCGGCAGCGAGCATGCGTCGTGCTGCGGTACTTCGACGACCTGAGCGTGGCCGAGACCGCCGCGGTGCTCGGGTGCACCGAGGGCACCGTCAAGAGCCAGACCTCCCGGGCGCTGGCCTCGCTCCGGACCACATTCGAAGGCGCGCCCGTCGGCGGGCTGGCGACCGAAGGAGCGATCTCATGGTGAACGACGTGCGCGACCTGCTCAACGAGGCCGTGGCCTCTCCGCCCCACGACGAGCTCGATGTGCAGGGAATCCTCAGCGGCGGTCGACGTCGGGTGCGCCGTCGCCGACTCGCGGTCGTCGGCGGTACGGCGCTCGCGACAGCAGCCATCGTCGGCATCGGATCGGTGGCGCTCGATCCCGGCGCCCCTGAGTCCGGGTCGGCCGGAGTCCCGCGGCCGGACGCGCCCACCCTGCGGCTGGCGGACGCTGCACCGGCGACCGAAGGGGTGGAGTACACCGTGCTGAAGTCGCACACCAACGCGAACCTGAACCGGGACAACGGGCAGTACTTCGACGGGGTCACCGACGACGGCCTGCTGCTGTTCCGCGACGGGCCCCGGATGGACCAGCTCTGGCCGCGGCTCGCCCTCGTGGACCCGGCGACGGAGGAGAAGGACTGGCTGCCGGTCCTCGACGTCGGGCAGGCCACGACACGTGCACTGGAGCTCGGGACCGACCAGCTGGCGCTGCTAAGCGACGGGAGTGACGCAACGGACGGTGCCGGGTGGATGGGGGACCTGACCGTCCACGTCTTCGACCGTGCGAGTCGGGAGTGGAGCACGATGCAGTGGCCCGAGCTGCCCCCGGTGGAGCAGCCGTTCGGTGCCGAGATCGGTCCCGACGGACGTCTCTACGTGCCCGTTCCGGCGACCCAGGGCCGGCCTCCGGAGGGCGGCTGGCCGATGGGCGCTGACGGGGAGGCCGACGACTCCGACGCCGAGGGGGACACCTACCGACTCTGGTCGGCGTCGCTGACGGACCCGGCCGACGTCCGTGACGAGGGGCTCACCGTCGGGTCCGTGGCCTTCACCGACGACGCGATGGCGTGGACCGACTCCACGAGCGGCGAGAGCGGCCGCATGCACGTGCGCGACCTGGAGTCCGGCGAGGAGCACTCGTTCGACCCCCGGACGGGCGAGAAGTGCAACCTGTTGAACTTCGGTGCGGCCGGCGACCGCATCGTGATGGGGCAGTACTGCGGCACCTACGGAGACGGGGTCCGCGACGACCGCGTGCAGGTCCTTGACCTCGACGGCAACCAGGTGGTCACCGTGCAGGGCAACAGCCTCGACGGCGGGCTCGCCTCGACCGAGGGTGAAGGCATCGTGACGATCTTCTCCCACGAGCCCGAGCAGGTCGGCACCTACGTCCTGGACCTGGGCACCGAGCGCCTCCTGCGGATCAGCGAAGGTCTCTCCTCCTGGTACACGAGCGGCCCGACGCAGGAAGGTCAGTTCCTGTGGAACACGCCGGAGAACGGTCGCCGGGGGATGACGCAGCACCTCGGACAGCTCACCGACTGACACCGAGCGGCCGTCCCGGTGCGGAAGGTTGCATTGCAGAGACCTGAACGGCACCGTCCTGGTTCGTCGCGAGGACTCCGCGCATACTGGGAAGTGCGCAAGGAAGCGCGCTGGTCCCCCTTCCCCCTGGGCAGCGCGGCCGTCACCCCCCATGGCGAACCTTGCGGGTGGAGAGACGTCCTTCACCGGCGGTGGTTCCCGGCGCAACGAAGGTGCCGGGAACCACCCCCCGACGCCCACCGTCGCTGCTAGCGGTCGAAGGTCGTCCGGAAGCAATCGATGATGGCGCAGCGGAGCGGCCGCCGTCTACTGCTGGAGCTCGAACGAGCTGACAGGGTCACCGGGCTGCTGGACCTCGACGGCGACGACCATGCCGACCCTCCGGAGGCGCGCGAAGCCTGGCTGAGCCTCGCCCTGCTCGTCGTCGCGCTGGTGTCGGTCGTGGGACTCGCGAAGCTCCTCTCGCCCACGATCGAGCAGGTGGTCGAGGACCTCGGCTTCCCCTACGCCGTGGTCGGCGTGGTCATCGCGCTGCTGGTCCTGGCTCCGGAGTCCATCGCCGCGGTGCGCAACGCTGCGCGTGACCGGGTGCAGACGAGCCTCAACCTCGCGCTCGGGTCGGCGATGGCGTCGATCGGCCTCACGATCCCCACGATCGCGGTGGCGATGATCTGGCTGAGCGGTCCGCTCGAGCTCGGCCTCGAGCCGACGCAGATGATCCTGCTCGCGATCACCGTGGTCGTCACGGTGTTCACGGTGGTCCAGGGGCGGGCATACGCGCTGCAGGGCTTCGTCCACCTGGTGCTGCTGGCTGCGTTCCTGTTCCTCTCCGTCCAGCCCTAGCGAGGCGGGTGACGCGGTGGCCCGCGCGAGTCAAGTGCCGCGCCGATGCCTCGGGTCCCTCACGAAAGGGGCGAAGAGCGTCGCTGATCCGGACCAAAGACCGGTGCGATCCGGGACCCCGAGTGGTCAGATGGGGTTATGCATCGACAGCTTGCCGGCAGCCTGACCGGTCGCATCACCAAATGGGCAGTCCTGGTCTTCTGGCTGGTGGCCGTCGGAGTCTCCGGCGCGTTCGCCTCCAAGCTCATCGACGTCCAGAACAACGAGGCGTCGTCGTGGCTCCCGGAGTCGGCGGAGTCCACCAGGGCCTACGAGAAGCTCACGCCCTTCCAGGACCCGAACGCGATCGCCACCGTGGTGGTCTACGAGGACGACGCCGGGCTCTCCGAGGCCGCCGTCGCCGAGGCCACCGACCACGTCGAAGAGTTCGCGAACCTCGAGGGCGTCGAGGGCGAGGTCCTCGGTCCCCAGGTGTCCGAGGACGGCCAGGCGATGCAGACGCTGGTTACGTTCAACTTCGGCGCCAACGGGTGGATGGAGATGCCCGACGTCGCCGAGGAGCTGCGGGACATCGCGGCGATCGACGGTGTGGAGACCTACATCAGCGGCGCCGGCGGCCAGGCCGCCGACGCGTCCGAGGCGTTCGAGGGCCTCGACAGCACCCTGCTGTTCGCGACCCTTGGCATCGTGATCCTGATCCTGCTGTTCACCTACCGCAGCCCGATCCTCTGGCTGCTGCCGATCATCTGCGCCGGCGTCGCTCTCACTGTCTCGCAAGGGCTCATCTACTTCCTGGCGAAGTACGCCGACCTCACCGTGAACGGGCAGAGCCAGGCGATCCTCACGATCCTCGTCATCGGCGCAGGCACCGACTATGCCTTGCTGCTCGTCGCGCGTTATCGGGAGGAGCTCCGTCGCCACGCGGACCGGCACGAGGCGATGGCGTTCGCGCTGCACCGCGCCGCGCCGGCGATCCTGGCCAGCGCCGCAACGGTGATCGCAGGGCTCCTGTGCCTGCTCCTCGCCGAGATGAACTCGACCGCCGGTCTCGGGCCGGTCACCGCGATCGGTGTCGGCGTGACCTTCCTGGTCATGATCACGCTGCTGCCCGCGCTCCTCGTCGTCGTCGGCCGCTGGGTCTTCTGGCCCAAGCGCCCCGCCTACGGCTCGGCCGAGCCGACGTACACCGGTGTCTGGGCGAGCATCGGCCGCCGGATCGCCGTACGCCCCCGACGGGTGTGGGTCATCACCACCGTCGTGCTGGCGATCGCGTGCCTCGGGCTCTTCCGCCTCGACACCGCCGGCCTGGCAACCGAGGACAGCTACACCAAGGAGTTCCAGTCGATCACCGGCCAGCAGGTGCTCGCCGAGCACGGCCTCGTCGACGCGTCGAACACGGTCATGGTGGTGGCCAATGCAGGCAGCGAGGACGCCGTGCGCGAGGCGATGACCGGCATCGAGGGCGTAGGGGAGCCGAGCAAGCCCGTGGTCCAGGACGGCGTCGCGTTCGTCCAGGCCACCGTGGCCGGCGACGTCGCCTCGACGGAGGCGTTCGACCGGGTCGAGGCTGTGCGCGACCGCGTGCACGACGTGGAGGGCGCCGACGCCCTCGTGGGCGGGTGGTCGGCGATCTACCTCGACACCAAGGTGGCCTCGACGCGGGACAACCTCGTCATCATCCCGATCGTGCTGCTGGTCGTCCTGCTGATCCTGGTGCTGCTCCTGCGCGCCTTGGCCGCGCCGGTGATCCTGCTCGGCACCGTGGTGCTGTCATTCGGTGCGGCGCTGGGCATCTCGGCGCTGCTCTTCGAGTACGTCTTCGGCTTCGCCGGCTCCGACCCGGGGTTCCCGTTGTTCGCGTTCGTGTTCCTGGTGGCCCTGGGCATCGACTACAACATCTTCCTGATGACTCGGGCACGGGAGGAGTCGATCGAACGCGGGACCCGGAAGGGTGTGCTCGTGGCACTCACGACGACGGGTGGGGTCATCACCTCCGCCGGCATCGTCCTGGCCGCGACGTTCCTGGTGCTCGGCACGATCCCGCTGGTGTTCCTCGCCGAGCTCGGCATCGCCGCGGCGCTGGGCATCCTGCTCGACACGCTCATCGTCCGGTCGGTCCTGGTGACGGCGCTCAACCTCGACCTGGGTCCGGCCATCTGGTGGCCGGCCAAGCTGGCGAGCGACAGCACCGACGTCCCGCCGCAGGCGGCTGCCTCGCCCGGCGAGCGGGCGCTGGTCGACGACTGACGTAGGTTCCGGAAGGGGAGTGTCCGCTTCCGGTCCTACGATCCTCGACATGGCTATCGCGCGCTTCCCGAGCATCGTCCTCGACTGTCCCGACCCTGCGGCCCTCGCCGCCTTCTACGGCGAGATGCTCGACTGGAAGATCGACGCGTCCAACGACTGGGTCGACGTGCGTTCCGACTACGGTCAGTGCCTCTCGTTCCAGAAGGTCGAGGACTACCGCGCACCTGTCTGGCCGGGCCAGGAGGTGCCGCAGCAGATGCACCTGGACGTCGTCGTCGACGACCTCGACGACGCCGAGAAGGCGGTCGTGGCGCTCGGCGCGACGAAGCACGACCACCAGCCGGGTGAGACGTTCCGGGTCTTCCTCGACCCCGCCGGCCACCCGTTCTGCCTCTGCCTCAGCTGATCGCTCCCGGGGAGTGGCGGCTCAGCCGTCGGCTGCGTCGGCGAGCAACGCCGCCAGCTCGGCCGGCTTGGAGAACATCGGCCAGTGGCCGGAGTCGATGTCGACCAGCTCGAGGTGCTTGGCCCGGGCCAGCTCAGGTGCGTCCCCGGCCGCGATCCACTCCTGTGCCTCGGCGGGCGAGAACTCCGGGCAGACCACGAGCACCGGTACGTCGTACCGGCGCTCGTCCTGCAAGCGCACCGTTCCCTTGGTGACGCCCTCGGGGACCGGGACCATCGACGCGGCGATGCGGCTCCGAGCGGTCTCGTCGAGATCGGCGGAGTCCGGGCCCTCGAAGGGCTCCCAACCGGGGAACGGCACCACGCCGTCGGTGGGCTCGAAGAAGTCCGCGTAGGGCTGGCCGTCCTCGCCCGGGAAACCACCGATCAGCGCGACCTTGGCCACGCGCTCCGGGCGCGCGTCCGCGGCGATCCAGGCCAGCGTGCAGGCGGCCGAGTGACCCACGACCAGCGCCGGTCCCTCTGCTGCGTCGACCGCGGCCACCACCGCCGCCACCTGGTCGTCGAGGGTGGCCGAGGTCGCGCCGTCACCTTGACCGGGGAGGGTGACCGGCACCGGCCGGTGGCCCCGCTCCTCCAGGGCAGGACCGACGTCGGCCCACGCAGATCCGTCGAGCCAGAGTCCGCCGATCAGCACGATGTCCATGGCGCCACGCTAGGGCATGTTCCGGACGGTCCGCTTCCGGTTGCGGCGCCAGGTCCCTAGCCTGCTCCTGTGCCGACCGACCTCAGTCCGACCGCCCGGGCCCTGCGTGCGCTCGAGCTCCTGCAGACCCGTCCCGGGGCCACGGCCGAGGAGCTCGCCGAGAGACTCGGGGTCACCGAGCGGGCGGCACGCCGCTACGTCGGCATCCTGCGGGAGGCGGGCATCCCGGTCGAGTCCAGCCGCGGCCCGTACGGCGGCTACCGGCTCGGACGCGGGACACGACTGCCGCCCGTCGCCTTCACCGAGCCCGAGGCGCTCGCGCTGGTGATGGCCGTTCTCGGCAGCCATCCCGCGGCTGCCGACCCGGCAGCCACCGACATCGTGGGGTCGGCGCTGGGGAAGGTGATCCGCGCTCTTCCCGACACGGTCGGCCGGCAGGCCGCCTCGCTCCGCGACCATGCGACGGCGGCTCCGGACCCGTACTCGGCGCGCCCGGACCCGGCGGTGACCAGCACCCTCGTGGCGGCGATCGGTGCTCGACGATGCGTGGTCATCGGCTACCGCAACGAGACGGGGGACGAGTGGCAAGGTGCGGTCGACCCCTGGGCCGTGGTCGCCCGCTTCGGGCGCTGGTACCTGCTCTGCCGCTCGCACCGCTCGGACGCGGTCCGGACCTACCGGGTAGACCGGATCCTCGGAGTCGAGGAGACTGCCGAGCCGTTCGAGCCGCCTGCCGGCCTCGATCCGGTCGCGGTTCTCGAGGAGAACCTCGGCGCCGGCTGGGAGTTCGAGACCAGGGTGGCGTTCGACGCGCCGGTCGAGCAGGTGGCGCGGTGGATCAGGCCGCCGATGGGCAGGCTCGAGCCGCGTGGCGACGGGTGCCTGCTGGTGGGGAGCACGAGCAACCCGGCGATGTACGCCCAGGACTGGCTGGCCCGGATGCCGCTTCCCTTCAGGGTCGAGGGCGGTCCGGAGCTGCGAGCGGCGGTGGGCGACCTGGTTTCGCGTCTGGCGGGAGCGCTGGGCGAGCAGGACTGAGCGGAGGGCCGGCCTGCCCCGCTGCGCCGTACGCCGTCACTGGCTGATGTGCTGGTGCCATGACGTCGCTGCTCGCCGCCCGCAACGCCGTCGCCGGGACGTTCTTCCTCAACGGGCTCCTGTTCGCGACCTGGGTCTCGCGCATCCCCGAGGCGCGGGACGCCCTGGAGCTCGACAACGCGACACTCGGGTTGCTGCTCCTTGCGATCGCCGCCGGGTCCATGGCCGCGATGCCGATCACGGGAGCACTCGTGGAGCGGTTCGGGACGGTCGCGGTGATCCGGACCGCCGCGGTGTGCGCCTCCGTCGGCCTGGCGCTGGTGGCCGTGGCGCTGGTCGCCGGCGCCACGGCGCTGGCCGCCGGTTCGCTGTTCCTCTACGGGATCGGCACAGGTGTCTGGGACGTCGCGATGAACGTCGAGGGCGCGGCGGTCGAGCGACACCTCGGCCGCGCGATCATGCCGAGGTTCCATGCCGGGTGGAGCCTCGGCACCGTTGCCGGGTCAGCGGTGGCTGCAGCCCTGGTCGCGCTCGACGTGCCGGTGCTGGCGCACCTCGTGCCCTTCGGCGTCCTCGGACTGGTCGCGGTCGTGGCCTGCTCCCGGGCGTTCCTCCCGGACGAGCCGGCACCGGCCGGGGACCGGTCGCCCTCCGCCTGGTCGGCATGGCGGGAGCCTCGGACCCTGCTCATCGGCTTGATGATGCTGGCGCTCGCGCTGACCGAAGGGATCGCCAACGACTGGCTGGCGCTGGCGCTCGTCGACGGCTACGAGGTCGAGCACTGGGTCGGGGTCGCCGGCTTCGGGGTCTTCGTGGCCGCGATGACCACCGGACGCTTCGTCGGACCGGTGCTGCTGGACCGGTTCGGACGCCTGCCGATGTTGTGGACCACGATGGCGATGGCAGGCGGGGGGGTGCTGCTCATCGTCTTCGGCCAGCACCTCGCCCTCGTGGTCCCCGGCATCGTGCTGTGGGGGCTGGGAGCCTCCCTCGGCTTCCCGGTCGGCGTCAGCGCGGCCGCTGACGACCCGAGCCGCGCCG
>CADCUK010000115.1 GCA_902805865.1 uncultured Nocardioidaceae bacterium | reverse complement strand
GGGCAACGTGTTCGAGGGCGAGGGCTACGGCACCCCCACCGACCAGCGCTTCTGCATCAACTCGATCAGCCTGACGCTCGAGCCGACGAGCTGAGTGCAGGCCTAGGGCATGGACAGCTTGTACACCGGGCTGTCAGCGCCCTCGCTGCCGACGACCATCGTCCCGCCGCCACGGGTCACTGCGACCGACTCGCCCTGCTCGAGCGGCGGCTTCTCGAGGCGGACCGGCGTGCCGCCGATCGACCGGTAGACATAGGCGTAGGGCCCTCCGGACAGGACGAACCTCGAGCCGTCCGGGGAGAAGGACGCGCCCTTGATGAGCGACGGGGCCGGCGCAACACGGGTCAGCCTGTTGACGGTCGACGTGGACAACGTCGAGGGAGCGGCGTAGATGCCGGCACCGGAGGACGCCTTGGTCACGACGTAGAGACGCCCTGAGACCGGATGCACCATCAGCCCCTCCGCGTTGTGGCGCCCGTCGGAGTACCGGAACCGGTACGTCGTCGCAGAGACGGTCCTGCTCGACAGCGTGGAGGGCTCGGTGAACCGGTAGACCCTGATGTCGTCGCGGACGCGTCCGTTGTCGCCGATGTCGCCGAGCCACAGCGTGTTCCTGGGACCTGGGGCGATGTCCTCGGCGTCCCTGGACCTGACGCCGCCCAGCGTGAAGACCGCGCGGGTGTCGCCGCTCGGGTCGACGGCGAACACGCGGGCGCTGTCGCCGCTGTCGTTGTGGGTGAAGAGAGTGTCGCGTGAGTAGGTGCTCCGGGCGAGACCGCTCGACTCGTTGATCCGCGAGTCCTCGAGCCTTCTGTCCAGGGTGTAGGAGCCCGCGGTGGAGGACGGAGCCGTGACCGACAGCCCTGCGACTGCGGTCGAGGCGATCAGGACGGTCGTGGTGCGTCGGAGCGCACGACAGTGACGCACGAGCAAGGTGGATTTCCTTTTCCTTGACGCCGACCGGGTTAGCTGACGGGTTCGGGCTGGAAAGGAAGCCCTACGACCAGAGTCGATTCACCCCGGGATGGTGGATGGGTCCCCGGCTCCGGGCGTGAGCCCGGACTAGGCGGTGTGAGCGGTCCCGGAAGCCCCGGGAGCGCGTGGCCGGCAAAGCGTACCGGTGGGCGTCACGGGAGCTCGTCGAGGAGCTCCGCGACTGAGCGACGGCGGCCGGTGTAGAACGGCACCTCCTCGCGGACGTGCCGACGCGCACCGGAGGCACGCAGGTGGCGCATCAGGTCCACGATGCGGTGGAGCTCGTCCGCCTCGAACGCCAGCAGCCACTCGTAGTCGCCGAGGGCGAAGGACGCGACGGTGTTCGCGCGGACGTCCTTGTAGTCACGCGCCATCTGACCGTGCTCGGCGAGCAGCGCGCGGCGCTCGTCGTCCGGCAGCAGGTACCACTCGTAGGAGCGCACGAACGGGTAGACGCACACGTAGCTGCGCGCCTCCTCGTCCGCCAGGAAGGCGGGGACGTGGCTGCGGTTGAACTCGGCCGGCCGGTGCAGCGCCATCTGCGACCAGACCGGGTCGAGCCGCCGCCCGAACGCCGTACGGCGGAAGCGGTTGTAGTGCTGCTGCAGGTCGTCCGAGGACTCCGCGTGGGTCCAGACCAGCACCTCGGCGTCGGCGCGGAGACCGGAGACGTCGTAGACCCCACGCACCGTGACGACCTCGCCCATCTCGTCGAAGAGCTTCTCGACCTCGCGGGCCTCGGCAGCGCGGTCGGCGGCGTCGTCACCGTCGCCGAGGACGTCGCGCAGGTGGAACACCGACCACATCGTGTAGCGGATCGAGTCGTTGAGGTCCTTGGCGCGCTTGCCCCGGTTGGGGGTCCGCTCCGTGCTTTCGGTCATGAGGCCATTGTCCTCCCCGTTCACAACGGTGCGCCGGTCGGGTGACCCGGCGGTGGCAGCTGGTCGAGCACCTGGCGGGCAGCGAGCTCGGCGGACCCGATGCACGCCGGCAGCCCCAACCCGTCGTACGCCGCACCACAGACCGCGAGGCCGGGCACCGCCGCCACGGAGGACCGGATCCGGCGCACCCGGTCGAGGTGGCCGACGGCGTACTGCGGCAGCCCGCCGCCCCACCGCTGCACGTGCTGGTCGACCGGGCGGGCGGTCAGACCGATCGCGGCGCGCAGGTCGACCAGGGACCGCTCGACCAGCTCTTCGTCGGTGACCTGGAGCTGTGTCTCCTCCCGGTGGCGTCCGATAGAGGTGCGCATCATTACCAGCCCGTCGCCGTCCGCGTGCCGCCCTGCCTCGCGGACCCAGTCCCACTTCTGGAACGAGTACGTCGCGGCCTTCACCTGCCGGCCGTCCACCGGCGGCACCAGGAAGCCCGAGCCGGTGACCTCCGGGAACACACCGGCCGGGAACGCCAGCGTGACGACCGCCATCGAGGCGTACTCGATGCTCGCCAGCTCCAGGGAAGCGTCGGGAACCACGCCGGCCAGCAGCCGCGCACTCGGCGTCGCCGGCGTCGCCACCACCACCGCGTCGGCGCGGACCAGCTCCGGCGCAGAGGCGGGACCGACGACGACGTGCCAGCCGCGGTCGGTGGAGCGGACCAGGTCGCGAGCCGTCACGCCTGTGCGTACGTCGAGGTCGGCGGCCAGCGCCGGGCCCAGCTGTCCCAAGCCGCCGACCAGCCCGGCGAAGACCGGGTCATCGGACGCGGAGGAGCCGGCCACCGCGGACGCGGCGGCCTTCATCATCGACCGCTCCCTGTCGAGCAGGGCCACCACCTGGGGGGCAGCGGCGCGGGCGGAGATCTCGCGGGCGTGGCCCGCATAGACGCCACCGAGCAACGGCTCCACCAGCCGGTCGAGGACCTCGCGCCCGAATCGCTCCTCGATGAGCCACCCGACGCTCACGTCCCGGTCGTCGATGCGGGTCTGCGGGAGCACCGCGTCCATGGCCGCCCGGGCCACGCCCTGGGGGGTCAGGATGCCCGAGTCCGCGAGCTGCTGCTTGTCCACCGGGACACCGAGCAGCGACCGGGGCATCGTGTGCATCCGGCCCCGGGACCAGATGTTCGCGGAGATGGTGGCCGGGTGCACGACCCGGTCGCCGAGCCCGACCTCCTTGGCGAGAGCGACGGCCTCCGGTCGCCGGTTCAGCATCGACTCGGCTCCGACGTCGACGGTCACTCCCCCGACCTCGGCGAGCAGCAGCTTGCCACCCACCTGCGAGGACGCCTCGAGCACCACGACGTCGACGTCCGGCCTCGCCCGGCGTACAGCCGTGGCAGCCGCGAGACCGGCGATCCCGCCGCCCACGACGACGACTCGGACCGGCTCCGGCTCTACGTCGGCTCGGCGCGTGGGACGAACAGGGAAGGTGCTCACCGTTCCACTTTGGCAAACACCCCATCACGGTTCGGAACCAAGTGGCCGTGTGCCGCGTCACAGGTGGGACGTTGGTGACCAGGACACGGGAGTGGGTGGTGGGCGATGAGCACACGGACGACGGGGGCCAGACACAGCCGATCGGTGCGGGCGGTCGCGGCGGTGATCGTCACGGTCCTCCTGGTCGGGCTGAGCGCGTGCAGCAGTGGCGGGGAGAGCAGCGGCGGCAGCGACTCCGGCAGCGCGAGCGACATGGAGGGGTACAACGGCCTCACCAGCGACTCCGTCAAGGAGGCCCCCGCAGCCGACGGAGCCGGCCGGGTCGGGGTGCAGACGCGGGCCGTGATCTCGACCGGCAGGGTGGACCTCGAGAGCGCCGACCTCGTGGAGGCACGCTCCCAGGTCGAGCGTCTCCTCGGACGGTTCGGCGGCTACGTCGGCCGCGAGGAGACGGCGAGCGACGACGACGGACGCACCTCGCGGTCCACGCTGCAGCTGCGCGTGCCCTCCCAGCACTTCGACACGGTGATGGGCTCGTTCGCGGAGCTCGGGAAGGTGCTGAGCACCAAGCGGGAGTCCGAGGACGTCACGACCGAGGTCATCGACGTGGACTCCCGGATCCGCACGCAGGAGGTCAGCCTGGGCCGGTTGCGCAAGTTCCTCGCCCGGGCGACGAAGGTCACCGACATGATCCGCATCGAGTCCGAGATCGCGCGACGGGAGGCGGACCTGGCGTCGTTGAGGGCGCAGCAGGAGTTCCTCGCCGACCAGACGTCGCTCGCGACGATCACGCTGACGATGGCCCTCCCGCCGGAGAAGGCCGAGGAGGACGAGGACCCGCTGGAGGACGCCGGCTTCCTCACCGGGCTGCGCAACGGGTGGGACGCCCTGACCGACGTCGCGGTCGTGGGGGCCACCGCCGCCGGCGCACTGCTGCCGTTCGCCGTGGTGCTGGGGCTGGTGCTGGTGCCGCTCGTCGTCTGGCTCAGGTCGGGCCGCCGGCGCCGGCAGCCCACCGCGTCAGCGGGCTGAGTGCTCGTGGACGAAGTCGGTCAGCCTCGCGAGCTGGTCCGGGTCGGTCGAGGGCAGCACCCCGTGGCCGAGGTTGAAGATGTGGCCGGGTGCGTCACGACCGGCCCGGAGGACCTCGGCCGCCCGAGCCAGCATCACGTCGGTCGGGGCGAACACCAACGACGGGTCGAGGTTCCCCTGCACCACGCGGTCGCCGACCCGGCGTACGCCGTCCTCCATCGGCACCCGCCAGTCGACGCCGACCACGTCGGCACCCGCGTCACCCATCAACCCGAGCAGCTCACCGGTGCCGACGCCGAAGTGGATGCGGGGCACGCCCAGCTCGCCGGCGGCCGAGAGCACCGCGGACGAGTACGGCATCACGTAGCGCACGTAGTCCTGCGGTGACGTGGCACCGGCCCAGGAGTCGAACAGCTGCACGGCGGAGGCGCCGGCTTCGACCTGCACCTTCAGGTACGCCGCGGCGATGCCCGCGATCTTGTGCATCAACGCGTCCCAGACGTCCGGGGCGCCGTACATCATCGCCTTGGTCTTTGCGTGCTCCTTGGACGGCCCACCCTCCACCAGGTACGACGCCACGGTGAACGGGGCTCCGGCGAACCCGATCAGCGGGGTGCCGCCGAGCTCACCGACCAGCTCGCGGACGGCCTCGGTGATGAAGGGGACGTGCTCGGGCGTCAGGTCGGGGATCGCCTCGACGTCCGCGACCGTCTCGACCGGAGACGCGACGACAGGGCCGATGCCGGGCTTGATGTCGAGGTCGACACCGACGGCCTTGAGGGGCAGGACGATGTCGGAGAAGAAGATGGCCGCGTCGACGCCGTACCTCCGCACCGGCTGCAACGTGATCTCCGTGATCAGGTCCGGGCGCATGCAGGAGTCCAGCATCGCGACACCCTCGCGGATCTTGCGGTACTCCGGCAGCGACCGACCGGCCTGCCTCATGAACCACACCGGCGTGTGGGGCACGGGCTCGCCGCGCGCGGCCTTGAGGAACGCGGACTCGGCGAGGAGCGGGGAGGAGGCGGTCACGGCGCACATCCTCCCAGAGAGCCGGTCACGCCGGCGCCGCGTGTCGAGGACCCCAACTTCACCGGCAGCCCTAGTCTGTGGCCATGGCCACTCGGCACCAACCCCGCGTGGACGCGTCGTCGATCCCGGCCGAGTTCCG
This sequence comes from uncultured Nocardioidaceae bacterium, assembly GCA_902805865.1. GTDB lineage: Bacteria > Actinomycetota > Actinomycetes > Propionibacteriales > Nocardioidaceae > Marmoricola_A. The sequence continues at coordinate 23,025 of CADCUK010000115.1, read as the reverse complement.
GGACGCGGTCGCGCAGATGCGCGCTGCCCGGCTCCGTCCGGAGGTGCTGTGCGAGGAGATGCCGGCACCGCAACGCATCGCGCCCTTCGCGTCCGCCCTCTCCGCCGACGTCACCGTCGAGGGTGACGACGTCGGCACCGGCCGCATCGTCCTGCTGCACGACCCGGCCGGCAACGACGCCTGGGGCGGCACCTTCCGGTGCGTCGCCTACGCGCGGGCCGAGCTGACGCCGGACTTCGCCGCCGACCCGTTCCTCGCCGAGGTCGCCTGGACCTGGCTGGTCGAGGCACTGGAGGCGCACGGCGCCGACTACACCGCACCGTCGGGCACGGTGACGAAGGTGACCTCGGAGAGCTTCGGGGGGATGGCCGAGGACGGCGGCAGCGCCCAGCTCGAGATCCGCGCCTCGTGGACACCCAGCGGTGACGTGGGCCGGCACGTCGAGGCGTGGGGAGAGCTGCTGTGCACGGCCGTCGGCCTGGAGCCCGTGCCCGAGGGGGTCATCGCGCTGCCGAGCCGCCGGGGTCAACGCGGCGACCGATGACCGAGCTCGAAGAAGGCCGATCCGACGAGAGCCAGGACCCCCCGGCTCCTCCTGAGCCCGAGGAGCCACCCGCTCCCCTGCTCGAGCTCCGTGACGGCCTGCCCGACCTGGTCGTCACCGAGGACCACCTGGCCACGATCTGCTCGGCGATCGCCGCCGGCACCGGACCGGTCGCCATCGACGCCGAGCGCGCCTCGGGCTACCGCTACTCCGCCCGGGCCTACCTGATCCAGCTGCGTCGCGAGGGGGCCGGCAGCGCACTGGTGGACCCCATCGCGTTCGACGACCTGGCACCGCTGGTCGAGGCACTCGAAGGCACCGAGTGGATCCTGCACGCTGCGTCCCAGGACCTGCCCTGCCTCGACGAGGTCGGGCTCCGGCCCTCGGCGCTGTTCGACACCGAGCTCGCCGGACGGCTGCTCGGCTATCCGCGGGTCGGCCTCGCGACGTTGGTCGAGGAGGTCCTCGGCCGGCGGCTGCGCAAGGAGCACTCCGCGGTCGACTGGTCCACCCGGCCGCTTCCCCGCCCATGGCTCGAGTACGCCGCGCTGGACGTCGAGCCGCTGGTCGAGCTGCGCGCTGCACTGCACGAGCAGCTCGTCGCCGCCGGCAAGTGGGAGTGGGCGCGGCAGGAGTTCGAGCACCTCATTGCGATGGGGCCGGCCGAGCCGCGGCGAGAGCCCTGGCGACGGACGTCGGGGCTGCACCGGGTGCGCGGCCGGCGTGCTCTGGCCGCGGTCCGCGCGCTGTGGCACGCGCGCGACGACATCGCGGCGCAGCGAGACGTCACTCCGGGACGCATCATCCCGGACTCGGCCATCGTCGAGGCGGCCACCGCTCTCCCCCGGGACCGCTCGACGCTGCTGGCGATGCGTGGCTTCCACGGCCGGGGCGCCCAGCGCTACGTGAGCGTGTGGGTCGAGGCGATCCGAGCGGCGCGAGAAATGCCTGACACCGAGCTGCCGCTCGCGGCCGCACGCTACGACGGGCCGCCCCCGCCGCGGGCCTGGGCCGAGAAGGACCCGGCGGCCGCTGCGAGGCTCGCCGCCAGCCGCGCCGCGCTGCAGGAGCTGGCCGCAGAGCACGACGTGCCGGTGGAGAACCTGCTCACCCCCGACTACGTGCGACGCGTCCTCTGGGACCCGCCGGGCAGCGAGGTGGAGGAGGTCGCCGAGGCGCTGCGCTCCCTGGGCGCCCGCGCCTGGCAGGTCGAGCTCACCGCAGGCATCCTCGCTGCGTCGATCGCGGAGCACCCGTCGGGCCAACAGCCGGAAGAGGACAGCTGACCGCCCAGTCAGCTCAGTCGTCGGTCTCGCCGTCGCCGAACAGCAGCTCCGACTGCTCGTCCAGACGCACCATGCGGTCCTCGAGCACGGCGTCGACATCGACGTCGAACCCGTAGAACAGCCGGGCGAAGACCCCCTCCGCGAGCTCGGCGACCCGGGGCCACGCGATGTCGTACGGCATCGGCTCCGAGCGCCGTAGGGAGGTGGAGAAGACCTGGCTGTTGCGCGGCTGCTCCTCGGGCTGGCGGAACACGTCCTCGGCCACCGTGTCCAGCCGGGCAGGCACGATCACGTCGGACCGGGCGGCGATCTCCGCCGCCTCCTTGCCGACCGCGAACGCGATGAAGTCCGCCGCGGCGTCGAGGTGCTCGGTGCCCGCGTTGAGGCAGTAGCCGTTGACGTCGGAAACCGACTGCGCACGGCCGAACGACGGAAGCGGCGCCACGTCGAAGCTCAGCCCGCGCGCCTCGCGCAGCACCGGGAGGTCGTCGCGGGTGCCGACGTACATCCCGAGCTGGCCCTCGGTGAACCGGGTGATGGGATCACGGACCTTGAGGTCCTGCTTCGTCAAGGCGACGGCCGGGTCCCTGGCCAGCGCGACCAGCTCGGCGAGCGCCTCGAGCGCGCTGTCCGACGCGAGCGTGAGGCTCGTGGGCTCGAAGACGTCGTCGACGACCGTGCCGTCCGCGGACCGCACCAGCGCGGTCACCGTGTCGATGTCGGGCGGGAGGTACACACCCTTGATCGGGCCGAGCCGGTCGAGTCCCGCGACGGTCCGGGCGGTGATCGCGAAGTCGTCCCACGACCAGCTGGTCGCGACGGCGTTCGGGACGATCACCTCGGCGGCCTTCAGCTGCTGCCGCGGCACCAGCCGCTTGTTGTAGTAGACGACCCTCGGGGACATCTCCGCCGGCATGCACTGCAGCCGGTTGTCCGCACTCATCGAGGTCAGCGCGACCCGCTGGTGGTCGTCGCCGAACTGCAGCCCGCGCTCCTCGAGCAGGCTGTCCACCGGCTCGAGCCCGTCGGTCTCGACGAGCTCGGCGAGGTAGCGCTGGTCGGTGAGGAAGACGTCGGGGCCGGCGCCCAGCACCAGCGCGTTCGCTGCGTCCACCGCGGCGTCGGCGGGGTCCGGCTGCTCGACCAGCGTCACCACGACGTCGGGGTTGGCCTCGGTGAACGCGTCGGCGATCCGCCGGTAGGCGCGCAGCCTCACCGGGTCACCGAACACCGAGACCTCGATCTCCACGGGCTCGGCGGGGGTCGGGCTGGCCGAGGAGGGCGCGGGCGACGGATCTGCGCCGGGGTCCTCCTCGCCGGACGTGCAGCCGACCACGGTGGTGGCGAGGGTCAGGGCGACGACCGTCCCGGCGAGTCTTCGAGCCGCTGACACGCACGTCCTCCCTCGCCGAGCTGGTCCCGCACCCATGGAAAGCCACACGGTAGCGGCTCCGTCCCGAGCCGCGGGGACGTGGCGCCGCGCCGTGATCCCGACGTGACCAAGGGCCCACCTCGGAGGGCTGCGACCCGTACGCTGGGGCGATGGCCGAGACACCACGTCACCACCGGCCCGCGATGCCGGGCAGTGCCCGCTTCGACGCGCTGGTGGGCGATGTAGACCCCGCCGCGCGGAGCGAGGCAGCGGACCGCTGCGCGACGCTCCTGGTGCGTGGGCCCATCGACCCGGCCGACACCGACGTCATCGACCGGCTGGTGCACCTGGCGGAGACCGAGGGGCTCGACCAGATCGCCGAGCTCTGGTCCGGTGCCCCCGCCGACTCGCTCGCCGGCTGCCTGTGGCGGCTCTACCTGCTGCGCACCTGGGTGTACGCCGACCCCGAGTCGGCGGCCCGTGAGTTCGACCTCGGGCGTCGGCACTCACCGGTGCACGAGGTGGTCGCCGGGGTCTGTGACCCGCCGGGACCGGCCGACGTCCAGTGGCTGGTCGACACGGTGCTGCGCGGCATCCGCGTCGGGGAGTTCGCCGACACCCTCTTCCGGGCAGCCGCCTTCGCCCGGGTGACCGCCGCCGGTCGCGCCCACCGGGACCACGGCGAGGGGTCGTCGTACCGCAGCGACATCTCGGCCTCCCGGCTGATGTCGATGGCCGACCAGCTGGAGACCGCGGCCAAGATGGAGCTCGAGGGTCGACTGGCCTGATTGCCGCCGATCCGCGGGGTCACGTCGTATGCTGGGCGGGCGTCGGACCGCGGCAGCCCCGGGTCCCACAACAAGCCGCTACGAGCGGCCACGCGCCGTGAGGCGCTCCCGGTCCGGCGCACCTAATCTCCGAGGCCTGTCAGATCGCCAGGCCCGTCAGCCGACGACGACGGTCGCGGCGACGCCCGCGTGGTCCGACGGCCAGAGCCCTTCTCCGGTGCGGTCCTCGGGCTCGGCCCCGAACCGTGTGCACGCCTCCACCGCCAGGTCCCGCACCCAGACGTAGTCGATCCGCTCGCTGAGCCGGGAGGACTCGTTCGCGAGGTCGCCGGCCTGGCAGCAGGTGGCGGCCTCCGGCCCGTCACCGGGGTGGCCCGCCGCCAGCCAGGCGTCGGAGAACTCGGCCGGCATCCCCACCTGGTGGGGCTGGGCGTTGAAGTCGCCCACCAGGACGAGCCGCGGGTCGTCGGGCAGCGCCTCGACGACCTCGCGCCGCTGGCGGTCCCGGGAGGCGGCTTCGTACGCCTCCATGTGGGTGTTGACGAACGTGAAGGTGGTGGTCCCCGGCACGGTGCACCGCACGGCACACCACCCACGCCCGATGGAGACGTCGACCGCGTCCAGCAGCCGCGTCGTCAGCACGTTGTCGAACATCCCCGAGGAGGCTTCTTCCACCACGACCGGGGAACTCCGTCGGCGGAGGATCACGTTGCGCCCCTCCAGCCGCATCGTCACCCGGCGCCCGCCCCGGTCGGCCTCGCCGGCGCCGCTGAACGACGACTGCTCGGCCACGAGGTCGTACGGCTCCCCCAGCTCGGCCAGCGCGGTCAGCAGCTCCTCGGCGCAGTCCCACATCACTCGACCGTCGGAGTGCCAGGTGCACACCTCCTGGAGGCCGACCAGGTCGATCCGGTGGCGGACGAGCAGCCTCGCGATCGCTGCCGCGCGCCCGGGGAACGCGGTGACGTCGAGCTGGCGCAGCACCTCGGTGACGTTCTCCTCGAGCCGTGCCGGCGGCACGTCGCCCAGCAGCAGGCCGAGGTCGGCACCCAGGTACAGGTTGTAGGTGGCGACGCGGACGTGCTGAGGCATGGCTGAACCGTACGTCCGCCCCTCCACGGACGGTGGCGGGTCTCCGTAGAGTTCGCTCCGTGAGCACCTACTCCCCTGAAGCCGACGGACTGCCCGACCCCGGCGAGGTGGTGTGGACCTGGGTTCCGTACGAGGACGACCCGGCCCAGGGCAAGGACCGCCCGGTGGTGGTGCTGAGCCGGACCGGCGACGGGCACCTCCTCGGGCTGCAGCTCAGCAGCCAGGACCACGACCTCGACGCGGAGCAGGAAGCCTCCTGGGGCCGGCACTGGATGGACGTCGGCACCGGCGCCTGGGACCCGGAGGGCCGGCCGAGCGAGGTGCGGCTGGACCGGTTGCTGCGCCTGCCCGAGGCGGAGGTACGCCGCGAGGGTGCCGCGTTGGACCGGAGCACGTTCGACGCGGTGGTCGTCGCTGCCCGGGAGTTCCACCCGGACCTCTGAGGCCGGTGGGAGTGGAGGCGGCTCAGACAGCGGCGAGCGCCTTGCGGATCCGGGCGTCGGAGACCGGCACCGGTGTGCCGAGCTGCTGGGCCCACAGGCTCACCCGGTACTCCTCCAGCAGCCACCGGACACGCCGCAGCGCGAGCGGCTCCGGCTGACCCTCCGGCAGTGCGGCGACCCGGTTCAGGTAGGCGTCCTGCAGTGGGCCGAGCTGGTCCATCAGCATCCGGTCGCGGTTGAGCGCAGAGGCGAGCTTCTCGTGGCGGGACCGGACCCCGGCGAGGTAGCGCGGCAGGTGCCGCAGCTGCGCGCCGCCGACGTCGGCGACGAACCCCCGGCGCACGAGCCGACCGATCTGTGCGCGCATGTCGGTCATCGCCGGCAGCAGCATCAGGTCCACCGAACCGGAGAGCAGCCGGTCGGTCTCCCGCCACCCCTCCAGCACGCGTACGGCGTCCGCAAGCACGTCCTCGGCGGCGCCTCGGAGCTCGACCCCGACCTTGCCGCGCAGCTCGTCGAACGCCTGCTCGTCCCACACCGGGCCACCGTGACGGTCCATCAGCAGCTCGACCGCGGCGAGGACGCAGTCGTCGAGGAGCTCCGCCACCGACGGGTACGGCGACCCGGCCAGCGCGAGCTTGCGGCGGTTGTCCCACCCCTCGGTGAGCCGACCTGCCGGCGACGGCACGGTGAGCGCGAGCAGACGGCGAACCCCCAACCGGTGCGAGGCTTCCTGCGCCTGCTCCGAGCCGTGGACCAGGAGACCCACGGTGTCTCCCTCGTCGACGAGGGCGGGGTACCCCTTGACCTGGTGCCCGGCCCTGAGCTGCTCAAAGGACTCCTCCACCGTCCCGAACGTCCACGTCCGCTGCCCGGTGCGGGCGTGGTCGGCCGCAGCGTCGGTGAGCGCCTGGGCGAAGCGCCCGGCGAGCGGCTTCTTGAGCTCGGCGAGGTCCTTGCCCGCCGACACGACGGCACCCTCGTCGGACACGACCCGGTAGGTCGGACGGAGGTGGGCCGGCACCTTCTCCCAGTCCCACTCCTCCCGGGGCACCACGACGCCGGTCCGCGATCGGAGGAAGCGCTCGAGCGCGTCGAGGAGGGGCTCCTGCCCCGCCGGCACGGTGCTCAGGAAGTCGCGGGCGAAGTTGGGTGCGGGCACGAAGTTCACCCGCAGCTGCTTGGGCAGCGAGCGCAGCAGCGCCACCACGAGGTCCTCACGGAAACCCGGCACCTGCCAGGAGAGTGCGTCGTCCGGGACCTGGTTCAGCGCCGCGACCGGAAGGTCGACGGTCACGCCGTCGTCGGCCGCCCCGGGGGCGAAGTGGTAGGACAGCGACAGCGCGAGGTCCTCCTGCTGCCAGCTCTCGGGGTAGTCGTGGGCCGTGACCTCCCGGGCGGCCTCGTTGACGAGCATCTCCGGCTCGAACGTCAGCAGCTCCGGTCGCCGCTGGCGGGCCCGCTTCCACCAGCTGTCGAAGTGCGCCCCCGAGACGACGTCCTCCCCGACCCGGGCGTCGTAGAAGTCGAACAGCGTGTGCTCGTCGACGACGATGTCCCGGCGGCGCGCCCGGTGCTCGAGCTCCTCGACCTCCTCCAGCAGCTCCCGGTTCTCGCGGAAGAACCGGTGGTTGGTCTGCCACTCGCCGTACACCAGCGCGTGGCGGATGAACAGCTCGCGGGCGACGGCCTGGTCGACCTTGCCGTAGGAGACGAGCCGGTCCGCGACGAGTGGTACGCCGTACAACGTCACCCGCTCGTAGGCCATCACCGCCGCCCGCTTGCGCGACCAGTGCGGCTCGGAGTACGAGCGCTTGACGAGGTGCGCACCGAGCTTCTCGGCCCACTCCGGCTCGATCGCGGCGTTCACCCGGGCGTAGAGCCGGGAGGTCTCGACGAGCTCGGCGGCCATCACGAACGCGGGCTGCTTCTTGAACAGCCCGGACCCCGGGAAGATCGAGAACCGCGTGTTGCGGGCGCCGAGGTAGTCGCGCCGGTCGGAGTCGCGCAGCCCGACGTGGGAGAGCAGCCCGGAGAGCAGCGCCTGGTGGATGGCGTCCTCGTCGACCGCCTCCTCGTTGCTCGAGTCGTTGTTCGGGGCCTTTGGCATCCTCAGGTCGAGCTGCTTCGCGGCTTGGCGCAGCTGGGACTCCAGGTCCTGCCACTCCCGGATCCTCAGGTAGTTCAGGTGCTCGGCCCGGCACATCCGCCGGAACGCGCTCGAGCTCAGCTCCCGCTGCTGCTTGCGCACGTAGCGCCAGAGGTTGAGCAACGTCAGGAAGTCGGAGCGGACGTGCTTGAACCGGGCGTGCTGCTGGTCGGCCTGCGCCCGCTGCTCCAGCGGCCGCTCGCGCGGGTCCTGCACCGACAGTGCTGCGGCGATCGCGAGCACCTCGCGGAGCACGCCCAGCCTCTCGGCCTCGAGGATCATCCGGGCGAGCCTCGGGTCCACCGGCAGCGCCGCCAGCCGGCGACCGGTCTTCGTGAGCCGGTCGTCCTGCAGGGCACCGAGCTCCTCGAGCAGCTGGACACCCGCGGTGACCTGCCGGCGGTCCGGCGGGTCGACGAAGGGGAACCGTGCGACGTCCCCGAGCCCCAGTGCCGTCATCTGCAGGATCACCGAGGCGAGGTTCGTCCGCAGGATCTCGGGGTCGGTGAACTCCGCCCTGCCGGAGTAGTCCTCCTCGGCGTAGAGCCGGATGGCGATGCCGGCCTCGACCCGGCCGCAGCGGCCGGAGCGCTGGTTGGCCGACGCCTGGCTGATCGGCTCGATCGGCAGCCGCTGGACCTTGGTGCGGAAGGAGTACCGCGAGATCCGCGCGACCCCGGTGTCGACGACGTAGCGGATGCCCGGGACGGTCAACGACGTCTCGGCGACGTTCGTCGCCAGCACGATCCGCCGTCGCTGGTGCCGCTCGAACACCTTGTGCTGCTCGGCGGAGGAGAGTCGCGCGTACAACGGGACGACGTCGACGCCGTCCCGGCCCCAGGTCACCCCCTCGAGGACCTCGGCGGTGTCACGGATCTCGCGCTCGCCGGGGAGGAAGACGAGGATGTCCCCCGGCCCTTCGAGCACCAGCTCCTGACAGGCAGCGACCACCGCCTCGGTCTGGTCGCGGACGACCGGCTCGCCCTCCTCGTCGTCGTAGGACTCCTCCACCAGAGGGCGGTAGCGGACCTCGACGGGGTAGGTGCGGCCGGAGACCTCCACGATCGGCGCCGGCTTGCCACGACGGTCGGCGAAGTGCGCGGCGAACCGCTCGGGATCGATGGTCGCGGAGGTGATGATCACCTTGAGGTCGGGCCGGCGGGGCAGCAGCTGCTTGAGGTAGCCGAGCAGGAAGTCGATGTTGAGGCTGCGCTCGTGGGCCTCGTCGATGATGATCGTGTCGTAGGCGCTCAGCAGCCGGTCGTGCTGCAGCTCGGCGAGCAGGATCCCGTCGGTCATCAGCTTGACGAGCGTGTCCGGGCCCGCCTGGTCGGTGAAGCGGACCTGGTAGCCGACCACCCCGCCCATCTCCACGCCGAGCTCCTCGGCGATCCGCTCCGAGACGCTCCGGGCGGCGATGCGGCGCGGCTGGGTGTGGCCGATGAGCCCCTTCACGCCTCGGCCGAGCTCGAGGCAGATCTTCGGGATCTGCGTCGTCTTCCCCGAGCCGGTCTCGCCCGCAACGACGACGACCTGGTGGTCCCGGATGGCTGCGGCGATGTCGTCGCGTCGGCCGCTGACCGGCAGCTCCTCCGGGTAGCGGACCGCCGGGACCAGCGAGGCCCGGCGCGCGACCTCGGCCTCGGAGGGGCGGCGTGGACCCGTGCTGCGCCGGCCACCGCGGCTGCGTCCGCCGCGGCGCCGGTTGGGACTCTGCTGGGCCTCGGACATGACCTGCCGAGTCTAGGCGAGGCGGCTCTGCCTCACCGGGGCGGCTAGCGGTCCCGCTCGCGCGACATCGCCGGGAAGATTGCCGACGTGGGTCCGGCGGTGAACAGCGTCGCGGGTCGACCGCGGCCGCCGATCCGGCGCTCGCCGGTGTCCTCGAGGAACCCCGGCACGTTGGTGACCTTGCGCTGGAAGTTGCCCGCATCCAGGGACCGGCCCCACACGGCCTCGTAGACCTCGCGGAGCTCGGTGATCGTGAATCGCTCGGCGAGGAACGCCGTGGCCAGCGTCGTGCGCTCGAGTGCCTCGCTCAGCCAGCGCGACGCGTCCGCAAGGATCTGCGCGTGGTCGAAGGCCAGTCTCCGGGAGCCGACGAGCTCCTCCACCGGCAGCCACTCGGCGTGCGTGGCATCGTCGGCGGCGGTGGGCGCCACAATCTCGGGCAGCACGGCGACGAACGGCACGGAGATGACCCGGTGGCGCGGGTCGCGCCGGGGAGCGGTGTAGGCACCGAGCTGGTGCAGCGCCCTGCCCCTGGTCGAGATCCCGGTCTCCTCGCGCAGCTCGCGCCTCGCGGCGCGCTCGACGTCCTCGCCCTCGTCGACGAAGCCGCCCGGGAAGGCCCACCGGCCCTTGTACGGCGCTCCGCCCCGCTTGACCAGCAGGACCGACAGACCGCCGGGGCGCATGCAGAGAGCGACCACGTCGGCGGTCAGGTAGACGAACGGGTACTCGGAGGTGTACGCCACAGATCCAGGCTACCTGCCGGGTGTTTTATCTTGTCGGGCTGACAATCGAGGCGACTGCAGGCAGCGAGGACGCGAGCATCTCCAGGAGCTGCTGCTTGTCGATCCGCCGGTCGTCGTCGAGCCAGGACAGGACCACGTCCTCGACCGAGGCGCTCCATCCGCGCACCATGAGCCGGACGGCGGGGCTGTCGACCACGCCGAGCTCGGCGAGCACGTCCGCGCCCGCGTGGTCGAAGATGCGGTCGGTGAGGGCCGCCCTGGCCTCCTCGTAGATCCGGTGGAACTCCTCGTCGCCGGCCGCTGCCGCGCGTACGAACGAGACGTAGGACTCGCGGTTGGCGCTGACGAAGTCGACGAACGCCTCGAGCGATCGGACCATCTGGTCCAGCGGAGGCAGGTCGGCGGTCGGCGCGGTGATCGCTACGACCTGGTCGGCCATCCGCCGCAGGACGGCGAGGTGGAACTCCCGCTTGTTGGAGAAGTAGTGGTAGAGCAGCCCTCGCGATATGCCGGCGACCTCCGCGAGCGTGTCGATCGACAGGTCGTCGAGGCGACGCACCGAGAGCTGCTCGACGCCGAGGTCGAGCAGCTGCTCCTTGCGTCGACGCGGGTCGAGCCTGGTCCGAGTGCTCATGTGACCCATCCTACTGAACTTCGTTCAACAGCGCTATTGACGGACGTTCAATAGATTTCTACGGTGGTTCCCATGGACTCCACCAACCTTCCCGAGCACGTCCGTGTCCTCGTCGTCGGCGCCGGCTTCGGTGGCCTGGCGATGGCGATCAAGCTCGACGAGGCCGGCGAGCGCGACTTCCTCGTCATCGAGCGCGGACCCGACGTCGGCGGCACCTGGCGGGACAACACCTACCCGGGCGCGGCCTGCGACGTGCCCTCGCAGCTGTACTCGTACTCGTTCGCGCCGAACCCGAAGTGGTCGCGCTCCTTCTCCCCCCAGCCGGAGATCCAGGCCTACATCCAGGAGGTCGCCGAGCGCTCGGGCACCCTCGACCGGTTCGTGTTCGAGACCAACATGGACGAGGCCGTCTGGGACGAGGAGTCGCACCACTGGCGGGTCCGGACCTCGGCCGGGGAGATCACCGCCGAGGTGCTCGTCTCGGCCGCAGGTGCGCTGTCCGACCCCAAGGCCCCCGACATCGAGGGGTTCGACTCCTTCGAGGGCGAGGTGTTCCACTCCGCGCGCTGGAACCACGACCACGACCTGGCGGGCAAGCGGGTGGCGATCATCGGCACCGGTGCCTCGTCGATCCAGATCGTCCCGGAGATCGCCCCGGTGGTGGGGCACCTCGACGTCTACCAGCGCACTGCGCCCTGGGTGATCCCGCGCAACGACCGGGACTACACCCGCCTCGAGAAGCTGGCGTTCAAGCACGTGCCAAAGATCCAGTCGGTCTACCGCAGGGCGATCTACTGGGGCCGGGAGATGTACGTGCCGGCGTTCACCCGCCAGCCGAAGCTCGCGCTGCCCGCCAAGAAGATGGCGCTCGCGAACATCCGGAAGGGCATCTCCGACCCGGAGCTGCGGGCGAAGGTGACCCCGGACTACCAGATCGGCTGCAAGCGCATCCTGATCTCGAACACCTGGTACCCCGCCCTGGACCGCGACAACGTCGAGCTGGTCACTGGCGGCATCACGAAGGTGACGCCGAGCGGGATCGTCACCAAGGACGGCACCGAGCGCGACGTCGACGTGATCATCGTCGCGACCGGCTTCCACACCACCGACCTGCCGATCGCCGGCCAGATCACCGGCCGCGGCGGCGTGCGCCTCGCCGACCACTTCGCCGAGCACGGGATGCAGGCCTACAAGGGCACCACGGTCAACGGCTACCCCAACCTGTTCTTCGTCGTCGGACCGAACACCGGCCTCGGCCACTCGAGCATGGTCTTCATGATCGAGTCGCAGGCCGACTACATCACCGACGCCGTGAGCCATCTCAAGACCCACGGGGTGGTCAGCGCCGAGCCAAAGCCGGAGATCCAGAAGGCATTCACCGACGACCTGCAGAAGCGCATGCAGCGCACCGTGTGGAGCGCCGGCGGCTGCGCCAGCTGGTACCTCGACGACCACGGCCGCAACGTCACCCTGTGGCCGCGTGCCACCTTCACGTTCCGGCGCCTGCTCAGCTCGTTCGACGCCGAGTCCTACGAGCTGGTGGCCAACGACGACGTACGCGTGCAGAGCGTGCCCCGTGCCACCGACATCACCTCCAACGACAACCCCGCCAACGTCGCGGACCACGACAAGGAAGAGGCAACCGCATGAGCGCCCCGAAGAGACTCGACGGCAAGGTCGTCGTCATCACCGGCGCGGCCAGCGGCATCGGCCGGGCGCTGTCCCTCGACGCAGCGGGCCGCGGCGCGCTGGTCGCGCTGTCCGACGTCGACTCCGCCGGGCTGCAGGAGACCGCGGACCTGGTCAAGCGCGCCACCGGCCAGGAGGTCCGCATCGACAAGCTCGACGTCCGCGACCGCGAGGCGTGGAAGGAGTACGCCGACTCGGTCGCCGCGGACTTCGGCATCGTCAACGCCGTGATCAACAACGCCGGCGTCGCGCTGACCGGCGACGTCGAACACATGAGCTACGAGCACCTCGACTTCGTCATGGACGTCAACTTCTGGGGTGTCGTCCAGGGCACCATGGAGTTCCTCCCCCACCTCATCGCCTCCGGCGACGGTCACGTCGTCAACATCTCGAGCCTGTTCGGGCTGATGGCGGTGCCTGGCCAGTCGGCGTACAACGCCTCGAAGTTCGCGGTCCGCGGCTTCACCGAGGCGCTGCGCCAGGAGATGCTCCTCGCGCGTCACCCCGTGACGGTCACCGCCGTCCACCCGGGCGGCATCAAGACCGCGATCGCCCGCAACGCCGGAGCCGTCGGTATCGACCAGCAGGGTCACGCCCAGTTCTTCGACAAGCACCTGGCCAAGACGACCGCCGAGAAGGCTGCCGAGGTCATCCTCGACGCGATGCTCGCCGGGAAGCCGCGCGTGCTCGTCGGCGGCGACGCCAAGGCGCTCGACAAGCTGGTCCGGGTGACCGGCGCGGGCTACCAGCGGGTCGTGGCCCGGGTCGTCGGCAAGACCCTCAAGCGCGCGGACTGACCCACGCCACCTGCGCCGAGCTGTCGGTCACGCGGGCGGCGCCATCTCGGCGCGGACCCCGAGCAGTCTGACCCTGCGTTCGTGGTCGAGCCGACCGACGAGCTCGACCGCTGCGTCCGCGATCACCTCGGCCTCCCCCGTCGGCGCGGGCAGCGTCAGGCTGCGCTGCCGGGTCTCGAACGGGACGTAGCGCACCTTCACCCCCACCCGGACCGCCGGGCGCCCCTCGCGGCCGATGTCGTCCGCGACCTGGTGAGCGAGCCTCCGAGCCTCCGCGGCCACCTCGGCCCAGTCGGTGAGGTCGGTCTGGAACGTCGTCTCGCGGCCGTGGGCCCGCGGCACCCACGGGGTGGGGTCGACCGGTGAGGAGTCCACGCCGCGACCGAGCCGTCGGTACCACGGCCCCATCGTCGGTCCGAGGGTCGCGGCCAGCATCTCGGTGTCCGCGGCGGCCAGCTCCGCGACCGTGCGGATGCCGAGCTCGTCGAGCTTCCGGGCGGTCTTGGGACCGATCCCCCACAGGGCTGTGGTCGGCCGCTCCCCCATCGCCTCGAACCAGGTGTCAGTCGTGAGCCGGCCGACCCCGCGTGGCTTGCCGAAGCCGGTCGCGATCTTCGCCTGGAGCTTGTTGTCACCGATGCCGACCGAGCAGTGCAGCCGGGTCTCTTCGAGGACCGCCTCGCGGATCTCCTGGGCGAGCTGGTCGGGATCCTCGTCGTCGGTGCCGACGAAGGCCTCGTCCCAGCCCAGCACCTCCACGGTCACCGGGAACGACCGCAGCACCGCCATCACGTCAGCACTGGCCGCGTCGTACGCCGGCTTGTCGACCGGCAGGAACACCGCGCCCTCGGGCAGCTTGCGTGCGGCGGTGCGCAGCGGCATCCCGGAGCCCACACCGTGCTCGCGTGCGGCGTACGACGCGGTGGCCACCACTCCGCGCTCGGTCGGGTCACCACGGCCACCGACCACGACAGGCAGCCCGGCGAGCTCGGGGCGCCGGAGGACCTCGACCGCTGCGATGAACTCGTCGAGGTCGACGTGCAGCACCCACCTCGTCGGGGCTCCTCCCGACGGCGGTCTCGACGTACGCCCCGGCGCCATGCTCGTCCTCCTGGCCACCCATCCTGCCGGTGCCTAGGCTGCGAGCGTGAGCAACCGGATGATCGTCGTCGTCGGAGCCGGCCCCGGAGTGAGCGGCTCGGTCGCCCGCCGCTACGGCAGCGAGGGGTACGACGTGGCGCTGCTCGGCCGGGAGGACGACGTCCTGACCGAGCTGGGGACGTCGCTGCAGGCCTCGGGGGTGACGGCCGGCTGGGCCGTGGCGGACGTGACCGACGTCGAGGCGCTGACAGCCGCGATCACCCGGTTCGCCGAGCACAGCGGACGCATCGACGTGCTGCACTACAACCCCAGCGCGTACCGCCCCAAGGACCCGCTCCACCTCACGGTCCCCGAGCTGCTCGAGGACGTCGCGCTCGGCGTCGGCGGGCTGCTGACGGCCGTGCAGGCGGCCCGGCCGCACATGGGACCTGGTGGCCGGGTGACCGCCACCGGCAGCATCGCCGCGGACCGGCCATCGCACGAGGCCGCCTCGCTCGGCGTGCAGAAGGCGGCGCTCCGCAACCTCGTGCACAGCCTCGACGCGACGCTCCGCGACGACGGCATCCGGGCGGTGTCGGTGACCGTCACCGGCGTGCTGGCACCGAAGGACCCCGCCTCCGCCCTGCACCCCGACCGGGTCGCCGAGGCGATCCATGCCGCGGCGCACCAGGACGAGGCCGCCTGGCGCAGCGAGGTGGCGTACCCCTCGAAGGAGGACCCGGTCAGCGCTGGGTGAGGTCAGAGCTGGGTGAGCAGGAACACCACCATCAGCGCGACCAGGACGAGCGCCACGAGGTAGATCCACAGGGTCGGGAAGTGCCGCGGCTCGGGGACCCGGCCCTCGAGCCCGGCCACCGCGTCGTCACCGTGCCGCTCCCGCAGCACCTCCTGCGCGGACGAGAGGTACTCGTCGACCTGCCGCAGCCCGTAGCGCCGGCCGAACCGGCCCACCTCGAACCGCTGGTCCACGACCTCGTACGGCGCCATGGGCGGCGGCGTCCGACGCAGCGCCTGCTTGAGCTGCTCGACGAACTGGTCGACCTCGGAGGCGTCGTACCCCTCTCGGCCCCACCTCGCCCTCGGGAACACTGGGTCGGGCAGTGCGGTGCCCACGTCGTCGCTCACCTGCCGATTGTGCTGCACCCGCCCTAGGAATCGGGTCAGCTTCGTTCGATCGGAGGCAGCGCGTCGGTCGACTCAAAGGCGTCCAGGCCGGTCATCCGGAGCAGGTCGGCGATGATCGAGCGCAGCTGAGCCAGGACGACCTCGCCCGACAGGTCCTGCGTCCGCCGTACCCGTGAGGTCTCCCCCGCCAGCCGCACCAGCTCCGGGCGCACCGCCTCGGGCATCCGCTCGGCCCGCAGCTCCGCGGAGATCCGGGCGACCGACGCGGACAGGTCCCGGCACAGCAAGGCGTACTCGACGGGGACGGGGTCGTCCCGGTAGGCCGCGACCGCGGCGCGACGGACGAGCACCCGGGTGTTGCGCAGCGCCAGGTCCAGCGGCTCCACGAGCTCGGCGAGCTTGCGCAGCGGCTGCCGGTGGCGAGCACGGAAGGGCGAGGAGCGCACGACCGACAGCCCTTCGGCAGCGGCGTTCTGGAGCTCGTCGATCAGCACGTCGGTCGTGCGCGCATCGGCCAGGAGCTCGAGCGTCGGCTCGACCTCCTTGTCCTCGATGGCCCGCGCGGCGCCGGCAAGCAGGAACGCGATCTTGTCGGTCACCACAGCCGTCTGCTCACGTGGACGGCGCAGCGGCGCCCCGGGCACCAACGTCGCCGCGAGGAGCGCGACCGCTCCCCCGACGAGCGCATCGGTCCACCGCAGCAGCGCCTCGCCCGGTGCCGGCACCAAGGCCGCGACCACGATCGACTGGACGGCCGCCTGCGTCACCAGCAGCCCACCGGCGTCCACGAGCAGCGCCGTGGACATGGCGAGGGCGACGATGAGGATCATCTGCCACCAGCCGGACCCCATGCCCAGCACGAGCAGGTCAGCGACGAGCACCCCGATCGCCACACCGAACGTCACCTCGGCAACCCGTCGCCACCGCTGGCCGTAGGAGGTTCCGAGGCTGACCACCGCCGCGATCGGCGCGAAGAACGGTGTCTCGTGGCCGAGAACGTCGGCGGCGAGGAACCAAGCCACGCCGGCCGCCAGGGCAGCCTGCACGATGTGCCACCCCTTCGCCCGCAGCCGGTGCAGCCGCGCACGGACCGAGAGCCGGCCGCGCGTCAGGACGTGGTCCCAGGCTGCCGGATGTGTCATGCACCCATCGTCCCCCAGGCCCGCCGTCCGCCTCCGGGGGCGGTTGCTTACCTCGCAGGGAGTTGGGAAAGTCCGTACCGACGAAAGGGGTGCCGATGTTCGTGCCGATGGACCCGGCCGCTCAGGGCTTCATGATCGCCGAGTCGCGCAAGACACCGATGCACGTCGGGGGACTGCACCTCTACACGCCACCGGAGGGAGCGGGCCCGGAATGGGGTCGGGAGACCTACGAGCAGTTCCTGAGCTCCAAGGACGTCGCGCCGCTCTACCTCAAGCGGCCGCACCGGTCCCTCACCACGGCCGGCAGCTGGTTCTGGACCCAGGACGACCAGTTCGACCTCGAGTACCACGTCCGGCACAGCGCGATTCCTGCCCCCGGCCGGATCCGCGAGCTGCTCGAGCTGTGCGGCCGGCTGCACGGCACCCGGCTGGCCACCGAGCGCCCGCTGTGGGAGATGCACTTCATCGAGGGGCTCGCCGACGGCCGGTTCGCCGTCTACACCAAGCTGCACCACGCGCTGGTCGACGGCGTCTCGGCGATGCGGCTCCTCCAGGCGACGTTGACCGACGATCCCGACGCACGGGACACCCCGCCGCCGTGGGCCTCGCGCAAGGTGTCGAAGAAGGTGGAGAAGGACCAGGCCGTGCTCGCGGAGCGGTTGATGCAGGTGCCGCTCGGTGCGTTCCGCTCGGCGCTGGCGATCAGCGCCGAGGCCGCCGGCATGCCCGGGGCACTGATCAAGACCCTCAACCGCAGCCTCCGCAACGAGACCGCACCGATCGCGCTCTACGCACCCAAGACGATCCTCAACCGGGAGATCACCGGCGCCCGGCGGTTCGCGGCCGAGGACTGGCCCATCGAGCGGTTGAAGGCGGTCGGCAAGGCGACCGGCACCACGATCAACGACGTGGTGCTCGCAATGTGCAGCGGCGCGATGCGCCACTACCTGCTCGAGCTGAACGCCCTTCCCGAGCAGTCACTCATCGCGATGGTGCCGGTGAGCCTGAAGCTGAGCGAGGCCGGCGTGGCCTCGGCCGAGGGCGGCAACGCGGTCGGTGAGGTGATGGTGAAGCTCGGCACCCAGCTGGCCGACCCGGGCGATCGGCTCGAGGGCATCAGTGACTCGATCAAGAGCGGCAAGGAAGCGCTGCTCAGCATGTCGCAGCTGCAGATCCTGGCGATGAGCGGCCTCGGCGTCACTCCGTTGGTGCTGGCGCCGATGCTGAAGATGCAGGGCATCACCCGCCCGCCGTTCAACCTGGTGATCTCCAACGTGCCCGGACCTCGGAAGACGCTCTACATGAACGGCGCCCGGCTCGACGGGATGTACCCGTTGTCGGTGCCGTACCACGGTCAGGCCATGAACATCACCTGCACGTCGTACAACGACCAGATGAGCTTCGGGCTCGTCGGTTGCCGGCGGACCGCCCCCAGCCTGCAGCGGCTCCTCACCCACCTCGACGACGAGCTCGTCGCCCTCGAGGAGGCCGCCGGCATCGCCTGACCCCCTGGTTGAGTCGGCGCTCACGCGAGGTCGAGTGGGCGCTCAAGCGAGGTCGAGTCGGCGCTCGCGCGAGGTTGAAGCGGCGCTTGCGCGAGGTTCACTCGGACGGGGCTGGAGGCTCCTCGCCTGCTGGTGGCTCCTTCGCGCGGCGGCGTTGCTCCTCGGCCCGTTCCTGGATCCGGCGGAGGAACTCCTCGTCGGACTCTGCCGTCGCGCCAGCAGCACGTCCCGGCCGGTCGTACTCGGGAAACGCCGAGGCCTCACGCTCGTACGGCGAGCGCCTCGGTGCCCGTTGACGGCCGACCAGCAGCCAGGCGATCCCGCCGACCAGCGGGAACAGGAGGACGAGGACGAGCCAGCCGATCTTCGGCAGGTGCCGGACCTCGTCGTCCCGGGTCATCAGCACCGTGACGACGCAGTAGACGGTGAATGCGAGCAACAGGGGCCCGAGGAAGATCATCAACCGCGCCATCAGGCTGCCCCCGTCATCTCGAAAGTCTGAGCGGAGCCTAGTCGCGCGAGCGCCGACTCGACGGAGGGTCAGTCGCTGAGCAGCTCGCGCACGTCGTCCACGCCGATAGGGATCGCCATGCCGCCGTCGCCGTCGAGTACCTGGGAGAACAGCGCCGCCTTGCGCGCCTTGAGCTCCATGACCTTCTCCTCGATGGTGCCGGAGGCCACCAGGCGGTAGACGATCACCGGTCTCTGCTGGCCGATCCGGTGCGCCCGGTCGACGGCCTGCGCCTCGACGGCTGGGTTCCACCAGGGGTCGAGGACGAAGACGTAGTCGGCCTCGGTGAGGGTGAGCCCGACACCCCCGGCCTTGAGGCTGATCAGGAAGACCGACGCGTCGCCGCTCTTGAAGTCGCTGACCACCTCGGCGCGACGACGGGTGCGGCCGTCGAGGTACTTCGACCCGATGCCCTCCGCGTCGAGCCGGTGCCGGACGCGGGTCAGGAACGAGGTGAACTGGCTGAAGACCAGCGCCCGGTGGCCCTCGGCGACCACCTCGACGAGGTGGTCGACGAGCACGTCGATCTTCGCCGACCCGATCCCCTCGTAGGCGGGGTCCACGAGCGCGGCGTCCAGGCTGAGCTGTCGCAGCCTCGTCAGCGACCGGAAGATCGCGATGCGCTGCCGGTCGAAGTCTCCGAGCAGCCCGAGCACGTTCTGGCGCTCGCGCTGCAGGTGGGTGTCGTAGACGCGCCGGTGCTTCGGCGTCAGCCGCACCTCCAGCACCTGCTCCTGCTTGGGCGGCAGGTCCGAGGCGACGAGGTCCTTGGTGCGCCGCAGCAGGAACGGTCGTATGCGTCGACGGAACCGCTCGAGGGCCGCGGTGTCCCGCTCCTTCTCCACGGGGTTGGCGACGTTCTCGGCGAATCGCTCCGGGTAGGGGTAGAGCCCCGGAGCAACGATCGAGAGCAGGGACCAGAGCTCGAGCAGCCGGTTCTCCATCGGGGTGCCGGTGAGCGCGAGCCGGAACGGTACGTCGAGCCGGCGCACGGACTGGTAGGTCTTGCCGCGGTGGTTCTTCACCATCTGCGCCTCGTCGAGCACCAGGCCGCCCCAGTCGAGCGCGAGGTACTCCTCCACCTCGAGCCGGTACAACGTGTAGGAGGTGATGACGACGTCCGCACCCTCCCAGAGCTCGCGCAGAGGCATTCCACGCCGCGACCGCGACTCCGTCACCGTGCAGACCGTGAGTCCCGGCGTGAACTGGGCCGCCTCGCCCGCCCAGGTGCCCACGACGCTCGTCGGCGCCACCACCAGGAACGGTCCGCCGCCGCTGGCCCTGGCATGGGCGATGAGCGCCAGCGTCTGGATGGTCTTGCCCAGCCCCATGTCGTCGGCGAGGATCCCGCCCAGCCGGGACTGCCACAGGAACGCCAGCCAGCGGAACCCCTCGAGCTGGTAGTGCCGCAGGTCGGCCTCGATGCCGATCGGGTCCAGGGCGGGCAGCCCGTCGAGGTCCCGCAGCGCGCGCGCCGCCTGCACCCACTGGGACGCCTGGGCGTCGACGAGCCCGATCTCCGCGAGCTCGGCCCACAGACCGAGGTCGTGGTGGTTGACGCGTACGCCGTCCGACGGCTGGTCCTGGAGCTCGCGGGCCTCACGCACCAGCTCGGTCAGCCGGGCGAAGCCCGGGTGGTCGATCCGCAGGTGCGCACCGTCGCGGAGGATGATCCGCTCCGCGCCGAGCGTCATCGCCTCCAGCAGCTGCGCGAGCCCGATCACCCGGTCACCGATCGTGACGACGACCTCGAGGTCGAGCCGGTCGGTGCGCGCGTCGAGCGCCGCGTCGGCCGCCGTGGCGCCGCGGGGCTCGAAGCGGATCACCGGAGCGTCCGTCAGCTCGTGGAAGTCCGGCCGCGCGCCGACCTCCTCGATCTCCACCTGGCCGGACGCGGCCAGCGGGACCAGGGTCTCCTCGACGAACGCAATCACGGTCGGACCGTGGAACGTCTGCTCCGGGACCAGGCCGTGCCGGCCGTCCGCCGACCCACAGAGCCGGTGCCGCATCTCCTCGTCGAGCTCCAGGGCATCCAGGAGCGCCCGCTCCGCGTCGGGCCGCCGGATCCCCCGGAGCCCACGTGACTCGTCGATCGCATAGATCCGGTCGTCGGCCCCCATCCGGTAGCGCCAGGACCACGCGAGGTGCACCTCGTCGACGGCCTTCCACGTGACGGTGAGGGCCAGCCGCGGCTCTGCGGGCTCCGGCAACCGGACCGACTCGTCGGTCGACACGACCGGCAGGTGGCGCTGGAGCCGGGGCAGGAAGTCCCCGACGAGCGTGTCGAGGTCGCCGCGGGGCACCGGCAGCGACCGCCCCGCGGCGATAAGACGGCGGGTCTGGACCCCGGCCGGCCGCGCGAGTGGCGCCAGCACCACGTCCCACGCCGCGGCGCCCGGCCTGTCGTCGAGCTCGGTCCACAGCGCGACCCCGTGACCGGTGTCGCCGAGCACCTCGAGCGCGTCGCCGGAGAACCACTCGCCGTCGAGGTCGACACCGATCCCGAGGTGAGCCTGCTGGGTGTCCGCCCCGTTGACGTCGATCCGCAGCGCCACCGGGTCAGGGTGCACGGTGATCCGTCTCAGCTCCCCCGCCGGGACCAGCGTCAGCCCCGCCGCCTCGGCCTGGCGGAGCAACGGCCACAGCCCCTTGCCGAAGGTGCTGAGCGACAGGTGCGCGTCCGCGCCGAAGTACGCCTGCCGGTTGGCGGCTCGGTGAGCGGACAGCAGCTCGGCGAGGACGGCGGCCTGCGCGGGATCGGCGTCCGTGCGCCGATCGAGGTAGGGGACGTCGTTCCACGACGCACCCTGACGGACCCAGTTGTCGCGAGCGCCGCGGCGGACCGGGCGGAGCCGGAGCGTCCCGCGGCCCACCGGCTCGTCCGCACGCCACTGCCTGCGCCCCGACGTCAGCTCGACCTGCAGCCCGAGCGGGCTCTTGGTCGACGCCACGGCCTGGGCATGCTCCTCGAGCTCGTCGAGCACGAGGGTGAGCCGGCGCTCCCAGTCACGGCCCGAGCTCTCCCCCGACTGCTGCTCGCCCGCGGCGAGCATGACCGCGGCGGCGTGCTTGCACATCCGCACCACCGGGCAGGTGCAGTGCGCGTCCATCCAGGTGCCGGAGGGGTCCTCGGCCAGCGTGACGGTCGTGGCGTACTGCCGCCCACCGGACCCGAGCACCGTCCCGCGGACGAGCGTGATCCGGGGGTTGGCGTCGTTGACGTCGAGGCCGAGGACATGGCCCCGGGCGTGGTACTCCCGGCCCCGGTCGACCACGATCGAGCCGAAGCTCCGGGCGAGCTCCTCGTCGTCGTACAGGTCGAAGATCCCCACACCTCGACCCTAGCCGCGCGGACCGACAGTCCTGGACGGCCGCTTCGGATCCGCCGTCCGGCCCGCCCGTTAGGGTCACGATCATGACGAGCGTCTACGTCGCCTCGGCCGAGGGCTACACCGGCAAGTCCACGGTGGCACTCGGGGTCCTCGAACAGCTGTCGCGCTGCGTCGAGCGGGTCGGCGTCTTCCGGCCGATCGTCCGCGGTGACCTGGCGACGAACCACGGCCGCGACTACGTCCTCGAGCTGCTCACCTCCCACGAGGCCTGCACCACGTCGTACGACGATGCTGCGGGTGTCTCCTACGACGACATGCACGCCGACCCCGGCGCGGCGCTCGACCGGATCGTCGACCTGTACCACGCGGTCGCCGAGAAGTGCGACGCCGTGGTGATCGTCGGCAGCGACTACACCGACGTGGCCACCCCGACCGAGTTCTCGGTCAACGCCCGGATCGCGGCCAACCTCGGTGCCCCTGTGCTGCTCGTGGTCAACGGTGACGACCGCACGCCCGACGAGTTGCGGACGACGACTGACGTGCTGCACCACGAGCTCCTGGCACAGCACGCCAACCTCTTCGCGGTCGTCGCCAACCGCTGCCGCTCGGGCGACCTCGCCGCCGACGCCGAGGCGGTCACCCTGCCCGGCATCCCGGGATACGCGATCCCCGACGAGCCGATGCTCAACGCGCCGAGCGTCGGCGAGCTCATGGAGGCCTGCCAGGGCACGTTCCTCAGCGGCGACGACCAGCTGCTGCAGCGCGAGGTGACCGACCTGATGGTCGGCGCGATGACGCTGCCCAACGTCCTCGACCGGCTCCGGGAGGGCATGCTGGTGATCACCCCCGGCGACCGGCCCGAGATCGTGCTGGGCGTGCTCTTCGCCCACGTCTCCCCTGCGTTTCCGCAGATCTCCGGGATCGTGCTCAACGGCGGCCTGCGGCTCCCCGAGCAGGTGTCCCGGCTGATCGAGGGACTGGAGGTCTCCACCCCGATCATCGCGACCGAGCTCGGCACCCATGCCACCGTCAGCGCGC
>CADCUK010000114.1 GCA_902805865.1 uncultured Nocardioidaceae bacterium | reverse complement strand
CCGAGCGACTGCACGACATCGGACGCCGACGCGCCTGGTTCATCTGGGGCGTCGCGCTCTCGGTGTACGTGCTGGCGGTGTTCAACCGCAGCTCGCTGGGCGTCGCCGGCCTGCTGGCAGCCGAGCGATTCGACATCCGTGCCACCGAGCTGGCCACCTTCACCGCACTGCAGCTGCTGGTCTACGCCGGGATGCAGGTCCCGGTGGGTGTCTTCCTGGACCGGTTCGGCTCCAGGGCGATGCTCATCGCCGGTTCGGCGGCGATGGCGGTGGGCCAGCTCGCGTTCGCGTACGCCGACAGCTACCCGACGGCTCTGGTGGCACGTGCGGTCGTCGGTGCCGGTGACGCGATGGTCTTCATCAGCGTCATGCGACTGGTGGCTGTGTGGTTCCTCGTCAAGCAGGCGCCGCTGGTCGCCCAGCTCACCGGCCAGCTCGGCCAGCTCGGCAGCGTCCTTGCCGCGGCGCCTCTGACGCTCGGCCTGCAGGAGCTCGGCTGGACGCGCACGTTCGCCTCGGTCTCGGTGCTCGGCACGGCCCTGCTGGTCACCGCAGCGCTGGCGGTCAAGGACTCGCCGTACCGCCGCGACGGGCCGGTCCGCATCAAGCTGGCCGCTCTGACGCGGTCGCTGCGGCTGGTGTGGGGCAACCCAGGGACCCGGCTGGGCCTGTGGTCGCACTTCACCTCCCAGTTCTCGGTCACGGTGTTCACGCTGCTGTGGGGCTACCCCTTCCTCGTGGCGGGTCAGGGCCTCTCCCCCACCACCGCCGGCACGCTGCTGATGCTGACCACCGGCGCTGTGCTGGTGGCCGGGCTCGTCCTGGGGCGCGCCGTGGCGCGGTTCCCGTTCCACCGTTCTCACCTGGTGCTCGGTGTCGTCGCCTCGATCGCCACGGCCTGGACGGTCGTGCTGCTGTGGCCCGGCCGTGCACCGCTCTGGCTGCTGGTGACGCTGGTCTGCGTCATCGCCGTGGGTGGACCGACGTCGATGGTCGGCTTCGACCTGGCGAGGACCTTCATCCCGGTGGAGGCGCTGGGCCGCGCCAACGGGGTGGTGAACGTGGGCGGCTTCGTCGCGTCCTTGCTGTCGATGGCGCTGATCGGGGTGGTTCTCGACCTACGGGAGCCTTCAGGGACCAGTGCCTACGGGCTCGACGACTTCCGGGTGGCGATGAGCGTCCAGTACTTCTTCTGGATCCTCGGCGCCGTCCAGGTCGTGCGCTTCCGCCGTCGGGCGATCGCGCACCTCAGACGGGTGCACCCCGGCGCGGTCGAGGCGCTGAAGCGCGGCGAGCACTTCGTGCACCCCGGGATCGGCGATCGCGAGGGTGTCTGAGCCTCACCCGTCGGTGTCGGCCGGCTCGAGGAACGCGGCGGTGTCGTAGTACGTCGAGAACCGCTTGACCTTCCCGTCGTCGTCGAGGCTCAGCAGGGACACCCCGGCGTACTCGATGTCGCGGCCGGTGGACAGCTTGCCCGTCGAGCGCCACTCGAGCGCAGCGAACGAGTCCGTCTCCTGCACCTCGCCGAACTCCGTGCTCACCTCGGAGAACTGGTTGCGGTAGTCGGTCCAGAACTGGTCGGGATCCTGGTTGGACGAACCGGCCTTGTCGACCTCCGGGCGCAGGAGCTCGGCGCTCTCCGCGAACAGCGAGGTGATGCTCCCGGCGTCGCTGGAGGAGTCGAGCTCGTCGAGGGCCGACATGAACCGGCGGGCAGTGGAGTCTTCGCTCATCCTTCAGAAGTGCCCCACCGCCCCTCCGGCAAACCGACCTCAGGGTGCCGTGACCACGCCCAAACCGTCGATGCGGACCGGCTTGTCGCGGTCCACGACGATCTTGACGAGACCGCTTCGCGCCTCGTCGAACGTCGCGACCGTGATGCGCTTCTTGGCCATCTTCTCCTCGGAGCGCAGCGAGACGGACTCGAGCAGACGCCCGTTGAGGTAGACCGACACCGAGCCGTGCCTGGGGCCCTTGCCGGCCACCAGGACGAGCTTGGTGGCGTCCTCCACCGGTTGTCTCAGGGTCGAGCCCTTGGTGCGGCTGCTGGTGAAGGTGCCGAGGTAGGCCCGGTCCGCAGTCCCCCGCTTGAACTCCCCGGAGGACTTCCGGAGGTCCCGGTCGTCCTGCGGCACCGTCCAGGTCAGCTCGGCCGGCGTCTGGTCACGGTTGCCGGCCGCATCGGTCGCGGCCACCGAGAAGCGGTGCGTCTGGCGCAGCATCTCGGTGAAGGTGACCCCGGTGTCTCCGCAGTCCGCCGGGCTCGCGTCGAGCAGGCAGTCGAAGGACGAGCCCGCTTCGGAGCTCTCGTAGTCCACCGACACCGTGTCGGTCAGCAGGACCTTGCCGGGCTTGGGTCCTGAGGTGATGGTGGTGTCGGGTGCCGTGACGTCGGAGGCGACGATGGAGAACTCGGCGTCGTTCACGTCGAAGAAGTAGTTGCCCACCGCCTCGATCTTCAGCCGCGCCTCGTCTGTGTCGACGTTGGGCCACTCGATGGTCTCGGACCCGTCGTTCGGCGTGCTCCCCGCGAGGACCTCGGTGAAGGTCTCACCACCGTCGGTCGAGAGCGAGATCTTGACGTTCTCGGCGAGCGTCGGCTTGTTCGTCCCCGCGACGGTCCACGTGACCGTCCCCTCGTCGGCGCCGTCGACCGACTCTGTCTCCCCCAGAGAAGTGACCAGGAACGGCCCGGCGGTCTTGTCGATGGTCAGCTTCGTGTCGTCAAAGGCGTAGCCGCCGCTGTCCGGGTCGACGTCGCGTGCCGTCAAGCGGAAGTTCAGCGAGGGCTCCAGGTTGTTCGCCTCGGCCGAGCCGGTGTAGTCACTGGTCGGGAGCCACTCGGAGAAGCACTCCAGCACCGGCCCGTCGGCCAGCGCACCGTCCTTGCCGTTCTGGTAGTCGCTGGGCTGAGGGTCGGGACAGGTGCCGGTCTTCGCGTTCGTGTGACCGGCCAGCACCTGCTGCATGTCCGGGAAGGTTCGCGACGGGTTTCCGCCGGCGGAGTTCTGCCCGGGCGAGTTGTACTCGAGCGCCGCCTCGTCGGTGACGTTCGCGTACTTGCCGAAGATCCGGAAGATCGGCCCGTTGGTCTTCATCTCGCTCTGGAGCGCGGTGCCCGTGCCGGAGCCTCGGTCCTTCTGCTCCCAGAGGTAGATCAACGGGTCCTGGTCGGGGTCCGTGCCGGAGCCGGTCAGCGTGAACGGCGTGCGGACCGGGATGCTCTTGTTGTCCGCCGCCGTCACCACGGGGGCGCGGTTGCCGAGGGTCTGGGTCTGGAAGCCCTGGTTCTCGACCGGTCCGCCCTGCGCCGTCTCACCGACGAAGCCGCCGACGTCCGCGCCGGGGTTGAGCTGGAGGGAGGGACGGTCCTTGGGCGCCGGTTCGTTGAAGGTCACGGTGAACCCCTCGTCGCTCGGGACCGTGCTGTTGTTCCAGCCGGTGACCGTGACCGTGGCGCCGGTCGGCAGCACGATCGGGTCCAGGGCGGCCTTGATGCCGATCGTGTTGTAGGTCAGGCCTCGCGTGATCGGCTCGGTGGTCTGGTCCCCGTAGGTGAGGGTGAAGGACTCGCCGGGGGTGTCGAAGTCGCGCAGCGAGACGGTCTGCACCTCGCTGATGGCACTCCGCTGGGAGGTGACGTAGTTCATCATCTCCTGCTGGCTCCACTGGGAGAAGAAGGGGTCGGTGTGCGGCTGCAGGTCGTCACCGGCGCAGATGCCGGCGTACGCCATGACCGAGGAGCCGGAACCCGGCTCCACGGAGGGGGCAGCCTTGTTGCCACCGCAGTTGGCCTGGGTGCCGTTGAAGGTGTGGTTGCCGGAGAACTGGTGGCCCATCTCGTGCGCCACGTAGTCGATGGCCATGAAGTCACCGGTCGGCTTCGGCAGCCCCGTGCACCCACGGGCCTTCCCGTCGCCACCCACGACACCGAGGCCAGCGATGCCGCCGCCGTTGATGCCGAGCGCGATGTGGCCGATGTCGTAGTCGGAGGCGCCGACCAGCTGGCCGAGCACCGTGCGGTTGCGGTTCAGGAGGGCACCGGTGCAGCCGCCCGTCTCAGGGTCCAGCTGCTCCGGGAGGTAGCACGGAGCGGTGCCGCACGGTCCGTCCGGGAGGAACGCCTTCGCCGGGGTGTCGAGATTGAGCTTGTCGGTCTCGTCGATGAGCAGCATCCGGATCGCCAGGTCGTCGTTGTAGATCTGGTTCACGCGGTTCATCATCGTGACCTTCTCCGCGAAGACGTTCTGGCTGCCGAAGTAGTTCGCGTAGGACGGGTCGGTCACCAGCGCGAGCCGGTAGGTGCGACGGATGACCTCGACCCCCGCCCGGGCAGCGGTGCCCTGGCTCAGCACCTTCGACTGCAGGTCCGGCTTGATCTCACCGGGCTCGATGAGCGGCTTCTCGGGCGCGGGCAGGGACTTCCCGAAGTAGGAGAGGTACACGCTGTCGTCTCCGTTGTACGCAGGGTCGACGTACCACGAGGATGCGCCGTCGCTCTGCAGCGTCCGCACCGACGCGTGGAAGCCCATCGGAGTGACGTCGAAGCGAACGGTGACGCGGGGGTCCTCGACGCTGGTGCCGGCGTACGTCGAGATCTCGGGGTGAGCCGCGGCCAGGCCGGGCTCCATGATCGGCGACTCGACGACCTCGAACTCGACGAGCTCACCCGCTGGCGACGGGATGCTGACGGTGACCGGCTGCCCGGCGGCGGCGGCGGTGTCCTCCAGCGGTGCCCGGTCGAGGACGCTTTCCAGGGCGACGTCGTCCAGGGTGTACTTCGCAGCCTCACTCGGGGTCACGCGCCGATCGTTGCCCTGCAGCGTGTCCTGGAGACGGACGCCGGTGGGGTTCCAGAGAGCGTCGGCATCCACGGTCCTTGGCTCGGCGGCCTGGGACGAAGTGGCGGCCAGCGCCGGCAGCAGCCCGGCCGCCAGCACGGCGGCGACCGCGGGCGCGAGGAGCGTGCGGAGACCGCGTCGCCGGAGCGGTGCGCCTCCCTTGCCCGAGACAGGAGTCGTCAAGGAAGTTCCTTAGGTCAGAGGAAGGTGCTGAAAGAAGTCGCGTCGAAGTCACCCCGTTGACGCCGCCCCCAGACTCGCGGATCGCGGCTCGGAACGCCACCCCCGAACGGGTGGACCGCTCCGACAACTAACTTGTCGAAGTCTAGCAACTCACTTATGTTTGATGTCGGACGGCAACAGGCGCCCATCTCGGGCTGGAAAGGAGGCCTCATGGCCGGTTGGATCGCAGTCTCGTTCCTGGGCGCAGTGGCGTCGCTCATGTTCCTGGCAGCCAACTACCGTCCGGCGCCGCCGCGCAAGCCGGTGGCGAGCGCGTCATGGGCCCTTGCCGGCGCACACCCGCTCCGTAGCGCTCTGCGGCGCCTCGTAGCCGGCGTGACCGCCGGCGCATCCTCGGCGACGACCGGCGGCTCCCCCGCCCGACCGTCGTTCTGACGACTGCCACCGTAGGGAGGACGTGAGCATGGTCATCTGGTTGCTGCTCACGCTCATGGCGTGGTGCCTGACCTCGATCGTGGTGGCGTTCTTCGTCGGCCAGCTGTTCCGGACCGGCCTTGCCGCGGCGCAGCCCTCGAGCCCGCGCTTGGCCTCGGGGGGTCGGGCCCGGCGCGGAGACCAACGAGCCGCACATGTTCGGCCCCCGCGACAACGGATGATCCCGTCCGGCAGGTCCGTTTCACTCAACGCCTGACGCCAGCAACCATGCACCGCAGAGGTCGGGCTGGGGGTCCAGGTCCACCCGCGGCACGACGTGCCCGACGTCCCCAAACCGAGGACACTGGACCCCCCTTGCGGCGGAGTGGAAGAAGTGTCCGTGAACCCCCCGGTGTGGACTCTTCCTCCGGCGCAAGCCTGAGGGCGGTCATCACACGGGGTCCGGGTGCGACGCTCGAAGTTCCAACGTAAGTCTGAGACGGTCTGACGGGAAGGGCGCTTGGCGAGCGGCTAGCCCAGGGCCGCGCCGCCGACGCACCGTCGTGCTGCGGCCCTGGCCTGCGCTCCGCCTCGTGCCTAGCCCAACGGTGGTCAGCCGTGATGCACTGAGAGCGGTCC
>CADCUK010000113.1 GCA_902805865.1 uncultured Nocardioidaceae bacterium | reverse complement strand
AGGAGGCATCGAGCCCGGACCAGAGCGTGCGCTTCGTGAGCTCGACGCCTGGTTGGCTCCACCCGGCGATCCGTTCGGCGAGGTCCAGGCAGTGGTCGACCAGCTCGTCCTGAGGTACGACGTTCGACACCAGCCCGATCCGCGCGGACTCCTCGGCGTCGACGTCGCGGCCGGTGAGCATGATCTCGAACGCTCGGGACGACCCGATCGCCCGGGGGAGCAGGTAGCTGAGCCCGAGCTCGGAGGCAGTCAACCCGTTGTTGATCCCTGCAGCCCGGAAGTACGCATCCTCGGACGCCACCCGGATGTCGCAGGCGAGCGCGAGGCACAGCCCACCTCCGATCGCCGGCCCGTTGACCGCCGCGATGACCGGCTGGTGGAGGCCACGGAGCGCGAGCACGAGGTCGTCGAGGAGCTCCATCGCCCGCAGCGCCACCGTCGGCTGGGTGAGCCCTGCCGTGTTCGGCATCCGGCCCTTCTCGCCGCTCTGGTCGGCACCCGAGCAGAAGCCGCGACCGGCCCCGGTCAGCACCACCGCCCGGACGCCGTTGTCGTCGTGCAGCGAGCGCAGCGCGTCGCGGAGCGGGACCATGACGTCGAACGACATCGAGTTCATCCGCTCCGGCCGGTCGAGCGTCACGAGGGCGACGTGCTCCCGAGGACGCTCGACACGGATGAAGGTCACGCCGGTCGGTCCGCTCCCACGATCCACATCGCGAAGAACTGCGAGCCACCGCCGTACGCGTGGCCCAGGGCGCGGCGCGCGTCCGGGACCTGGTGCTCGCCGGCCGCTCCGCGCACCTGCAGGGCGGCCTCGGCGAACCGGATCATCCCGGAGGCACCGATCGGGTTCGACGAGAGCACGCCGCCGGACATGTTCACGGGCAGCTCGCCGTCGAGCGCCGTGGCGCCGGACTCGGTCAGCTTCCAGCCGGACCCCTCCGCGGCGAAGCCGAGGTTCTCCAGCCACATCGGCTCGAACCAGGAGAACGGCACGTAGATCTCGGCGCAGTCGATCTCGGTCAACGGGTCGGTGATCCCGGCCTGCTTGTAGATCGCCGCGGCTGCCTCGCGGCCGGCCTGCGGATTCACCTGGTCGCGCTCCGCCGCCGTCGTCGGTTCGGTCCGCATCACGGTGCCGTGGATCCACGCCGGGTTCGGTGAAGCGGCCGCGGTGTCCTCGTCGGCGATGACGACAGCACAGGCACCGTCCGAGGACGGGCAGGTCTCGTCGTAGCGGATGGGGTCCCAGAGCATCTGCGAGGCCATCACCGACTCGAAGGTGGTGTCGGGGTTCCGCAGGTGGGCGTACTCGTTCTTGAGCGCGTTCTGCCGGTCCTTGGCCGCGACCATCGCGCCGATGTGCACCGGTGCCCCCGAGCGCCGGATGTAGGAGCGCACGTGCGGCGCGAAGTAGCCGCCGGCTCCGGCGTGCACCGGCATGATGAACGGCACCGGGATCGACAGCGCCCACATCGCGTTCGACTCCGACTGCTTCTCGAACGCCACCGCGAGCACGCGCCGGTGCACGCCGGACTGGACGAGCGACGCCGCGACGTTCGCCGTGGAGCCGCCGACCGACCCGGCGGTGTGCACGCGGAGCAGCGGCTTGCCCGCGGCACCGAGGGCGTCGGAGAGGAACAGCTCGGGCATCATCACGCCCTCGAAGAGGTCCGGCGCCTTGCCCACCACGATCGCGTCGAGGTCGTCGAAGCCGACGTTGGCGTCGGCCATCGCCCGGTCCACGGCCTCCCGCAGCAGCCCCGGCATCGAGACGTCCTCACGCTTGGCCCGGTAGTGGGTCTGGCCCACGCCGACGACGGCCGCCAGCTGCTTGCCCATCAGTTGCCTCCACCGGTGCTCGTGCCCGACATCACGCAGAGCAGGTTCTGCTGCAGGGCCGGTCCGGACGTCGCGTGGGCGAGCACCTTGCCCGCCGTACCGTCCTGGATCCTGCGGGCCGCCTCACCGATGCGGATCAGCCCCGCGGAGAACATCGGGTTCCCGGCCAGCGGACCACCCGAGGGGTTGACCGACACGGAGTCATCGAGGCCGAGCTCCTCGCGCAGCAGCAGCTCCTGGTGGCTGAACGGCGCGTGCAGCTCCGCGACGTCGACGCCGGCGAGGTCGAGGCGGGACGCCGCTCCGGCCACCGACGGCGCCCTGCTCAGGTCGCGAAGGGAGAGGTTCTGGCCGTCGGTCCTGTGCTCGTAGCCGGTGATCCACGCCGGCCGCTCGCAGACCGAGCGGGCACGGTCCCCGGCGGCGATGACGATCGCCGCGGCGCCGTCGGTCACCGGCGCGCAGTCGTGCTTGCGCAGCGGGTCGGAGAACATCGGCTCGGCCAGCAGCTTGTCCACCGACGTCTCACCGGAGAGCAAGGCATACGGGTTGGCGGTCGCCGCCGAGCGACTGCCCGCCACCACCGCCGCGAGGTCCTCCTCGGACCAGCGGCCCGCCTCGAGACCGAGCCGGGCCTGCAGTGCGGCGATCGACACGGTGTCCGGCCAGAGCGGGGTCAGCACGTAGGGGTCGAGCTGCAGCGCGAGGACGCGA
This sequence comes from uncultured Nocardioidaceae bacterium, assembly GCA_902805865.1. Lineage (GTDB taxonomy): Bacteria > Actinomycetota > Actinomycetes > Propionibacteriales > Nocardioidaceae > Marmoricola_A. Next base: position 26,049 of record CADCUK010000113.1, on the reverse strand, counting down.
CGCAGGAGCCCCGCCGAGGACTTGCCGAACCCGTAGACCAGCGCGGCGTCCACCTCGCCGGTCTGGATCTTCACCCAGGCCTCGTACAACGCCCACGCGGCGTCCATCTCGACGTGCGACTCGTTCACCGGGGGGAGCGTGCCGATGGCGTCCACCGCCGACACGAACGAGAACGACCGGCCGGCCAGGTAGTCCGAGGAGCCCGAGCACCAGAACCCGATGTCGTCCTTGCTCCACCCGGTCTGCTCCCACAGCTCGGCGAAGAGCGGGACCAGCAGCTCCACCATCGTGGGGGAGCCGTCGAAGTGCGACATCTGGCGCTGCGCGAAGCCGACGACGGCGACGTCTCTCATGGCTGCTCCTGGGTTGTCGGTCGCATCAGAGGTGCGCGCGGTAGGACTCGTAGTCCGCGTCCGGCTCGCCGGTCGGCTCGAAGTGCGAGATGTTCTCGACGGTCGTGCCCCACTCCTCGCGCGGCTTCCAGACCGCGCGGACCTTCATGCCCATCCGGACCTCGTCGGCCGGGATGCCCAGGATCAGGTGCAGGAACGCGATGTCCGCACCCTCGAGGAGGATGTACGCCGACACGTACGGCGGCTTGATCTTCTGGCCCAGGAACGGGACGTTGACGATGCAGAACGTCGTGACGATGCCGCTGTCGGGGAGCTCGACCTCCTCCGCGGTGGGTACGCCGTCGACCGGGCACGCACCTCGTGGCGGGATGTAGACCTTCTGGCACTTGGGGCAGCGCTGGCCGACGAGACGGCCCTCGGCGATGGCGCGGAAGAACGCGGACTCCTCGGGGGAGGCCTCGTAGATGTAGTCGAGCTCGACGGGCGTGATTACTTGAGTCACGCCCTCCGGGGCGTCCGGGCTGCCCGCCGACGCCGCCGCGGGAGATCCACCCCTCGCTTCGCCCGTGGGCTCGAAGTATTGGATGTCGGTGATGTGGCCTTGGGGCTGGTCGGACCACACGGCGCTCACCTGCATGCCGGTCTGCAGCGACTGGGGGCCGTCGGCCTTGACTGCGTGGAGCATGGGGGCTGTTGCGCCATCGAGGGTGACAAGGGCGAAGGCGAAGGGCTCGTCGAGGGGTTGGCCGGGGACGGGCTCGCTGACCCACGTCCAGGTGACGACCGTGCCGGTGGCGCCGACTTCGACGAGATCGTCCGCGGACACGGCGGCGTGGGTGACCGGGTCGTACTCCACGGGCGGCACGACCACCCGCCCGTCCGACGTACGAGCCGCCAGGATCCTGCGCTCACGCAACCCGGTCATGAACGCGCCCAGCACCAGACCCGTCGACCGGGTGTAGTCGAAGGCGACCTGCAGCGGCGCGCTGAGGACCCTGGACGGTGTCGTGTCGGACGTCGCGGTCATGGACAGAAATGAAACACGTTCTACTTTGAGATGGCAAGCATCTCCCGACCCGGTGGTGGCAAGGTGACCCCATGAAACTTGGTCTGCAGCTGGGCTACTGGGGCGCGCAGCCGCCCGAAGGTGTCGCGGAGCTCGTGGCCGCCGCCGAGGACGCGGGCTTCGACGCCGTCTTCACCGCGGAGGCCTGGGGCTCCGACGCCTTCACCCCCCTGGCATGGTGGGGACGGGAGACGAGCCGGGTCCGGCTGGGCACCTCGATCGTGCAGATGTCCGGTCGCACGCCGACGTCGATCGCGATGCACGCCCTGACCCTCGACCACCTCTCCGGCGGGCGCTTCGTGCTCGGGATGGGCGTCTCGGGGCCGCAGGTGGTGGAGGGCTGGTACGGCCAGCCGTTCGCCAAGCCGCTCGCGCGCACCCGCGAGGTCGTCGACATCATCCGCCAGGTGCTGGCCCGCGAGGGGGCGGTGACCAACGCCGGGCCGCACTACCCTCTGCCGTACGACGGTCCGGGCTCGGTCGGCCTGGGCAAGCCGTTGAAGCCGATCACCCACCCGCTGCGTGCGGACATCCCGATCTGGCTGGGCGCCGAAGGACCGAAGAACGTCGCCCAGACGGCCGAGATCGCCGACGGGTGGATCCCGATCTTCTACACGCCGAAGTCCGCGGGCATGTACCAGCCGTGGCTCGACGAGGGCTTCGCCCGCCCGGGCGCGCGGCACACGCGGGAGACGTTCGAGATCGCCGCGACCTGCCACCTGCAGATCACCGACGACCCCCAGCCGGTCATCGACTTCCTCAAGCCGGTGACCGCGCTCTACATGGGTGGCATGGGTGCCAAGGACCAGAACTTCCACAAGAACGTCTTCGAGCGGATGGGGTACGCCGAGATCACCGACCAGGTGCAGGAGCTGTTCCTTGCCGGCAAGCGGGACGAGGCGACCGCACTCATCCCCGACGAGCTCGTCGAGGAGCTGCACATCATCGGCGACGCGGCGAAGGTCCGGGACAAGATCCAGGAGTGGGAGTCGACGGGCGTGAGCACGTTGCTGCTGTCGTGCCGCAGCCCCGAGGAGGTCCGCGAGGTCGCGGAGGTCGTGCTGGGCTGAGGCGGCTGGGCTCGGGCAGCCGGTCAGTACCTGTCGCGCACGCGCATCCGCATGGGCCGCCCGTCCGGGTCGTGCAGGGCGAGGTACGGCGCCAACGCTGCCACCCTGGACACCGGCCCGAGCTCGGGGGGCTCGAGCCGCCGCAGCCTCCCCGGCGGTCGTGGTCCCTGGCCGCCGGACTCGTGCCAGCGGTCGAGCTCGGCGGCGCAGTTCTCAAAGGCCTCGAACATGCCGGCCGGGTCGACGCAGTCGGCCATCGACGTCGGGTCCTCCAGGTCGCCGGTCCGGCCGAGGGCGTCGCGGTCCAGGTGCTCGGCGGCGAGCGTGAGCCGCAGCCGCCGTCCGTACTGCGACGGCCCCGCCTCGTCCACCACGACCGCGGACAGCTCGGAGTCGTGTGTCCAGGAGCGGCGGTTGAAGTTGTCCGAGCCGATCGTGGTCCAGGTGTCGTCGATGACGCAGACCTTCGAGTGCACGTACACCGGCGTACCTGCGTGGTTCTCGATGCCGTAGATCGCGACCCGCCCCGGGGCGGCGCGCAGGATCTCGAGCATCGCCCGCCGACGTCCGAGGAGCTCTGGTGTGCGGGAGGACCCGGCGAGGTCGGGGAAGCGCGGCAGCACCGCGATCACGAGGAGCTCGGAGTTGTCGGTGAGCGCCTGGGTGAAGACGTCACCGACGTGGTGCCCCCAGAGGTACTGGTCCTCGATGTAGACGAGGCGTTGGGCGCGGAGCAGCGCCTTGGAGTAGCCCCTCGCGACGCTGCGTTCTCCGCCCGGCGCGAACGGGTAATCGGGTCGCGCACGCAGGTTGGGGTAGGTCCGCAGCAGCTGCACCGTGTGCGTCGCACCGTCGACCTCCGGTGGCGGCGGCGCCTGCTCCGGCAGGGGGTCCGGAGTCAGGTCCAGGCCCTGCAACCGGTCGCGCACGAAGTTGAGGGGGCTGCGGCTGAGCGGGGCGGGATCCTCCCAGCGCTCGCGGAACACGGTCTCCACGTCGTGCACCGCGGGTCCCTCGATGGCGGCCTGCACGTCGTGCCACGGGGGAGTGTCGCCGTACTCCTCGGCCATCGGGAAGGGTTGCGGGTCGCCGCCGTGCTGGAGGTCGTCGCGTCGGGAGTGGCAGAGGTCGATGCCACCCACGTAGGCGATGTCGCGGGCCGGGTCGTCCTTGTGCCGGATGACCACGAGCTTCTGGTGGTGCGAGCCACCGACCCGGACCCGCATGTCCAGCAGCACCTCCGCGCCGCGCTCCTGGAGCTCCTCACCCAGCTTGCGGTTCTCCTCTGCGTTGAAGCCCATGCTGTCGCGGTGGGAGCGCCAGACGAGCCCGCGGACGTCGACGCCGCGCTCGTCCGCCCTGCCCAGCACGTCACCGATCTCGCTGCCCGGCTCACCTGTCAGCCGTTCGTCCGCGTCGCCCTGCCAGTCGGTGAAGAAGATCAGGTCACCCTCGCGGGTTGCCTCGAGGCGCTCGAACAGCTCGGCGAAGTAGACCGCCCCGTGGATGAGCGGACGCACGCGGTTGCCCTCCGACCAAGCGGAGTCCCCAGGGTGGTTGTCGTCCAGCCGGGTCGCCGGGTTGCCGCGCCCGTCCTTGGTGAGCAGCCAGTCGGTCGGCCGTCCCTCGCTCAACCGTCCAGCTCCGGCACCTCGGTCGTGATCATTCGCTCATTGTGGCCCCAGACCGGGCTCGACCGCACATTGTCGATTTCTGGAACACGTTCTAGTCTTCGCTCATGAGCGACCCGGACCGTGATCTCCACCGAGGACCCCACCTCGGGCACCTGCTCGCAGGGGCACTCCAGCGCCACGCCCGCACCCCGGTGCTGCACATCGGGGGACAGGCCCTGACCGGCCAGGATCTCGCCGACGACATCAGCCGCTACGTCCAGGCGCTCGACGGCCTCGGCATCTCGACCGGCAGCCCGGTGGCCCTGCTGGCGCTCAACCGCCCGGAGGTGCTCAGCATCATCGGCGCCGGGCAGATGGCCGGGCTGCGCCGCACGGCCCTGCACCCGCTCGGCTCGGTCGACGACCATGCCTACGTGCTGGCCGACGCCGGCATCGAGACGCTCATCGTCGACCCGCTGTTCGCGGGGCGGGCCAAGGAGCTGCAGGACAAGGTGCCCGGCCTCAAGCAGGTGCTGACCTTCGGGCCGGCCGACGTCGGCGAGGACCTCATCGCGATGGCAGCCGAGCAGCCGCCGCGCCCGCTCGAGCCGGTGGACCTGCCCGAGGACCACGTCGTGAGCGTCACCTACACCGGCGGGACGACCGGCCGTCCCAAGGGCGTCGTCGGCACCGCGAGCTCGATCGCTGCGATGACGACCGTGCAGCTCGCCGAGTGGGAGTGGCCGCAGGCCCCACGTTTCCTGATGTGCACACCACTGAGCCACGCGGGCGCCGCGTTCTTCCTCCCGGTGCTGATGGCCGGCGGCTCGATGGTCGTGCTGCCGAAGTTCGACCCGGCCGAGGTGCTCGCCGCGATCGAGGAGCACCGGATCAGCGCGACGATGCTGGTGCCGAGCATGCTCTACGCCCTGCTCGACCACCCCGACGCCGACACGCGTGACCTGAGCAGCCTCGAGACCGTCTACTACGGCGCAGCCGCGATCAACCCGGTGCGGCTCGGCGAGGCGGTACGCCGGTGGGGGCCGGTGTTCGCGCAGTACTACGGCCAGTCGGAGTGCCCGATGGTGATCACCTACCTCGCTCGTGACGACCACGACCCGGAGCGGCACCCGGAGCGGCTCGCGTCCTGCGGCCGGCCGAGCGCGTTCCTGCGGACGGCGCTCCTCGGCGAGGACGGCCAGCCGGTGGCGCCGGGGGAGCCGGGCGAGATCTGCGTCGCGGGCGCGGTCCTGGCCGACGGGTACTGGAACCTGCCGGAGGAGACCGCCGCGACGTTCCGCGACGGCTGGCTCCGCACCGGGGACGTGGCCCGGGCCGACGAGGACGGCTACTGGTACATCGTCGACCGCACCAAGGACATGATCGTCACCGGCGGCTTCAACATCTTCCCCCGCGAGGTCGAGGACGTCGTCGCCGAGCACCCCGCCGTCGCCCAGGTGGGGGTGATCGGCACCCCGGACGACCGTTGGGGTGAGGCGGTCACCGCCGTCGTCGTGCTCCGGTCGGGGACCGACGGCTCCGACCAGGACCGGATCGCCGCCGAGATCCAGCAGGCGGTCAAGGACCGCAAGGGGTCTGTGCACGCGCCGAAGCAGGTGCTCTTCACCGACGCCCTGCCACTGACGGGTTTGGGCAAGCCTGACAAGAAAGCGTTGCGAGCGACGCACTGGGAGGGCCGCGACCGAGCGGTGTGACGACATGACCCTGACCGAGACCTTCGTCGCGCAACGTGATGCCGGCAGACCGGGCCCGTGGCAGGTGCTGGCCGGAGGCGACCGCACCGCGGGCTCCGTGATCTTTGGCGAGGCGCGGCTGCCGGCACGTTCGTCAGGTCCTGGGCTGCACGTGCACAGCCGCGAGGACGAGGCGACCTACGTCATCAGCGGGGTGCTGACGTTCGTGGTCGGCGACCGACGGTTCGAGGCCGGGTCGGGAGAGCTCGTCTGGTTGCCGCGCGAGGTGCCCCACACGTTCGCCAACCTCGGAGACGAGCCGGTGTGGGCGCTGGGGGTGGCCACGCCGGCTGGGCTGGAGGGGATGTTCGAGGAGCAGGCTGCCTACTTCGACGGCCTCGAGGGGCCGCCGGATCCCGAGCGCATCCGCGAGATCGGTGATCGGTACGGCGTACGGGCCCTCGGGCCGCCGCTGGACGTCCCCTAGATCGAGCGGGGCGGGTCCGTGCGACGCTCGGCGACGGTCTCCGTGCCGTCGGAGTGCTGGGTCACCGCGGTGCTGCGCCTGGAACGGTTGGCCTGCACCGCGGTGAGCGCGATCACGAGCACACCGGCCAGGGCGAGGATCCAGCCTGCGGTCGTGAGGTCGACCGCGTCGAAGCTGTCCTGCACCGCGAGGGCCAGGATCAGTCCCAAGGCCACCAAGAACACGCCGAGTCCGTAACCCATAGGGATCTCTCCTTCGATAAGGACGCCTCGAGCGGCGCCACCGATCCACGGTATCCGTTTCGTGCCAGAATCGGGGGATGTCGGAGCCCGAGTACCTCGTGCCTCGTGAGTCCTCACCGACGGTCTCCCTGTCCGAGCACGACGAGGCGTGGGCCCGGCAGTACGCAACAGAGGAGCTCCTCATCCGTGACGCCCTCGGGGCGACCCTCCGGACGATCGACCACGCCGGCTCCACCGCCGTACCGGAGCTCGTCGCGAAGCCGGTCATCGACATCCTGCTCACAGTCGACGACCCGGCCGACGAGTCGGCGTACGTCCAGCCGTTGCAGTCGGCGGGGTACACCTTCCACCACCGGGAGCCGCACTGGCACGAGCACCGGCTGTTCAAGAAGGGGATGCCGCACTTCTCGTCGGACCGCCCCTCGGACCAGCCACGCGTGAACCTGCACGTCTTCCCCGACGGGTGCAACGAGGTCCGCCGCATGCTGGTCTTCCGAGACTGGCTGCGCACGAATGCGGATGACCGGCGGCTCTACGCCGAGACGAAGGAGCGCCTCGCGCGCCGGCAGTGGGAACGGGTCCAGGACTACGCGGACGCCAAGACCGACGTCGTCGCCGAGATCATGGCGCGCGCGTTGGGTACTTCGGATCAGGCCTCGAACGGCGAGGGGTCGCCCGCCCCCACCCGCACGACCTCGGGGTAGCCCTCCGACCAGTCGACGACGGTCGACGGGTCGAGACCGCACTCTCCGGCGTCGATCACCGCGTCGACGACGTGGTCGAGCTCCTCCTTGATCTGCCAGCCGTCGGTCATCGGCTGCTCCGCGCCGGGCAGCAGCAGGGTGCTCGAGAGCATCGGCTCGCCGAGCTCCTCCAGCAGCGCCTTGACGACCGGGTGGTCCGGGATGCGCACACCGACGGTCTTCTTCTTCGGGTGCGCCAACCTGCGCGGGACCTCCTTGGTGGCCGGCAGGATGAACGTGTAGGGACCTGGGGTCACGGCCCGCACGGCCCGGAACGGTGCGTTGTCGAGGTGGACCAGCTGGCCGAGCTGGGCGAAGTCGGCGCAGACGAGCGTGAAGTGGTGCCGCTCGTCGAGGTTCCTGATCTTGCGGATCCGGTCGGCTCCTTGCGGGTTGTCCAGGCGGCAGCCCAACGCGTACGACGAGTCGGTCGGGTAGGCGATGACCGCGTCGTCGCGGAGCAGCGCGACCACCTGGGCGATGCTGCGCGGCTGGGGGTTGTCGGGGTGGACGTCGAAGTACCGGGCCATCCCGAGAGCCTAGGTCTCCGCCCAGCTGCGGCGGGACGTATGCCCTCTTGCAGGCAATGCGGCGCGCCGTGCAACCTCTGGGGACGTGGAGGCGTCTTAGAGTCGTCAGACCACACAAGGGGAAACACCATGAAGACAAGCCGAGCTGCCGCCGCCACCGCGATGCTCCTCGCCGTCACAGCACTCGCCGGTTGCGGATCGTCGGACGACGACGCGCCGGCGCTCAGGACCGCCGCCGCCCAGAAGCAGACGACGGAGCGCAAGCTCGACCAGATCGTCCGCCCGATGCGCCTCGAGCGTCCGGTCGTGATCAAGAGCCTTCCCGAGCCGGTCGAGGAGCCCGAGCCCGAGCTGGTGCCCGGCCCGACGCTCTACGGTCCCGGCGACGAAGGACCCGAGGTCCGGAAGATCCAGGCCCGGCTGCGTCAGATCGAGTGGTTCTACGGCGATGTCACGGACTTCTACGGCGACCAGACCGAGGAGGCCGTCGCCGGCTTCCAGGAGAAGCGCGGCTTCCCTGTCACCGGCGCGGTGGACCAGCGGACGCTGGACCGCCTCGTGGAGATGAGCTACGAGCCCACCGCCGACGAGCTCAACAACGTCGAGCCCGAGCCGGTGGTCGTGGACGCCGCCGACGGCGCTCCTCTCGACCCGCGGTGCCTGACCGGTCGCGTGCTCTGCGTCGACAAGTCCAGCAGCAGCCTGCGCTGGGTGGTCGACGGCGAGGTCCAGATGTCGCTCGACGCACGCTTCGGCGGCAACGGGTACTTCACCCGAGAGGGCCAGTTCTCGGTGTTCTCCAAGAGCCGCGACCACGTGTCGTCGCTCTACGAGACCTCGATGCCGTTCGCGATGTTCTTCAGCGGGGGACAGGCGGTGCACTACTCGCCCGACTTCGCGGCGACCGGCTACAACGGCGCCTCCCACGGCTGCGTGAACATCCGTGACTACGACGCGATCGCTTCCCTGTACGACCAGGTGCAGATCGGCGACGGCGTCGTCGTCTACTGGTCCTGAGCCGGGGGTCGTGCGGGTGAGCGAGCGCTCCGGCGCTCGGTCACCCGCACGACCTACGTCAGCGAACCGTCAGCGGCCCTCGAACTTCGGGGGCCGCTTCTCCATGAACGCCTTGGGGCCCTCCTTGGCGTCGGCGCTGGCGAACACCGCGGCGCCGACCTCCGCGTCGGCCTTCCAGGCATCGTTCTCGTGCAGCCCCTCGGAGTCCCGGATCGTCCGCAGCACCGCCTGGACGGCCAGCGGCCCGTTGGCGGCGATCGTCGCGGCGATCTCGTGCGCCTTCTCCAGAGCAGTGCCGTCGGGCACGACGTACCCGATCAGACCGAGCTCCTTGGCCTCCGGCGCCTTGACGTGCCGGCCGGTGAGGAGCAGGTCCGCCGCCACCGTGTAGGGGATCTGGCGCGGCAGCCGGACCGCCGAGCCGCCCAGCGGGTAGAGCCCCCACTTGACCTCCGAGACGCCGAACCGGGCGCTCTCGCCCGCGACCCGGATGTCGGTGCCCTGGAGGATCTCGGTGCCACCGGCGATCGCCGGCCCCTCGACGGCTGCGATGAGCGGCTTGGTCAGCCGGAACCCCTTGAGCAGCGACTTGATCACCGAGGGGTCGAAGCTGCCGCTCTCGAAGCTGTCGCTGGGGTGGCTCTTCGTCATCGCGGACAGATCGGCTCCCGCGCAGAACGCCCCGCCGGCCCCGGTGAGGATCGCGACCCGGATGTCGTCGTCGCTGTTCACCTGGTCCCAGGCGTCGCTCATGATCGCGAGCATGTCGCCGGACAAGGCGTTGCGCTTCTCGGGGCGGTTCATGGTGACGACCAGCGTGTGGCCGGTCTTCTCGACAAGGGCGTGCGGCTGCTCGGTCATGGGTGCGACTCTAGTCAGAAACGAGAACGTGTTCTAGTCTGACGGCGTGGCCCTGAACATCGCAGATCTCTTCGAGCACGCCGTCGACGTGGTCCCGGACCGCCCCGTGATCCAGGTCGGCGAACGCAAGGTGACCTACGCCGAGCTGGAGGGCTCAGCCAACCAGCTCGCGCACTTCCTGGCCGCTCGCGGCGTCGGTCCCGGGGACCACGTGGGCATCTACGCGAAGAACAGCGTCGAGCACGTGGTGGCCCTGCTGGCGGTGTTCAAGATCCGCGCGGTCGCGATCAACGTCAACTACCGGTACGTCGAGGCCGAGCTCAACTACCTCTTCGACAACTCCGACATCGTGGCGCTGCTGCACGAGCGCACCTACGCGCCACTGGTCGCGGCCACGGCGCCGAAGCACAGCGCTCTCGAGACGATCGTGGCGATGCCCGACCCGACCGCCCCCGACGACACCTCGGACCTCGGCTCGTTCGGCGGCGTGACCTGGGACGAGGCGCTGTCGGGACAGAGCGCCGAGCGCGACTTCGGCGAGCGGAGTCCCGACGACCTCTACATCCTCTACACCGGCGGCACGACCGGCTTCCCCAAGGGCGTCATGTGGCGCCACGAGGACTTCTGGCGGGTGCTCGGCGGCGGCATCGACTTCATGACCGCGGAGCGGCTCGAGGAGTACGACCAGTCGAAGAAGGCCGTCGAGACCGACCCGATGGTCACGTTCCCGTTGAGCCCGCTCATGCACGGCGGGGCGCAGGCGGCCATGCTCATGCACCTGTTCGCCGGGCACCTGACGATCCTCGCGCCGAAGTTCGACCCCGACGAGGTCTGGCGGACCATCGACGCCAACGGCGTACAGCTCATCTTCATGACCGGCGACGCGATGGCGCGGCCCCTGATCGAGGCCTACGCCAACGGCGACTACGACGGCTCCTCGCTCGTGGCGGTCGCCAGCAGCGCCGCGATCTTCAGCCGACCGGTCAAGGAGCGCTGGATGGCCACGTTCCCCAACGCGTTCTTCACCGACTCCGTCGGCGCCTCGGAGACCGGCTTCCAGGGCACCGGGCTGCAGGACGCCGAGAACATCAAGGGCGAGGGCTGCGTGGTGAGTCTCGGCCCCGAGTCCGTGGTCCTCGGAGAAGGCAACGAGATCCTCGACCTCGCCACGAACGTCGGAGCCGTGGGCCGGCTGGCCCGCACCGGCTCGGTCCCGGTCGGCTACTACAAGGACCCGGAGAAGTCGGCCAAGACGTTCATCCAGCTCGGCGACGCGCGCTACTCCGTCCCCGGTGACTTCGCCCGCATCGAGGCCGACAACAAGGTCACGCTGCTGGGCCGCGGCTCGAACTGCATCAACACCGGCGGAGAGAAGGTCTACCCCGAGGAGGTGGAGATGGCGCTCAAGGCCCACCCCGACGTGTACGACGTCCTGGTGGTCGGACTCACCGACGAGAACTACGGCCAGGCCGTCTCCGCGGTCATCCAGCCCCGCGGCGAGAACCACCCGACCGTCGAGGAGCTGCGGACGTTCCTGCGGTCACAGCTGTCGGGCTACAAGCTGCCGCGGTCGGTCACCTACGTCCCCGAGATCCCGCGGAGCGCCACCGGCAAGGCGAACTACCCGAAGGCCAAGGAGCTCGCCACCCAGGGCGTGGGGGTCTGAGGTGCGTACGTCGCTGTGTGACGAGTTCGGGATCGAGCACCCGATCTTCGCGTTCACCCCGTCCGAGCACGTCGCGGCCGCGGTCTCCCGGGCCGGTGGCCTCGGCGTCCTGGGCTGCGTCCGGTTCAACGACCCGGAGGAGCTCGAGCAGACCCTGACCTGGATGGACGAGAACACCGACGGCAAGCCGTACGGCGTGGACGTCGTGATGCCGATGAAGATGCCCACGGAGGGCACCTCGATCGACCTCGGCACGATGATCCCCGAGGGCCACAAGAGCTTCGTCGAGGAGACGTTGCGCAAGCTCGGGGTGCCGCCGCTGCCCGAGGGCGGCGAGCGCGAGGGCGTCCTCGGCTGGTTGCACTCGGTGGCGCGGAGCCACGTCGACATCGCGCTGAACGGCGGGCACCGGCCGGTGCTGATCGCGAACGCGCTGGGGTCGCCTCCGGTCGACGTGATCGAGCAGGCGCACGCCGCCGGGGTGAAGGTCGCGGCCCTGGCCGGCGCCGCGAAGCACGCGGCGTCGCACGTCCGCAACGGCGTCGACATCATCGTCGCGCAGGGCTACGAGGCCGGTGGGCACACCGGCGAGATCGCCAGCATGGTGCTCACCCCGGAGATCGTCGACGCGGTCGGTCCGGACGTCCCGGTCCTCGGGGCCGGCGGGATCGGGACCGGCCGGCAGGTCGCCGCTTCGTTGGCGCTCGGCGCCGAGGGCGTGTGGACCGGGTCGGTGTGGCTGACGACCGAGGAGTACCAGAACCTCAACACGAACAAGGGGATGACCGAGGCGTTCCTCCGGGCGACGAGCTCCGACACCGTCCGGGCCCGGGTCTACACCGGCAAGCCGGCCCGGCTGCTCAAGACGAAGTGGACCGACGCCTGGGCCGAGGAGGGTGCCCCCGAGCCGCTGCCGATGCCGCTGCAGAACCTGCTCGTCTCGGACGCCCACAGCCGGATGAACGCGCACGGCGACCCCGACGTCGTCTCGATGCCGGTCGGCCAGATCGTCGGGTCGATGAACGCCGTACGCCCGGTGGCCGAGGTGATGGCCGAGCTGGTGTCCGGCTTCGAGGACTCCGTCGCGCGGCTCGAGAAGATCCGCTCCGCCTGACCCGCCGAGCCGGCGCGTCCTGGCCGGTCGCAGGGGTCGAGCCGGCGCGTCCTGGCCGGCCGCAGGGGTCGAGCCGGCGCGACCAGCCCGGTCTCAGGGGTGCCGGAGGGACCTGCACATCCGGAGTTCGAGCGGCTCGTCAGAGGTTGACCTCTGAACCTCTCCGGTCACCGCGAAACCGTTGCGCTCGTACACCCTCCGGGCCCGAGCGTTGTCCGCGCGGACGTCGAGGCAGAGGGTGCGATACCCACGGTCAACCGCCCACGCCGCTACGGCGTCGAGCAGCGCCTCGCTGACACCTGTGCCGCGGGCACCAGCAGCGACGTACATGGAGATCACCTGCGCCTCACCGGCCGCGTCACCCGGCACGCCGCTCGCCATCCCCACCGGCCGTGCATCCATGAACGCCATCACGCTGTGGCTGCCCTCCAACTCGAGTCGGCTGCGCCAACGGCTCTCGTCCGCGCGCTGCCAATCCGCGAGCCGCGACCCGAAGGCGTAGGGAGCTTCCTCGAGCGCCTCGAGCCGCAAGGTCCGCCACACAGCCCAGTCGTCGGATCTGATGACGCGGATGTCAATCTCCACGAGGCGGAGCATGACAGGACGCGCCGGGTCGGCCCACATCACCGGGCAGGACGCGCCGGGTCGGCCCACATCACCGGGCAGGAGGTGCCGGGTCGGCGGCGGGGTTGGGGACGGACCGGATGTGGAACGATCCCCGCGTGAGCAACGGCAGCAGGACGGGCGGCCCCAGCAGCGGGGCCGGTCCGGGCGTGCACTTCGCGGCTTCGGACGGTCCTTCCCTCGGCGTCGAGTGGGAGTTCGCCCTCGTCGACCGCCAGTCGCGTGACCTCGTCAACGCCGCCTCGGACCTCTTCGCCAAGGTCGGCGAGCGCACCGGCGTCGAGGGCGGCAGCCCGCGGCTGCACAAGGAGCTGCTGCGCAACACCGTCGAGGTCGTCACTGGAGTCTGCGGCACCGTCAAGGAGGCCATCGACGACCTGAGAACCACCATCGACCCGCTCCGCAAGGCGGCGGACGACCTCGGTGTCGACCTCTTCGCCGCCGGCACCCATCCCTTCGCGCAGTGGGACGAGCAGCTGCTCACCCCGGGGCCGCGATACGAGGAGCTGATCTCCCGCACCCAGTGGTGGGGACGTCAGATGCTCATCTGGGGCGTGCATGTGCACGTCGGGCTCCGGCACACCGACCACGTCATGCCGGTGCTGAGCGCGCTGCTCAACCAGTACCCGCACCTCCAGGCCCTGTCCGCCTCGAGCCCCATCTGGGCCGGCGTCGACACCGGCTACGCCAGCAACCGCGCGATGATGTTCCAGCAGCTGCCGACGGCGGGTCTGCCGTTCCAGTTCCAGACCTGGCGCGAGTACGAGGCGTACGTGGCCTCGCAGCTGAAGACCGGCGTCATCGAGAACATCGACGAGATCCGGTGGGACATCCGCCCCTCCCCGAAGCTCGGCACCCTGGAGATCCGGGTCTGCGACGGGATCCCGACGACCCGCGAGCTCGGGGCGATCGTTGCGCTGACCCACTGCCTGGTCGTCGACCTCGAGGAGCGGCTGATGGCCGGGGAGCGGCTCCCGAGCCTCGCGCCCTGGGATGTCCAGGAGAACAAGTGGCGGGCCGCCCGGTACGGGTTGGACGCCTGGATCATCGTCGACGCCGACAGCAACGAGCGGTTGCTGATGGACGACCTCACCGACCTCCTTGAGCGGCTGGCTCCGGTGGCCGAGCGGCTCGGGTGCGCCGACGAGCTCGCCGCGGTGGCGGAGATCCCTCAGCACGGCGCGTCGTACCAACGTCAGAGGCGGGTCGCCGACAGCAGCGGCGGAGACCTGGTCGCGGTCGTCGACTCCGTGGTGCGCGAGCTCGAGCTCTAGCCCCCGCTCACCAGCGTGTACGACGTCCCGCGCTCCGCGCGCGACCACACCGGGTCGGGGTGACCGTCGACGCCGTCGCCCTTGAGCGCGCGCTTGAGGACCTTGTTCGTCGGGGTCTGCGGCAGCCGGGACGCCACCCGCACGTGCCGGGGACGGGACTTGGCGCCGAGGTCGCTCTGCGCGCCGAGGAAGGCCTCGAATCCCGCCGCGTCGAACTCTCGACCGTCGCGGAGCACCAACGCTGCCATCACCTGGTCGCCGACGCCGGAGTCGTCGGGAACCGCGTAGACCGCGGCCTGGAGCACGTCGGGATGGCGGTGCAGGATCTGCTCGATTGGCGTGACCGCGAGGTTCTCGCCGTCGACCCGCAGCCACTCGGCGGACCGTCCCGCGAAGTACACGAAGCCGTCGGCGTCACGGAAGGCAAGGTCCCCGGACCAGTACATCCCGCCACGCATCCGCTCCGCGTCGGCATCGGGGTCGTTGTAGTAGCCGGCGAAGAAGCCGGCCCCTGACGTGTTCACGAGCTCGCCGATCGCCTCGTCGCCGTTGAGCAGCCTGCCCTGGTCGTCGCGGCGGGCGACCGGCACCTCGGCACCGGTGCCTGGGTCGAGGACCTCGACCCCCGGCAGTGGCCGGCCGAGCGCACCGGGAGGCATGTCCGGGGTGCGTTGCACGATGACGGCGTTCTCGGTGGACGAGTAGGAGTCGACCACCACGCACCCGAACCGTCGGCCGAACGCCTCGATGTCGCGGTCCGCGGCCTCGTTGCCGAAGACGACCCGCAACGGGTTGTCCGCGTCGTCCGGCTGCTCGGGCGTCGCCAGCACGTAGGTCAGCGGCTTTCCGACGTAGTTCGCGTAGGTCGCCCGGTAGCGACGGACGTCGGGGAGGAACGCCGAGGCGCTGAACCGCCGGGCGAGGGCGATCGTGGCACCAGCCGCGAGGGCGGGCGCGTACCCCGCCATCACGGCGTTGGAGTGGAACAGCGGCATCGACAGGTAGCAGACGTCGTCCGGCCCCAGGCCGAACCGGTCGGCGAGCATCTCGCCGGGGAACGCCACCTTCTCGTGCGTGATGCGCACCGCCTTCGGGTCGCCGCTCGTGCCCGAGGTGAAGATCAGCATCATCAGGTCGTCCGCGGCAGGCTCCGTCTCGGGCCATGAGGCCGCCTGGTGCGCGCTGACCAGCTGACGCCACTCGGGGGACGACACGTCGAGGACCGTGACGTCGCCGAGGTCCAGGTCGTCCAGCAGGTGGCGGTGGGCGGGCTCGGTCACGACGACCTGGCAGTCGGACCGGCGGACGTCCCCGGCAAGACCGTCGCCACGGCGGGTGGTGTTGAGCCCCACGAGGGTGAAGCCACCGAGCCCGGCGGCCGAGATCAGCTGCGTCATCTCCGGGACGTTGTCGAGCAGCGCGCCGACGTGGCGTGGCCGGTCCGCGCCGCACCGGGTCCCGAGCCCGGTCGCCAGCGCCGCGGCGTCGGCCACGTGCTCGCGCCAGGACCAGCGCCGGTCCTCGAACAGCAGCCCGGGTCGGTCGTCCCCGGCGCGGCGTGCCAGCAGCTCTCGCACGGTGGTCATGGGAGATGCATACCGGAGTTGGTCGACCTTCGCCTCGTCCTGCTGGGACTTCGGTCCCCGATGTCTCCAGGAGGCCGAAAAGAACGCGCGTGCCGCACGAGCCCGTCGCTACGCTCGCCCGTCGAGACGCGCAGAGCCCAGCAGGAGCAGCCATGCAGAACAACCGTCGCTTCCGGCGAGCGACCCGTATCGCGACCGCCGTCGTGGCCGTCGCAGCCTTTCTCTCCGTCGCCGGCTCAGGCGCCGGTGCCCAGACCAACGACGGGCCGTCGGTGTCGGCGACCGGAGCTCCGGAGCTCAAGGGCGCCGACCCTTCGCTCGGCGTCGAGCAGGCGACCAAGGGACCCCAGCGGGAGTACGACGAGGGCGACCTGCCCCAGCGCCTCCGGGCCATGGCAACCGAGCAGTGGTACGAGAGCGGCGTCGACATGGGCCAGACCATCGACTGCGTGTGGGGGACGCCCGCGATGCTCGGCCGTTCCTGGGTCGGGTGGTTCGGCGACATCGGCAACACCCCCACCACGACGCAGCCGGTCTACTACACGAAGATCGGTTGGGGAGTGACGGGCGGCTGCGGCGGCGCCTACGTCCACATCGAGGAGTTCCTCCCGCCGGGCACCCAGCTCGCCATCAGTGGCGAGAACCAGGTGATCTGCTGGCACGACAATCTCAACGACAACAAGGAGATGAGTCGGTTCAGCCCCAGCCAGGGGTGCCCGCAGCAGCCTGGCAGAGGGTCGCAGGGCGGCCTGAGCTTCGACCCCAGTGACGGCACCGCCGCGTGGCCGACAGCGATCGGGGTCATGTACGAGATCTGGATCCCGGTCAAGTCGACGCAGCCGCTCGACGGCATCAACGGCAACCCGTGCAAGAGCTGCATCCAGGCCGGTGTCTGGTTCATCGACGGCAATGCCAGCCCCTGGGGCTACCCGAAGGCGCCGGTCTACGTGAAGGGCACGACCCCGACCGTTCCCCCGGCGGTCAGCTACCCGGCACCGTCGATCCAGAACCCCACCTGCTGCGATCCGAACCGTCCGGGCGAGGAGGCCGGTGCGAACCTCGTCGGCTGGATCTTCACCACGGGGAAGCCCGGCACCACCGAGATCCAGATCGACGACGACCAGTCGAACGGATACGAGTACGTGATCGGCGGTGGGCAGATCACCGCAGCCGACATCCAGAACCTCGGCCCGGACATCCAGCAGTCCTGGGCCCTGCAGTTCAGCCCGGACACCCAGTGGTACTGGCGGATGTGCTTCACCCCGAACGACGGCAGCGGCCGGAAGTGCGGGGCCGAGCAGACGTTCAAGGTCTCCAGCCCGCCGGACACCACCCCTCCGCAGACCATGCTCGACAGGCAGCCTGCGAAGGACTCCGGCACCAGGTCCGCGACGTTCGAGTTCTCGTCGAGCAAGCAGTACTCGACCTTCCAGTGCAGGCTGGACGGCGGCGCGTGGAGCGCCTGCGTCCCGCCGTTGAGCTACAAGGACCTGCCCGACGGGCCGCACACCTTCGAGGTCAAGGCCGTGAGCCAGGCGAAGGTCGAGGACAGCACCCCGGCGTCCTACACCTGGACGGTCAACCCGCCACCGGACACGACGATCGCGTCGGGTCCGCCGGCGAAGACCCGCAGGACGAGCGCGACGTTCACGTTCACCTCCACCGAGGCGGGGTCGAGCTTCAAGTGCAAGCTCGACACCGTCCGCTGGAAGGACTGCTCGACGGGGACGGTCAGCTACGCGAGGCTCAGCCGCGGGGCGCACACCTTCGCCGTCAAGGCGACCGACCCGATGGGCAAGGTGGACGCCACTCCGGCCAAGCGGAGCTGGAAGATCACCCGCTGACGGGGCTCCGCTCAGACCGGCTCGGCGGCCAGGGCGCGGCCGACGGCGCGCGCCTGGAGCGTCGTGCCACCGAGCGCCAGCTCGAGGCGCTTGGCCGCCGTGAAGTACCGGTGCGCGGCCCCGTCGAGGTCGATGCCCACACCGCCGTGGACGTGCACGGTGGTGTGGGCCAACCGGTGCCCGGTGTCGGCGGCCCACAGCACGGCCGTCGCGACCTCCACCTCGGCCGGCAGCTCCTCCGCGAGCCGCCAGGCGGCCTGGGTCACGGTGAGCCGCAGGCCCTGTACGTCGATGTAGCCGTCGGCGAGCCGCTGCGACACCGCCTGGAACGTCCCGATCGGCCGACCGAACTGCTCACGGGTGCGGGCGTACTCCGCCGTGAGGCGCAAGGCCCCCTCGCAGACCCCGGTCTGCTCTGCGGACAGCGCGACGGCCAGGTGCTGGGCCAGCCAGGTCGCCGCGTCCGCGCCGCCGAGTCGCCTCGAGGCGTCGACCTGCACGCCGTCGAGCTCGAGCCGGGCGACTTGCTCGGTGCCGCTGAGCAGCTGACCCGTGACCGACACTCCCGCGTCGTCCGGCCGCACGAGGAAGACCGCGGTGCCGTCGTCGGTGCTCGCCGGCACCAGGAAGAGCGCAGCCTCGGTCCCGGCCGGTACGGCGGTCTTCGACCCGGTGAGCACCCAGACTTCGCCGGAGCGGGTGGCCGACGTCGACGGCACCTCGGGGAAGGCGGCCCGGTCCTCCGCGAGCGCCGCGGTCAGCACGGCCTCACCGGTCACCGCTGCGGGGAGCCACTGCTGCTTGACGTCGTCGCCGCCGAACCGGGCGAGTGCCATCCCGGCCACGGCGTGGGCGGCGAGCGGGAGCGGCGCGACGACCTTGCCGGCCTCCTCGAGGAGCGTCACCAGCTCGAGCAGGCCGAGACCTGCGCCGCCGTACGCCTCGGGAAGCGGCAGACCCGTGAGGCCGGCGGCGGCCAGCTCACGCCACAGGTCGCGGTCGAAGCGGCTGCCACCGCTCTCGACCTCGGCCAGCCGCGCCGGGGTGCAGCGGTCGCCGAGGATCTGCCGGGCCAGCTCACCGGCGTCGACCTGGCCGGGTGTCGGGGTGAAGTCCATGTGTCTCTCCGGTGGTTGAGGAGCGAGGTTCAGCGCTTGGCCGGGGGCAGACCGAGGCCGACCATCCCGATGATGTCCCGCTGGATCTCGTTGGTGCCGCCGCCGAACGTCATGACCAGCGAGGAGCGGTAGTACCGCTCCAGGCGACCGCGCAGGACGGCGGCGGGGGAGTCCGCGTGCACGATCGAGTTCGGCCCGACGACCTCCATGAGGGCCCGGTACACCTCGGTGGCCGTCTCGGAGCCGTAGACCTTGGTGGCCGACGCATCGGCCGGGCTGAGGTCGGCGCCGGCCGACGCCGCGATCTTCCAGTTCATCAGCGCCAGCATCTCGGCGCGCGCGTGCGCCCGGCCCAGCGCGATCTGCACCCACTCGGAGTCGATCACGCGCGAGCCGTCGGGGTTCTTCGTCTGCTGGGCCCACTCGCGGACCTGGGCGATCGAGTGCTGCAGGGGAGCGGCGGAGGTCAGCGCGACCCGCTCGTGGTTGAGCTGGTTGGTCATCAGCGACCAGCCGCCGTTGAGCTCGCCGACGAGGTTGTCGAGCGGCACCCGGACGTTCTCGTAGTACGTCGCCGAGGTCGAGACACCGGCCACCGTGTGCACCGGGGTGTACGAGAACCCCTCGGCATCGGCCGGCACGAGGATCATCGACAGGCCCTTGTGGCGGGGGAGGTCCGGGTCGGTCCGGCAGGCCAGCCAGATCCAGTCGGCGTACTGGATCAGCGAGGTCCACATCTTCTGCCCGTTGATGACCCACTCGTCGCCCTCGCGCCGGGCGCGGGTCTTGAGCGAGGCGAGGTCCGTTCCGGAGTCCGGCTCGGAGTAGCCGATCGAGAAGTGCAGCTCGCCCTTGAGGATCGCCGGGAGCATCTGCTCCTTCTGCTCCGCCGTGCCGTAGCGCATGATCGTCGGCCCCACCGTGTTGAGCGTGAGGTAGGGGACCGGGACGCCCGCGACCGCAGCGGCGTCGGAGAAGATCAGCTGGTCGACCATCGAGCGGTCCTGGCCGCCCCACTCCTGGGGCCACCCGATCCCGAGCCAGCCGTCCTGCCCGAGCTGGCGGATCACGCTCTTGTAGCTCTCGGTGTCCCCGAACTCGCCGGTGCTTGCGGACAGCGCTGCGCGGACCTCCGGGGTGACGAGGGCGGCGAAGTACTCGCGCAGCTCGCTCCGCAGCCGTTCCTGCTCCCGTGTCAGGGCGATGCGCATTACCGTCTCCTCGTGGTCGACTTCGGCATCCGGTGCTGGCCTTCCGCCGCGCAAAACTGTAACGTGTTCTAGTCACGAGGGGAAGGATCCAGTCATGACCCAGGACAAGGTCGACTCACGTCTCATCGACCGCGGCACCCCGCCCGAGCGGTTCGCCCGGGGGTGGCACTGCCTCGGCCTCGCCGACTCCTTCCGCGACGGTGAGCCGCACTCCGTCGAGGCCTTCGACACCAAGCTCGTGGTCTGGGCGGACTCCTCCGGCAAGCTCAACGTGCTGGACGGCTACTGCCGTCACATGGGGGGCGACCTGACCCAGGGCACCGTGAAGGGCGACGAGATCGCCTGCCCGTTCCACGACTGGCGCTGGGGCGGCGACGGCAAGTGCAAGGCGATCCCGTACGCGAAGCGGATCCCGCTGCGGGCCCGGACCCGCACCTGGACCGCGATGGAGGAGAACAAGCAGCTGTTCGTCTGGCACGACGCCGAGGGCAACGGCCCGATCGAGGACCAGATGATCCCCCGGGTCGAGGCGGCGTTCTCCGACGACTGGACCGACTGGACGTGGGAGACGCTCGACATCCCCAACGCCCACGCACGCGAGATCATCGACAACGTCGTGGACATGGCGCACTTCTTCTACATCCACTACGCCTACCCGAAGTACTTCAAGAACGTCTTCGAGGGCCACGTCGCCTCGCAGTACATGAACTCGACCGGCCGGCCCGACATGGCCGGCAAGGGGTACGGCGACGAGGACCTGCTCCTGAAGTCGGAGGCCAGCTACTTCGGGCCGTCGTACATGATCAATCCGCTGACCACGACCTACAAGGGCTTCGAGATCGAGGTCATCCTCATCAACTGCCACTACCCGACGAGCAACAACTCGTTCCGGCTGCAGTACGGCCTGACCGTCAAGAAGATCGACGGCCTGTCGGACGAGGACAACCTCAAGATCGCGAAGAAGTACAGCAAGCTCTTCGGTGAGGGGTTCCTCCAGGACGTGGAGATCTGGAAGAACAAGTCGCCGATCCAGAACCCGCTGCTGTGCGAGGAGGACGGCCCGGTCTACCAGCTGCGCCGCTGGTACGAGCAGTTCTACGTCGACGTCGTCGACATCACCCCCGAGATGACCCAGCGGTTCGAGTTCGAGGTGGACACCACCCATGCGAACGAGAACTGGCAGAAGGAGGTCGAGGAGAACCTCCGGCGGCGGATGGAGGAGGACGAGCAGTACGGCGGCCACGGCCACGGTCACGGCCACGCCTCCGAGGAGGCTCCGGTGGTCGAGGAGGGCGACGAAGGAGCCCGTCTCGAGACCACCCCGGCCCCGAACATGCCCGGTGGCGTCTGATGGTCTCCTTCGCGCCGCTGGACCCCGAGACCCTCGAGGACCGGCGACGCTACCTGGAGGGCCACCTCGTGGAGGTGGCCTGCCTGGACTGTCTCGCCACGGTGCAGGTGCGCAAGCAGAGCGAGTTCCACACCAGCATCCAGTGGAGCGCGGAGGCCGTGTCGGCGTGCGCGGAGTTCGCCCGGGCCCGCGCCGAGGGCGACCTGCGGCCGCAACGCGCCTGCGGGCGGCTCCAGGACAGCATCCGGGCGGCGGTGCGCGACGGGGCGATCGAGCTGGGGGGCACCGTTGACTGACGCCCCGAACGGGCCGATGAAGCTCACCGTGGTCGACGTGGTCGAGGAGACCGGTGACGCGCGGTCGCTCGTCCTGGAGGCCGACGAGCCGGTGCCGTACCGGCCGGGACAGTTCCTGACCGTGGCCGTGCCCAGCGACCGCACCGGCACCGTGGCCCGGTGCTACTCGCTGTCGAGCACACCGCACGAGTCCGACCTGCTCAAGATCACCGTGAAGCGCACCGTGGAGGGCTACGGCTCGAACTGGATCTGCGACAACGTGCAACCGGGGCAGACGCTGACCGTCCTGCCACCGAGCGGCATCTTCACCCCCGCTGACCTCGACGCCGACCTGCTCCTGTTCGCGGGGGGCAGCGGGATCACGCCGGTCATCTCGATCGCGAAGGCGGCGCTCTCGCAGGGCAACGGCAAGGTCCTCCTCGTCTACGCCAACCGCGACGAGGCATCGGTGATCTTCGCCCAGGAGCTGGCCGAGCTCGCGGACAAGCACCCGGACCGGTTCGTCGTCGTGCACTGGCTGGAGAGCGTCCAGGGCCTCCCGACCTCCGAGCACATGAAGGCCCTCGCGGCCAGCTTCACCGACCGTGACGCGTTCGTCTGCGGGCCCGGTCCGTTCATGAGCGGCGTCGTCGAAGCGCTCAAGGCGCTCGGGTTCCCACGCGAGCGCCGCCACCAGGAGAAGTTCATCTCGCTGGGCGGCAACCCCTTCGGCGACCTGGCCGACGACGTGAGCGGTGAGATCGAGGCGGCCGAGACCGAGGCGAGCGACGAGGACGCCCCCGGCACGCCGCTGCGGATCGCTCCCGCGTCGGTCGAGGGCGACCTGGACGGGGAGCCGTTCTCGTTCGACGACTGGGCCCCGGACAAGCCGCTCCTCGACTTCCTGCTGAGCAAGGGGCTGAAGGCGCCGTACTCCTGCCGCGAGGGCAACTGCTCCGCCTGCGCCTGCCTGGTCACCGACGGCGAGGTCGTGATGAAGAACAACGACGTGCTCGACGATGACGACCTCGAGGACGGGATCCGGCTGGCCTGCCAGTCGCTCCCGGTCAGCGACGCGGTGAGGATCACCTACTCGGGCTGACGCTGCGGTGACTGGCAGGGGCCAGGGTCGAATCTGTTGGTGTCTCCAATTACCGTGGGGCGCACATGTCTTCGCACCCTGACTCCGCACCCGGGCCGCACGACGATCCACCCGCAGGGGTGCACTCGTTGTGGCGTCTCCGTGGCTACCTGCGTCCCCACGTCTGGTCGCTGGCGCTGATGATGTTCGCCGCCCTCGGTGGCGTCGCACTCATGATCGCGATCCCGCTGGTCACCAAGGCCCTCATCGACGGACCGATCCGCGACCACGACAGCAGCGCGCTGCTGCCGCTCGGCCTGCTCGCGCTCGCCCTCGGGGTGCTCGAGGCGTTCCTGATCTGGTTGCGACGGTGGGTCCAGTCCGGCGCAGTGCTGGGCGTCGAGACCGCGATGCGCCACGACCTCTACGAGCGGCTCCAGCTGCTGCCGATGAGCTTCCACAGCCGTTGGCAGTCGGGTCAGCTGCTGTCCCGGGTGACCACCGACCTGTCGGCGATCCGACGGTTCAGTGGCTTCGGCATGCTGTTCCTGATCATCAACATCGTGCAGGTCGTCGTCACGGTCGTGGTGCTGCTCGAGATGTTCTGGCCGCTCGGACTGGTGGTCGCGGCGGCCGCCGTACCGATCGTGTTGCTCTCGATGCGCTTCGAGAAGCGCTACGTCCTGGTCTCCCGCAGGGTCCAGGACGAGCAGGGCGACCTCGCGACCCTGTCCGAGGAGGGCGCCGTCGGCATCCGGGTCATCAAGTCGTTCGGTCGCAGCGACCACATGGCGGGGAGGTACGACGCCGCGGCGGAGAGCCTGCGCGAGACCAGCCTGGAGAAGGTCCGGCTGTCGGCGCGCTTCTGGACGTTCCTCGAGGTCATCCCGAACTGCGCCGTGGTCGTGGTCCTCCTGCTCGGTGCGATCGGGGTCGGCCGCGGCTCGCTGACCCCCGGCGAGCTCGTCGCGTTCATCACGCTGCTGCTGTCGCTGGTGTGGCCGGTGTCGTCGCTCGGCGTAATCCTCGCGATGGCACAGGAGGCGATGACAGCGGCCGCGCGCATCCTGGAGATCTTCGACACCGAGCCGGCGATCCGGGGTGGTGACCGCGTCATCGAGCGGCCGCGCGGGCACGTCCGCTTCGAGCACGTCGACTTCGCGTTCCCCGACGCGCCCGACGAGCCGGTGCTGCGCGACCTGAACCTCGAGCTCGCACCCGGCGAGACCGTCGCGGTCGTCGGCGCGACCGGCTCCGGCAAGACCACGCTCACCGCGCTCGTCCCGCGGCTATGGGACGTCACCGGCGGCCGGATCACGATCGACGGGGTCGACGTCCGCGACCTCCGCCTCGGTCACCTGCGCTCGTTGGTGGCGACCGCGTTCGAGGAGCCGACCCTGTTCTCTATGAGCGCCCGGGAGAACCTCGCGCTCGGGCGTCCCGACGCGACCGACGAGGAGATCGCGGAGGCGCTCGAGATCGCCCAGGCGCAGTTCGTGCACGAGCTGCCCTTCGGTCTCGACACCCGGATCGGTGAGCAGGGGATGTCGCTGTCCGGCGGGCAGCGCCAGCGGCTCGCCCTTGCCCGGGCCGTCCTGGCGCGGCCGACGGTGCTGGTCCTCGACGACACGCTGTCCGCCCTCGACGTGCACACCGAGAAGCTGGTCGAGGAGGCGCTCAACCGGGTGCTCGTCGACGTCACCGGGCTGGTCGTGGCCCACCGTGCCTCGACGGTGATGCTCGCGGACCGGGTCGCGCTGCTCCAGGACGGCACGATCACCCGCGTCGGGACGCACCGGGAGCTGCTCGCGACCGAGCCGGCGTACAAGGAGCTGCTGGCCGCAGAAGCCGACAGCGGCCAGGACGACCTCGACGCGCTGAGCCAGGCGGTCAGGGCGTGAGCGGCGAGTGGCGTGGGGTCCTCGAGAAAGACGCCGAGGACCAGCACGACGAGCAGCGCCCGGCCCGGCTGGGCAGCGCCTCCCGGACCCTGCTGCGCCAGCTGCTCCGACCGCACAAGCGTGCCCTCCAGCTCCTGGTCCTCGTCGTGGTCGTCGAGAACGCGGCACGGCTGTCGATCCCGTACCTCGTCAAGGAAGGCATCGACACCGGCATCCCGCCGATCCGGGAGAGCGACAACCTCCAGCCGCTCCTGGTCGTGGTCGGGCTGCTGCTCGCCGCGACGATCGTCCAGGCAGTCGCGCGCAACCGGTTCCTGGTCAAGCAGGGAGAGATCGGCCAGGACGTGCTCCTCACCGTCCGCAGCCGCGTCTTCCGGCACTTCCAGGCGCTCAGCCCGGCCTTCCACGACGACTACACCTCGGGGCGGGTGATCTCCCGGCAGACCAGCGACGTCGACGCGATCTACGAGATGCTCGAGACCGGCTTCGACGGGCTCGTGACTGCCGCGCTCACGCTGCTGGGCACCGCGGCCATCCTGCTGTTCCTCGACGTCAAGCTCGGCCTCGTGGCGCTCGTGTGCGGCCCGTTCCTCGCCTGGCTGACGAACTGGTTCCGCAAGTCTTCGGCGGAGAGCTACCGGCTCACCCGCGAGAAGGTCGCGCTCGTCATCATCCACTTCGTGGAGTCGATGGGCGGGATCCGAGCGGTGCAGGCCTTCCGTCGCGAGCCGCGGAACCAGGAGATCTTCGACGACGTCAACGAGCAGTACCGCGCCGCGAACCTCGTCGCGTTCCGGCTGGTCGCGTGGTTCATGCCCGGCATCCGGCTCATCGGCAACATCACGATCGCGGCGGTCCTGCTGTACGGCGGCTACCGCGCCTACAACGGCGAGGTCACCGTCGGGGTGCTCGCGGCGTTCCTGCTCTACCTGCGTCAGTTCTTCGAGCCGATGATGGAGATCTCGCAGTTCTACAACACCTTCCAGTCCGCGTCGGCCGCGCTGGAGAAGCTCGCCGGCGTCCTCGACGAACGCCCCGGGGTCCCCGAGCCGGTGAAGCCTCGCTCGCTGGGCACGGCACGGGGTGAGTTGCACTTCGAGCACGTGGCGTTCGGCTACGAGCCCGGGCGCCCGGTGCTCCCCGGCCTGGAGCTCACCGTCCCGGCTGGGCAGACCGTCGCGCTGGTCGGCACCACCGGCGCGGGGAAGACCACGCTGGCCAAGCTCGCGACCCGGTTCTACGACCCGTTGGGCGGACGCGTGCTCCTCGACGGCGTGGACATGCGCGAGCTGTCCTCACCGGAGCTGCGCAGTGCCGTCGTCATGGTC